>JAIQGG010000002.1:1200000-1500000 GCA_020072785.1 Terriglobia bacterium | reverse complement strand
ACTCGCGGATCTTTCTCCGCCCCGCGATGCGAAGCCCGGATCTGGCTGCCTTCGTTCAGCCGCACCAGATTGCGCGCCGTCACCGCCGCTCCGGGGTAGGCCCGCGCCTCCATGATCCTTGGGTCAAACGCGTTCGGTGTGCCGCGCAGCGCGTCCATCGAGAGCGCCGCGGCCACGTCCGCCGTATCCGCCAGCGCGTCCGCGTCGTATAGCGCGATGCTGATCAGCGCCAGCATCCCCTGCGTCCCATTCAGCAGCGACAGCCCCTCTTTGGCCTCCAGCGCCACCGCTGCGATCCCCGCTAGCTTCATGGCCACGCCCCCGGGCAGAATCTCCCCCCGGTAGCGCGCCTGCCCCTCGCCGATCACCACCTGCGCCAAGTGCGCCAGCGGCGCCAGATCCCCCGAAGCTCCCACCGAACCCTGCCCCGGAATCACCGGATGCACCCCGGCGTTGAGCATCGCGCACAGCGTCTCCACCGTGGACGCCCGCACTCCGCTCAATCCCTTGGCCAGCGCATTCGCCCGCAAGAGCATCATTGCCCGCGTTTCCGCTTCGCTCAGCGGCGCGCCCACTCCGCAAGAGTGCGAGCGCACCAGATTTACCTGCAACTGCCGCACCTGGTCCGCGGAAATGCGCACGGAGGCCAGCTTGCCGAAGCCCGTGTTGATCCCGTAAGCCGTAGCTCCCTCGCGCACCACGCGCTCCACTACGCCCCGCGACGCATTCATGCGCTCCGCCGCCTCCGCCGCAACCTCCACCGCCGCGCCGCGAAAGGCCACGTCGTAAAGCTGCGCAAACGTCAGGCTGTTACCCGCAATCGTGACCGTCATGCATCTCTCCGCTTGGCGGCCTTGGCCGCAGGAACCGCCAGGACCGCGCGATATTTTTCCGGGAGGGACTTGGGCCGGCCGTTCTTTCCGCAGATGAGGTGTGTCGTCTCCCCCGTGGCGAGCAGTTCTTCGTCCGCCTCGCGGAAAAGTTCGTAAGAAAACTTGATCATGCGCATGCCGGATTTGGCGATGCGTGTCCGCACCCGCAGCACATCGTCGTAGCGCGCCGGGCGGTGATACCGGCAATGCACGTCAGCAACCACGATGTGGCAATCGTCCTGCGTTTCCATCTCCTTGTAGTTGAATCCCAGCGAACGGAGCAGCTCGACGCGCCCCACCTCGAACCAGATCAGGTAGTTGGCATGGTAGACCACGCCCATCTGGTCGGTTTCCGCGTAGCGCACGCGCAGCGCCGTGTCGTGGTGGCTCATCCTCACGCGCCCTCTTCGCCGCGCCATACCGGCTTGCGTTTTTGCAGGAACGACGCCAGCCCCTCGCGAAAATCCGCGGTCGAGCGCACGCGCGCGTTCTCCGCAATGGCCCGCTCGAGGTCGGCGTCCAGCCCCGCGGCGGCCGCGTCGGTCAGGATGCGTTTCGTGCACGCCAGGCTCGTCGGGCTTGCCGCCAGCAGCGTATCCGCCAGGTCCCGCGCGCGCCACAGCAGCCGCTCCGCCGGTACCACCTCCGTCACCAGTCCCAGCTCTTTCGCCTCGACCGCCTCGACGATTCGTCCCGTGAGCAGCAGGTCCCGCGCGCGCTTTTCCCCGATCTGCCGCGTCAGGAATACCGAAACGATCGCCGGCAGAAACCCGATCTTCACCTCCGTGTACCCGAATTTCGCCACCGGCGCGGCCAGCGTGAAGTCGCACAGCGTGGCGATCCCGCAGCCGCCCGCCAGCGCCGCCCCGTTCACCGCCGCGATCAGCGGCTTCGGGAAACTCCAGATCCGCCGGAACATTCCCGCCATCCGCCGCGAATCCTCCAGGTTTTCCTCCGGCGACTGCCGGGCAATGGCCGCCAGCATCTCCAGGTCCATCCCCGAGCAGAACGCTTTGCCGTTCCCCGTGAGAATCGCCAGCCGCGCCCCGCCCTTTTCAATCTCCTCCAGCGCGCTCAGCAGCTCCTGAATCATCTGCGTCGAGATGGCGTTGCGCTTCTCCGGGCGGTTCAGCGTGATGGTGGCGACGTCGTTCGCCGTTTCGAGCAGCAGAGTCGAGTACATAGGGGAAAAAGTCTCCTCAATTGGGTAGCGGCGCGGGCGCGTATTTCTGGCGAATTTCGTTGCTCATCTGGATGACGCGGGCCAGGCGTTCGGAGCTCACACCGGGATCTCCGCCCGCCGTGCGCAGCGCCGCCAGCACCGTCTCCGTGGCCAGGTTCCCCACCAACTCGTCCCCCGCAAAGGGGCACCCGCCCAGTCCCGTCAGCGCGCTATCGAATCTCCGGCAGCCCGCCGCGTACGCCGCCAACACTTTGGCCTCCATGGTCTCTGGCCGGCTGTGCAGGTGCACTCCCAGCTCGATCCCCGCCACGTGGTTCTTCACCTGGTTGTACAGCGTACCCACCAGCTCTGGCGCAGCATTTCCGGCCGTATCCGCCAGCGAAACCGTGCGCACCCGAATATCCTTCAGCCACTCCAGCGTTTCCTCCACGATCTCGGGCCCCCACGGCTCGTCGTAGGGATTCCCGAAGGCCATCGAAATGTAAATCACCAGGTCGCGTCCCGCCGCCGCCGTCCCCTTCCTCAGCTTTTCCACCAGTGCCCGCGATTCGCTGCGGCTCATGTTGGCATTGGCGCGCCGGAAATACGCCGAAATGGAGTACGGGTAGCCGATCGTCGTCACCCCCGGCGTGGCCAGCGCCCGCTCCAGCCCCTTTTCATTCACCACGATCCCGATAATCTCCGGCCGCGCGACGTCCGCGGGCAGGGAAGTATTCAACAGTTTCATCACCTCTTCGCTGTCCGCCATCTGCTTCACATGCTTGGGCGAAACAAAGCTCACCGCGTCAATGTGCTGGAATCCCGCCAGCACCAGCTCCTTCAGATATTCCGCCTTGTACTCCGTCGGAATAAACTCCGGCAATCCCTGCCACGCATCGCGCGGGCACTCGATCAGCTTCACAGGCTCCATGTCAGGTTTGCAGAACTCCTGTCTTAAATTCTTTGATCTCGGCATTCAACGCAGCTGCCTCCAGCGCCCAGATGAGCGCCTCGCGCGTGTGCGCCGGATCGATGATCGCATCCACCCACAGCCGGGCTGCCGCATAGCGCGGGTCCGTCTGGTGCTCGTAGGTCGCCTTCACCGCCTCGTACATTTCCTTGCGCAGCTTCTCGTCCACCTTTTTGCCTTCGCGCTCCAATTGCTTCAGCTTGATCTCCGCCAGCGTGCCCGCCGCGGCATCCCCGCTCATCACCGCGTAGCGCGCCGTCGGCCACGCAAAAATAAAGCGCGGATCGTAGGCCTTTCCGCACATGGCGTAGTGCCCGGCGCCGAAGCTCCCGCCGCAGATCACCGTAATCTTCGGCACCACGCTGTTGGCCACCGCGTTGACCATCTTGGCCCCGGCGCGGATGATCCCGCTCCACTCCGCGTCCTTGCCCACCATGAATCCGTTCACGTCATGCAGAAACACCAGCGGAATGCGGTTCTGGTTGCAGTCCAGGATGAAGCGCGCCGCCTTCTCCGCCGACTCCGTGTAAATCACCCCGCCGAACTCGATGCGTTTCTGGTCCGAACCCCGCGCCAGCGTCTGCACGTGCTTTTTCTGGTTGGCCACAATGCCCACGGCCCACCCGCCGATCCGCGCATACCCGCACAGCAGCGTCTCGCCGTATTCCACGCGGTACTCCTCGAACTCGCTGCCGTCCACCACCCGCGCGATCACCTCGCGCATGTCGTACTGCTTCGCCGGATCGCTCGAAAATACGCTGTAGATCTCCTCGCCCGGATACAGCGGCTCGCGCGCCTTCTCGTGGCTGAAGGGTGAAGCATTCGCCGCACCCATCTTGTCCACCAGGGCCCGGATGCGCTTCAGGCAGCTCTCGTCGTCCGCCTCGCGGAAGTCCACCGTGCCGCTGATCTGCGCGTGCATCTTCGCTCCGCCCAGTTCCTCCGCCGAGGTCTTCTGCCCGATTGCCGCCTGCACCAGCGCCGGCCCCGCCAGAAACAGCCCCGAGCCTTCGGTCATCAAAATGTGGTCGCACATCACCGGCAGGTACGCCCCGCCCGCCACGCACATGCCCATGATCGCCGTGATCTGCGGAATGCCCATCGCGCTCATCACCGCGTTGTTGCGGAACACCCGCCCGAAATCGTCGGTATCCGGAAACACGTCCTCCTGCAAGGGGAGGAACACCCCAGCGGAATCCACCAGATAGATCGTCGGGATGCGGTTCTCGATGGCGATATTCTGCGCGCGGATCACCTTCTTCGCGGTCATCGGAAAGAACGCCCCGGCCTTCACCGTGGCGTCGTTGGCGATGATCATGAACAGCCGCCCGCACACCCGCGCCAGCCCGGTAATCGTCCCCGCGGAGGGCGCCCCGCCCCACTCCTCGTACATTTCGTACGCGGCATACAGGCCCAGCTCGAAGAATGCCGTTTTGGGGTCGCTCAGCTTGGCGATGCGCTCCCGCGCCGTCAGCCGGCTCTTCTTGTGCTGCGCCTCGATGGCTTTTGCGCCGCCACCCTGGCGGATGCGCTCCTCTTCGTTTTTCATCTCCGTCAGGAGGTCCACGACGTGGCGCGCATTCTTTTCGCATTCGGGGGAGTGCACGTTCAGCTTGGACTTTAGAGCGGAGTCGGACACGCGCGGACCTCGCGATGGATTTTGCGCAACGGGCGCCACGGCGCGCTTACGCTGCGGCCGAGCGCTCAGTATAAGGGGTAACGCCGCTTTGTGCGAGGCCGCGCCGGGCCCTGCGGCCGCGCAAGGGGAGAGGCCCTTTTTGTCGCGAAGGCGGTAGATATGGGGGCCGGTCCGGAGAAGGGAATGGCCTCGCTTGTTCTCCGTGCGGATTGCTGCTGGTGTTGTGGGATCTCGTATTTCGATCTATCGTTGTTTGCCGGCGCTATTTGCCGCCAAGTACCTCGCGCATTTTCGCCACGTCCAGTTCGCCCTCCCACCGGCTGACCACAATCGTGGCCACGCCGTTGCCGACGACGTTCGTCAAGGCCCGGCATTCGCTCATGAATTTGTCGACTCCCAGCAGAAGCGCCAGCGCTTGCACGGGTATTTCGGGGAAGACGCTGAGCACCGCCGCCACCTTCACGAAAGCTCCGCCGGGCACGCCCGCGCCTCCCGTCGACGCAATCATGGCGAAGAGCAGCACGCGCACCTCCTGCCCCAGCGTGAAATGCACGTTGGTGGCCTGCGCCAGGAAGAGCACCGCCAGGGTGATATAGATATTCGCTCCGTCGGTATTGAAGCTGTAGCCCATCGGAAACACCAGCCCCACAATCGAGCGCGGCGCGCCCAGGCGCTCCAGCTTCTGGAGCATGTCCGGAATCACGGTTTCCGACGAGCTGGTGCCCAGCACGATCAGGAGCTCGTCCTTGATGTAGGCGAGAAAACGGAAGAGCGAAAAGCCCGCCAGGTACGCGATGCTCCCGAGAATGAGCACGACGAAGATCACACTGGTGAGATAAAAAGTTCCAATCAGCTTGGCGAGATTGGAGAGCGCGGCGAGGTCGTAACGGCCGACGGTGAAGGCCATGGCTCCAAATGCGCCAATGGGCGCCAGTTGCACGATCATGCGGATGATGCCGAAACACACTTTGCTGGCCACGCTGACCGCGCGCGTCACCCGGGCGCTGCCCTCTCCCAGGCGCGAAATGGCGAAGCCGCAGAGGATGGCGATCAGCACCACCTGTAGAACATTGTCGTGAACGAAGGCATCCAGAAACGTTGCGGGAATGATTTCCAGCAGCCGGGCGAGGAGTCCGGCATCCTTGGCGCGGCTGGCGTGGCTGACGTACGCGGCCACTGATTTGGCGTCGAGCGATGCCGGATTGATGTTCAATCCCCGGCCCGGCTGCCCCGCTTGCGCCACCAGCATGCCGATGAGCAGCGCCGACACGGACACCACTTCGAAATAAACCAGCGTCTTCAAGCCCACGCGCCCGACCTTCTTCATGTCGGTCATGGACCCGATGCCCTGCACCAGCACGCAGAAGATCACCGGCCCGATCATCATTTTGATGAGCGCGATGAAACCGTCGCCCAGCGGTTTGAGGGCTATGCCTGCTTGGGGGAAGAAGTGCCCGGCGAAGATGCCCAGGGCGATCGCCACCAGGACCTGCACGTAAAGGTCTCTGTACCAGGGGCGGCGGGTCACGGCTATGCTTTTTCGTTTCTCTTTTGCGCGAGAAATGCGGAAAGTTCACCGGCTTGGGTCTGCAGCGTGCGCAGCCAGCGTTGCCCGCCGAAGATGAATCCTGTCCAGTACCCGATCTCCACGATCTGCGGCTCGCTGAATTCGGCGTGCAGCCGCTGCCACAGGGCATCGTCCGCTCTCTCCGGAGCCCACATGATGGCGTCGGCATAGCTCAAGGCGAGTTTTTCGCGCGCCGTAAACCGCTCGGACTCTTCGTACTTATGCACTTCCGACATCCGGTCTTCTTTGTTCCGCGCACCCTGCGCGGATCCCTGGTTCATTCAATAATTGCAGGACATGCTGATGGCGATGTAGGCCCGCAGCAGTTCCTTGAGCTCCCACTCCACGGTGCCCTTGTCTTTCTTGAACAGCATGTCAAAGGTCGTGGTGAATGAACGCATCACGTCCGGCTGATGCGCGCGAATGGCCTGATTCTCCGGCCCGGGTCGTCCGGCCTTGATCGAGGCCTCGAGCCACTGGCGTATTTGCGGGTCGGCAATCGTCTCTGGAGCCACATAGCTGATGCGGGCCATTGAAGTCTCCTTATCCAAGCGCAAGCAAGGCGCAGTGATCATACCATAATACGGTATGCCGGGGGCTCTCCACTCCCGTTTGTTCCGCGGTCAGAAAGCCGCCCTGCTTTCCGAAATCACGCCAAAAGAGAGGTCCTCTTTTCCGCGCGTGCTTGTGCTGGGA
Source organism: Terriglobia bacterium (assembly GCA_020072785.1). NCBI lineage: Bacteria > Pseudomonadati > Acidobacteriota > Terriglobia > Terriglobia bacterium. The sequence goes on along the minus strand of JAIQGG010000002.1, from coordinate 1,493,094 downwards.
AGGAGCCGCCGCATACGAGTGCGGCTTACGCCTGTTGCCCGTGGCGCTTGTGGATGAAGGCCACGATGTCCTGCGTGGAGGTGCCGGGGAGGAAAATCTCTGCGATGCCTGCCTTCTTGAGCGCGGCAATGTCCGCTTCCGGGATAATCCCGCCGACCAGCACGGTCACATCCGGCATGCCCTTTTCGCGCAGCAGGTTCAGCAGTTGCGGGCAGATCGTATTGTGCGCCCCGGACAGAATCGACAGGCCGATGACGTCCACGTCCTCCTGCACCGCCGCCGAAGCGATCATCTCCGGCGTCTGCCGCAAGCCGGTGTAGATTACTTCCATGCCCGCATCGCGCAACGCCCGCGCGATCACTTTGGCGCCGCGGTCATGCCCATCCAGCCCCGGCTTGGCAATCAACACTCGAATCTTCTTCTCAGGCATAAGGGTTGTGTTCCCGGAACGTCCTTGGATTTGTCAGACTTAGGTGATTGCGACTTCCTCGTAGGTGCCGAAGACGGCGCGCATGGCGTCGCAGATCTCCCCAAGCGTCGCATACGCCTTCACCGCGTCGTAGAGGAAGGGCATCAGGTTGTCTTTGCCCTCGGCGGCCTTGCGCAGCGCGCCCAGCCGCCGGGCCACTTCGTCGTTGGACCGCTCCGCGCGCAGCTTGCTCAGGCGTTCCGCCTGGCGGTGCGCCACGGTCTCGTCAATCTGCAGAATCTCCAGCGGCTTTTCGTCGGCCACGTAGTCGTTGACCCCGACCATGATCTTTTCCTTGTGGTCCACGGCCATCTGGTAGCGGTAGGAAGCCTCGGCTATCTCGCGCTGCGGATAGCTGCGCTCGATCGCCGCCACCATCCCGCCCATGGCGTCGATCTTGTGGATGTAGTCCCACGCGGCGCGCTCGATCTCGTTGGTCAGCGTCTCCACGAAATACGAGCCGCCCAGCGGATCCACCGTATTGGTCACCCCGGTCTCGTGGGCGATGATCTGCTGCGTGCGCAGCGCGATCGTGGCCGCGAACTCCGTGGGCAACGCCCAGGCTTCGTCCAGCGAGTTGGTATGCAGCGACTGCGTTCCGCCCAGCACCGCGGCCAGCGCCTGGATCGCCGTGCGCACCACGTTGTTGTACGGCTGCTGCGCCGTCAGCGAGCATCCCGCCGTCTGCGTGTGGAAGCGCAGCGCCCACGACCGCGCGCCCTTCGCGCCGTAGCGCTCGACCATGGCCTTGTGCCAGATGCGCCGCGCCGCGCGGTACTTGGCGATCTCTTCGAAGAAATCGCTGTGCGCGTTGAAGAAAAATGACAGCTGCGGCCCGAACTCGTCCACGTTCAGCCCGCGGCGCAGCGCGTATTCCACGTACTCCATGCCGTCGCGCAGCGTGAACGCCAGCTCCTGGATGGCCGTCGATCCCGCCTCGCGGATGTGATACCCGCTGATGGAGATGGTGTTGAACTTCGGCGTGTTCTTCACCCCGAATTCGAACGTGTCGATCACCAGCCGCATCGAGGGTTCCGGCGGGTAGATGTACTCCTTCTGCGCGATGTATTCCTTCAGAATGTCGTTCTGGATCGTTCCGGAGATCTTCTTCCAGTCCGCACCCTGCTTTTCCGCCACCGCCAGGTACATGGCCCAGATAATCGCCGCGGGCGAATTGATGGTCATCGACGTGGTTACATCGGCCAGCGGAATCTTGTCGAAGAGCACTTCCATGTCCGCCAGGGAAGAGATGGCCACGCCGCACTTGCCGACTTCGCCCTCCGCAAGAGCATGATCGGAGTCGTATCCCATCAGGGTCGGCAGGTCGAACGCCGTGGACAGGCCCGTCTGTCCCTGCGCGAGCAGGTAGCGGAAGCGCTGGTTGGTGTCCTCGGCGGTGCCGAACCCTGCAAACTGCCGCATGGTCCACAGCCGCCCGCGGTGCATTGTCGAATGAATGCCCCGCGTGTACGGCGGTTCGCCGGGCAAGCCCAGGTCGCGGTCGGCGTCGAAGCCGGGAAGATCGGCCGGAGTGTACAGGCGGCGGATCGGATAGCCTGAGATGGTCGTGAATTCCGGCAGCCGCTCCGGGCTCTTCTCCAGGGTGGGCCGCAGCGTGTTTTCTTCCCATGCGCGCTCTTTGGCCGAGGGTTCGCGGTGCGCGGAGGAAGCCTCGGAGGCGGCTACAGTCTGCGTGAGTCCCTTGTCCTGTTCAGCCATGGTGCGGCACTCCCGGGGCGCAAAAATTCAAACAACCGGTTGAATTATGCGGACCTACTGTATGGTAGTCGAAAGCGCTGCCGAGGACAAGCGCAGGTGCTGCAAATATCGGCGACAGACGGCGCGCTTGCCGCGGACGTTGACCGCTTTGCGGTCACCCGTGACGTCGACCGCTTTGCGGTCCCCCGTGACGTCGACCGCTTCGCGGTCCCCCGGAAAGGGAAATGGCCGCGCGGCGCTCTGCCGCGCAGAAAAAAGCCGGTCCCTGCACCGCCGCGGGACCGGCCGGGCAAGCACACGGATGCCGCGGCGCTAATTGCCCTTCGAAGTGCCCACTACCTCGCCGTGCAGCGTTCCCGGGATCAGCGTTTCCCGCTCCACCTCGCCGCTCTTGGCGTCGGCCAGCGTCACGCGGTTCACGTCCAGCGTCCGTCCCAGAGCCCGCTCGTAATCCGCCTTGGCCTTGACCAGGTCCACCAGCGCGCGCAGTTCGTTGCCCTGCGCCGTGGTCAGGTCGCGCTGCGTCTGAATCACCAGAAATACCGTCGATGCCCCCAGCTGGTACTTCTTCTGCTCGGCGTCAAACGTCTGTTCCTGCAGCACCCGCGCCTTCACCGCCGCCTCCACCCGCGCCCGGTCCTGTTCCAGCGCGATGTACGCGTTGCGCACGTCCAGCAGCGCCGCATTCTTGAGCTGCTGCACTTGTGCCTCGAGCTGTCTCTGCGCCAGCAGCGCGCGCTGATTGTCCGCTTGCGCCTGCCGGTTGCGCAGGGGAATGGTCAGGCTGAACTGCACCGCGTAGTCCGGAAACTGATTGTGGAACACCTGGCTCATCGCCCCGCCCAGCCCGTCTTTCGCCAGGCCCGTGACATTCGGCACGCTCTGCGGCAGATAAATCGGAATGGGCGCATTGCTGGCGTCGAGCACGGTGACCGGCAATCCGCTGGCGTCCACCACCGGCGTGCCCGCCACTACCGACGGCGTCCCCAGAAGGGCGGAATTGCCCGCCAGCCCCACCGTGCCGTACTGCGCGCTGACGGACGCCACGGGTAACAGCGCATTGCGCGTCGCCCGCACGCTGATGTCCGCGTTCTTCAGGTTGTAGTCCTGCTGCCGCAGGTCCGGCCGGTTGGCAAACGCCTCTCTCAGTGCTTCCGCAAACGTCGGCGCCTCGATCTGCTCCGGCTTGGCCGGCAGATCCGTGGGGATGATTTCCACGTCTATCAGTTTCGCATCCAGCGGATTCTTGGAAATGGCGTTTTTCAGCGCCTGCTGCTGTTGCAGCAGCACCGTCTGGGCCACGATCAGGTTTTGCCGGTTGGTCGCCACCTCGGATTCCGCGCGCACCACGTCGATCGGCGCCATCGTGCCGATCTCCACCTGCTTCTTGTTGTCGGAATAGAGCTTCTCCGCGACCCCCACCGCGCGCTCCTGCACCTTCACGTTCTCCCGCGCGTACACCAGCTCCCAGTAGGTGTTGATCGTCCCCGTGATCGTGGTGATGGCCTGCTGCTCGAACTGCAGGTCCGCGATCTTGCGGTTGTTCTTGGCGATGCGGATGTTGCGCGTGTTCGGCAGCAGCCCGAAGCCGTTCAGCAGTTCCTGCTGAATGGAAACAAACAGCGAACTCTGCACCGACGGATTGAACAGCGCCGCCGGAGAGCTGGTCGAGCTTCGCGTATTGTTCCAGGAAACCCCCAGGCCCGTGCCCGTCCAGAAGCCCTGCGAATATTGCATGTTGTACTGCGCCGTGTGCGTCTTCAGGCTGGTCAGCGCCGCTGTGCCGGTCCCCGCCGTGAAGGGGTTGTTCACGGGCGTGGTGCGGTCGTCATACGCGATTGTCGACGTCAGGGTCGGATCGAAATTCAGCGGGGGAATCGAGCCCAGCGACGTCGCCGTTCCCGTGCCCGAAAGTCCCCGGCCCGTACCGCCTCCCAGCGTGCGCAGGATGTCCGTGTCCGCGATCCACGGGTTGTAGCGCTGCACCACGATGTCCAGGTTGTTTTCCAGCGCCAATTCGATCGTCTCCCGCAGGCTGATCTCGAGCTTCCCGTCGTGGATCAACTGCTCCAGCCGCAGCGAATTCTCCAGGTTCGGCGGCTCCAGCTTGATTGGCCGATAGGGATTGATGAGGTTGGGGAACGCCCGCGGCGCGCGCGAAAAATTGTGCGTGGAGAGCTGCAGCGAGAGCGGCGTCGCGCCGGGCGTGGTCTTTGCCGCCGGCGTGCCGGGCTGCTGCGCCGCGCCGGGCGCGGTCTTTACCGCCGGCGTGCCGGGCTGCTGCGCCGCTTCCTGTGCAAATAGCGGAGTGCCCGGGCCGGCGCCCAGCACCAGTGCCAGCCAAGCCGCGAATAGCGAACGAGCGAACGACATTCTCATTGTGATCCTCACCCCTCGGTATCCCGTACCCGCAGTTAGACGCAAGACTCTCAAATCAGTGGAACGTTGGCGAAAGGGAATTTGTTTCATCAAATCGCCACATCGCAGCATTCTTTCGAGGCGCGCCGCACCCCGCGGCACCCGCTGAGTCTAGCAGGGGGCCTCTTTCTTGACAACGCGCCGGACCACGACTAGGCTGCTGAGGCTTCGTGATTTACTGCACTTTTCCGGGTGATGGACGGCATGGACTCTGGCGAGCAATTCCTCAAGCTTTTCGAATCCGCAGGGGCCATCCGCCGCGGCCATTTCGAGCTTTCCAGCGGTCTGCACAGCGCCATGTACGTGCAGTGCGCCCTGGTGCTGCAGTATCCCCGTTACGCGGAGCGCCTGGGCGCGGCCCTGGCGACCTGCTTCGCGCAGGACCGCGTCGAAGCTGTCGTCTCCCCGGCCATGGGCGGCGTCATCATCGGCCAAGAGGTGGCCCGTGCTCTTCCCGCCCCTCCGGGCGACTCCGGTGGCGGCACTCCCGCGCTGTTCGTCGAGCGCGATGCCGGCGGCTCCATGTCCCTGCGCCGCGGCTTTAGCCTCAACCCCGGCCAGCGCGTCCTGGTCGTCGAAGACGTCTGGACCACCGGCGGCTCCACCCTCGAAACCATCCGTGTGGTGCAAGAGGCCGGCGGCGTGGTCGTGGCCGTGGGCGCGCTCATCGACCGCAGCGGCGGCAAGATCGCCTTTCCCGTTCCAGCGCGCGCCCTGCTCGGCCTGACCATTGACAGCTACCAGCCCGCCGCCTGCCCCCTCTGCCGCGAGGGCCGCCCCGCCGTCAAACCCGGCAGCCGCTTCGTCCGCGCCGGGCGCTGAGGCCCCGCGCCGTGCTCACCGCATGCGCTACTTCAAGCTGACCATCGCCTACGACGGCACCGGCTTTCACGGCTGGCAAAACCAGCCCCACAAGCCCACCCTTCAGGGCGCCATCACCGAGGTTCTCAACCGTCTCACCCTGGAGCGCATCGCCCTCCACGGCGCGGGGCGCACCGATGCCGGCGTCCACGCTCTCGGACAGGTGGCGCACTTCGAGACCCGCTCCAGCCTGGGCGCCGCCGAGTTCCAGCGCGCCTGCAACGCCCTCCTCCCCCCAGTCATTCGCATCGTCGCTGCCGAAGAAGTCGGCCCGGCTTTCCACGCCCGCTATGACGCCATCGGCAAGACCTACCGCTACCGCATTTACCGCGGCCGCGTCGTCCCGCCTACCCACTGGCGCTACGTCCTGCACTATCCCTTTCCGCTCGACGAAGCGCGCATGGCCGAGGCCGCTGTCCGCTACGTCGGCATCCACGATTTCGCGTCCTTCGCCGCCTCCACCGGTTCCGAGGAGGACGACCGCGAGCGCGAGACCTTGCGCGAAATCTTTTCCGCCGAACTGAAGCGTGCCGCTGACCCCGAAGAGCTGCACTTCACCGTGCGCGGGAAATCCTTCCTCCGCTACATGGTTCGCAAGATGGCCGGAACCCTGCTCGATATTGGCCGCGGCAAACTCCAGCTCGCGGACATCGACCGCCTCTACGAGTTGCGCGACCGCTCCAAGTCCGGGCCCACCGTTCCCCCGCAGGGCCTGTGGATGGTCGAAGTCGCCTATCCCGAGCCCTGGCGTATTACGGGCCCCGCATCTGTGTCTTGAGCCCCGTTTTCGGTTAGAATCCCGCCCATGGCTGCCCCTGCGATTCCGGCGGAGCTTTTGGACTCCTTAAACCCCGCCACCGGCGAAGTTGCCGGGCAGTTTGTGAAGACCCCGGCCGCGCTCCTGCCCGGCCTCTTCGGACACGCCCGCGCAGCGCAGTCCGTCTGGGCCCAGCGCCCCATTGCCGAGCGCTGCGCGTTCCTCAAGGAATTCGCCGCGCAACTCTTCGCCCAGCGCGCCGCGCTCGCCGCTCTCGTCGTCCGCGAAACCGGCAAGCCCCGCGTCGAAGCCCTGTTCGCCGACCTCTTCGTCTCCCTCGATACCGCGAACTACTACGCCGCCAACGCCCCCGCCATGCTGCGCTCCGAATCCGTCGCCCACCACAGCCTCGCCGCCAAGGCCAAATCCGGCCGCCTCGAGTTCGAGCCCTACGGCGTTCTCGGCATTGTCAGCTCCTGGAATTACCCCCTGGCCATTCCCATCGGGCAGATCATTCCCGCCGTCGCCGCCGGCAACGCCGTCGTCTGCAAGACCAGCGAGTTCACTCCCGCCTGTGGCCAGGCCATCGCCGGCCTCTTCCGCGACTCCGGTTTTCCCGACGGCGTCGTCAGCATCGTCCAGGGCGGCGGGGAAGTGGGCCAGGCGCTCATCGCCGCCGGCCCGGACAAAGTCATCTTCACCGGCAGCGTGGCCACTGGCCGCCGCGTGGCTGAGGCCTGCGCCACGCGTCTCATTCCCTCCGTGTTGGAGCTGGGCGGCAAGGATGCCATGCTCGTCCTCGCCGATGCCGATTTGGACATCGCCGCCAGCGGTGCCGTCTGGGGCGGCTTCACCAATTGCGGTCAGGTCTGCCTCTCCGTCGAGCGCATTTTCGTGGAACAGTCCGTCAGCGAAGAGTTCGCCCGCCTCTGCGCCGAAAAAGCCCGCCGCCTGCGCCTCGGCCCGGGGAGCGACCCGGACACCGATGTCGGCCCGCTCATCCGCGCGCAGCACGTCCAGCGCGTCCACGACCTGGTCCAGGACGCCGTAGACCGCGGCGCACGCCTCCTCGCCGGCGGCCGCCCCCGCCCCGATCTCGGCCCCTGCTTCTACGAGCCCACCGTCCTCCTGGATGCCGACGCCACGATGCGCGTCTTTCAGGAAGAGACCTTCGGCCCCATCCTGGCCATTCAGGCCGTGCGCGACGCCGGCGAAGCCGTGGCCCGCGCCAACGACTCGCCCTTCGCCCTTGCCGCCAGTGTCTGGACCGCCGATGCCCGCCGTGGCCGCGAGATCGCCCGCCGCCTCCGCGCCGGCGCGGTCATGGTCAACGACGTCATCAGCGGCTTCGCCATTGCTGAGGCCCCGCACGGCGGCTGCGGCGCCAGCGGCTGGGGCCGCACGCACTCCCGCTACGGCCTGCTCGAAATGGTGCGCCTGAAATATGTGGACACGGACCTGCTCCCCGGCCGCGCCAAGCCCTGGTGGTATCGTTATGGCGCGGATCTGGAGCGCGCCGCCGACGCTTTCTTGCAATTTCAGTTTGGCCGCGGTGTTGCCGTGCGCCTGCGTCACGCTCGTGCTGCGCTCAAAACCATGTTCCGCAACCACGGCATGTAGCTGGTAGCGAGCGCTGGTTTTGCGTTTGTCATTCTGAGTCCCGGTTGTTTTTACCGGGACGATCGAAGATTCCGACTCCTGTCGGAAAGAATCTCAATCGGCAGAGTTTGCAAAGCTTTAAATATCGGTGCATTGTTCAGGGAGGCACGCACATGGCGGAAGAACCCAAGGGAGAAGCAGGCGCTCCGGAAACTGCGGGCGCCTCGGGCGGCGCAGCGGTCGCCAGCGCCCCCAAGCTCAAAACCCGCAAACCCAAGCAGCGTGCCTGCGACGAAAAGGACGCCAAGGGCAAGCTCTGCAACGGGCACCTCAAGCGCTGGTACGATTACCCCCAGGAGATCGCCGCACTGATCGGCCCGGCGGCCGAAATTTATCGCTGCGAATTCTGTAAGACGCTCTACCGTCCCGATCCTGCGCAGCAGCCCCATAGTTACACTCTGCGCTATTGAGAGTTTCTAAGAGCTCCTATTCCCGTCGTTCCGAGCGCAGCGATCGAAGATTCCGACCCGGTCGGAAGGAATCTCTCTTGGGAAAGGGCAGGCAAAAGCAGGGCACTGGAGGATCCAGCAATGCCGCAAAATGATCTGTCCCGGGAAGACCTGATCTACGATTGGAATACCGTCGTCCCGCCGGCCATCCCGCCCGGCACGCGCGTCCTCCTCAACGATGAAACCCTGCGCGACGGCCTGCAGAACCCCTCCGTCCACGACCCCAGCATCGCGGAAAAAATCGAAATCCTGCACCTCATGGAAGCCCTCGGCCTCGACGCCGTGAACATCGGCCTCCCCGGCGCCGGGCCCCGCGCCGTCGAGCACACCGAAGCCCTGGCCCGCGAGATCGCCACCAACCGCATGCGCATCCGCCCCAACTGCGCCGCGCGCACCCTCGAAAATGACATCCGCCCCATCGCCGAAATCTCCCAGCGCGTGGGCATCGCCCTCGAAGCCGCCACCTTCCTCGGTTCCAGCCCCATCCGCCGCCTGGTTGAAGACTGGACCGTCGATCACCTCCAGCGCACCACCGAAAAAGCCGTGCGCTTCGCCGTAGCCGAAGGCTTGCCCTCCATGTACGTCACCGAAGACACCATGCGCACCGATCCCGGCACGGTCAAGCGCCTCTACGGGACCGCTATTTCCTGCGGCGCGCGCGCCATCGTTCTTTGCGACACCGTCGGCCACGCTACTCCCCAGGGCGCCTACAATCTCGTCAAGTTCGCCGTCGAGGAAATCGTCAAGCCTTCCGGCGAAGCGATCCGCGTGGACTGGCACGGCCATTGCGACCGTGGCCTGGCCATCGCCAATTCGCTCGCCGCCGTTGCAGCCGGCGCGCAGCAGGTCCACGCCGCCGCCAACTCCCTCGGCGAGCGCGTCGGCAATACCCCCATGGAGCTGATGCTTGTCAATCTCCGCCTCATGGGCCTCATCGACCGCGACCTCTCCCGCCTCAAGGAGTACTGCGAGAAAGTCGCCCGCGCCACGCATACCACCATCCCCCCGAACTATCCCGTCGTCGGCCGCGACGCTTTCCGCACCGCCACCGGCGTTCACGCTGCGGCCATCGTCAAGGCCTACCGCAAGAACGATCCAATGCTCGCCGACTCCATCTACAGCGGCGTTCCCGCGCATCTCTTCGGCCTCGACCAGGTTGTCGAAATCGGCCCTATGAGCGGCAAGTCCAACGTCCTGTTCTGGCTCGAGAAGCACCACATCCCGGCCGGCGACGACCTGGTCAACCGCATCTTCGACGCCGCCAAGCAGTCGCCGCGGGTCTTGACCGACGGCGAGATCCTGGCTCTGTGCTCCGAAACGGCCCGCAATTGAAACCTCCGGCACGCAGAACCGGTTCCGCGTTGGCCACCCGCCCCGCAACTGCGGTCGTGAAACGCACCATTCTTTGGGTTATTCTCTTCGCTATGCCGGCTCGCACCGCTCCTCTCAACCGGGGTGCCGCCTCCGCTTCGGCGGAGTCGCTCGCCCTGCAATCGCACATCCGCGCGGCCCTCGACTGGTTTGTCCCCAATCTCTCCTGGATCAATGAGGAGCAGGCGCGCATCACCGCCGTTGCCGCGCCGCCCTTCCAGGAGGCCGGGCGTGCTGCCGCAATGAAGGCCGCGCTTTCCGCTGCCGGATTGCAGGTGCACATCGATCCCGCCGGTAACGTCATCGGCGAGCTGCGCGGCTCGAGCGAGCGCGAGCTGGTCATGCTCTCCGCGCATCTCGACACGGTCTTTCCTCCCGGCACCGACGTCCGCGTGCGCCGTGAGAAATCCCGCCTGCTGGCTCCTGGCATCTCCGACAACGGCACGGGGCTCGCCGCGCTGGTGGCCCTCGCCCGCGCCCTGCATGGCGCCCACGTGCGCCCGCAGCGCACCATTCTCTTTGTCGCCAACGTTGGGGAAGAAGGCGAAGGCAATCTCCGCGGCATGCGCGCCCTCGTGGACGCCTACCCCGGGCGCCTCAAAGCCGTCCTCGTCCTGGATGGCGCCGGCACCGAGCACGTCAGCACCAAGGCCCTGGCTTCCCGTCGCATCGAAGTCGCCGTCACCGGCCCGGGCGGCCACAGTTGGTCGGATTTCGGCCTCCCCAATCCCATCAACGCTCTCATCCGCGGCTCCGTGCGCTTCATCAACACTCGCGTCCCCGGGAGCCCCCGCACCACCTTCAACCTCGGTGAAATCCAGGGCGGCACCTCCGTCAACTCCATTCCCCACGAGGCCCGGCTGAAAGTGGACATCCGCTCCGAGAGCGAGGAAGAAATCGTGCGTCTGGAAGTGGCCCTGCGCGAGTGCATTGCCGCCGGCATTCGCGACGAACTGCAGGCCGCCACACGCCCCGGCAAGCTCGACTGGAAACTGAACGTGCTCGGCAGCCGCCCGGGCGGCGAAGCCCGCCCGGATTCGCCCCTGCTCGCCGCTCTGCGCTCCGCCGACGAGTTCCTCGGCAATGAATCGCGCATCGAGCGCTCCTCCACCGACGCCAACATTCCGCTCTCCGAAGGCATTGACGCCATTTCCATCGGCGCCGGCGGCTCCGGCGGCGGCGCGCATTCCCTGCAGGAATGGTACGACCCGGACGCGCGCGAACTCGGCCTCAAGCGCGCCCTCCTGACGCTCCTCGGCGTTTCCGGCGTGGCCCCGGAGAAAACGAAGTGAAGCCTGCCGCCCTCTCGCTGTGTCTCGGCGCCGCGCTCCTCGCGCCGGTTGCGTGGGCGCAGAGCGCGCCGCAAGTCACCACGAAATCCGCCCCAAGCGCTCCCCAGACTGTCGTCTATCGCAACGCACGCATCTACACCAACAATCCCGGGCATCCTTGGGCCGAAGCCCTCGTCGTCCGCGGCGAATTCATCCTCGGCGTCATCGGCGAAAGCGGCGTCGCGCAGTGGACGGAGCAGGGAACTCCCGTCATTGATCTCCACGGCGCTTTCGTCCTCCCCGGCTTCAACGACGCGCACGTCCATCTCGGCGGCGCCGGCGCCGATCTCCTCCACGTCCAGCTCAACGGCGTAGCCTCCGTTCCGGAGTTGCAGCGCCGCATCCGCGAAGCCGCCGCCGCGCGCAAACCCGGCGAATGGATCGTCGGCAGCGGCTGGGACCACACCCTCTGGCCAGAAAAGCGTTTTCCCACGCGCCAGCAGCTCGATGCCGCCGCTCCCGGCAATCCCGTCCTGCTGACTCACGTCTCCGGCCATGTCGCCGCCGCCAATTCTCTGGCCCTGCAACTCGCCGGCGTCAGCAAAGCCACGCCGAATCCGGCAGGGGGCGAAGTCGAGCGTGACGCCGCAGGCGACCTCACCGGCATGCTCAAGGAAGACACGGCGATGGCCCTCGTCGAAAAGAAAATCCCGCCGCCCACGCCCGCGCAGCGCCGTAAGGGCATCGAACTGGCCCTTGCCGATGCCGCCAAAAATGGCGTCACTTCCGTCCAGGACAATTCCGCCTGGGAAGATTTTCTCGTCTACCGCGACCTGCAGAAAGATGGCCGTCTCACCGCGCGCATCACCGAGTGGCTGCCGTTCCAGGCGCCGCTCGAGCGCCTCGAAGCCATGCGCCGCGAAGGAGGCACCACCGACTCCTGGCTGCGCACCGGCGCCCTCAAGATGGTCACGGACGGCGCGCTTGGCTCGCGCACCGCCGCTATGCTCGCTCCCTACTCCGACGAACCCGGCAGCCGCGGCATCTTCATCCTGGAACCGGATGAATTGCGCAAACTGGCCATCGAGCGCGACCGCGCCGGCTTCCAGCTCGCCTTCCACGCCATTGGTGACTGTGCCAACCGCATCGCTCTGGATGTCTTCGAGGCCGTCGCCAAAGCTAACGGCCCGCGCGACCGCCGCGACCGCATCGAGCACGCCCAGGTCGTCGCCCTCGAGGACATTCCCCGCTTCGGCCAGCTCTCCGTCATCGCCTCCATGCAGCCCTCGCACGAAACCACCGACATGCGCTGGGCCGAACAGCGCGTCGGCCCCGGCCGTGCCAAAGGCGCCTACGCCTGGGCCAGCCTGCAGAAGTCCGGCGCGCGCCTAGCCTTCGGCACCGATTATGACGTCGAGCCCCTCAGCCCTCTGCGCGGTCTCTACGCCTGCGTCACCCGCGAACTCCCCGGTGGCGGCCCCGCAGGTGGTTGGCAGCCGCAGGAGAAAATTTCGCTCGCCGATTGCATCCGTGCTTACACCACTGGGTCCTCCTACGCGGAATTTGCGGAAGGGAAGAAGGGCGAACTCAAAGAGGGCGAAGACGCCGATTTCGTCGTTCTTTCCGGCGACCTGACCAGGATCCCGCCCTCTGAATACACAAAAGTCCGTGTACTGCGCACCGTGGTCGGCGGCCGCACGGTCTACCAGGCGCAGTAGCTGCGCGGTTTCCCGGTCAATCCGCGAACGTTTCGGCATGCAGGTCATCTCCCGGCCTGCTTTCCTGCAGCGCAGAGTTGCCTTGGCTTTCCGCAGCTTCTACACTTGCTTGCCGTCATCTTCGTGTTTGGAATGGTTGCGTTTCCGTGGCCCTCACTCAGCGTCTCAAAGCCGATCTCTCTCTCGCACTGACCACCTTTCTCTGGGGCGTGACCTTCGTCGTCGTCAAAGATTCGGTTTCCCACGCCTCCGTTTTTCTTTTTCTTACTCTGCGCTTCGGCCTGGCGGCGCTCATCTTGGCGCTGCTGCAACGCAAGGCGCTGCGCAAACTCCGCCGCGAAGAACTCCTCGCCGGCGTGTGGCTCGGCCTGTTCATGTTCGGCGGATATGCCTTTCAGACCTTCGGCCTGGTCTTCACCACGCCCACCAAGTCGAGCTTCGTCACCGGCTCCAGCGTGGTCCTTGTGCCCCTGCTTCTGGCGCTCTTCTGGCGCGGCCGCCTGCACTTCTGGGAGTACGCCGGAGCGCTGGCCGCGATCGGCGGTCTCTACTTTCTGACTGTGCCTGGGGGCCACGTCTCCCGGCTGAATCTCGGCGATCTGCTGACACTTGTTGGCGCCATGCTCTACGCTTTCCACATCATCCTGGTGGGGCGGTACGCGCGCACCCACCCGCATGCCTCTCTCTGCTTCCTGCAGGTCGCGGCGACGGCGCTGCTGTCCACGGGAGCGTGCGTGTTCGCCGCCGCCACCAGCTGGCAGCGCCCGCGCTTCGACGCCAGCTGGCAACTCTATGCCGGAATCGGGGTCACCGCCGTGTTCGCTACGGCCGTGGCCTTCACGATCCAGCTGTGGGCGCAGCGCTACACTTCACCGAGCCACGCGGCGGTGCTCTTCACGCTGGAACCGGTGTTTGCGGCGGGCACCTCGTATCTGCTTCTGGGCGAACGGCTCGGCGGGCGGGCGCTGCTGGGCGCGGGGCTGGTGATGGCGGGAATTTTAGTGGCCGAACTGAAAGGCCCGGCGCCGGCGGCGGCGGAGTCTGCCGAGCCGGCTGCGGGTGCGGCTTGAACGGGGCCGGGAATTAACGGCCGTTGGAGGAGTACTTCACGTCCACGGGCTCGAACATGGTGGCGGTGGCGGCGTGCGATTTTTCGTAGGCGGTAATGCTGGTTTCGTGCTGCAGCGTGGTGCCGATGTCGTCGAGGCCCTTCAGCAGGACTTCCTTGCGTGACGCCGGGATCTCGAACTTGCAGCACAAGCCGTGTTTGTCGGTGATGGTCTGCTTGGGCAGGTCCACAGTGAGCGTGTAGCCCTCTTCTTTTTCCGTGCGTTTGAAGATCTCCTCGACCTGCTCTTCGGAGAGAATCGCCGGGAGGATGCCGTTCTTGAAGCAGTTGTTGTAGAAAATGTCGGCGAAGCTCGGCGCGAGGATCACGCGGAAGCCGTAGTCCTTCACGCCCCAGGGAGCGTGCTCGCGGCTGGAGCCGCAACCGAAGTTGGCGCGGGCCAGCAGGATGGAGGCGCCCTTATAGCGCGGGAAGTTCAGCACGAATTGCGGATTGGGCTTTTCGCCGGGGAGATAGCGCCAGTCGTAGAAAAGGATGCGGCCAAAGCCCTCGCGGGTGAGGGCCTTCAGGAATTGCTTGGGCACCATCTGGTCGGTGTCCACGTTGACGCGGTCGAGCGGGGCGACCAGGCCGGCGTGTGTGGTGAAGGGTTGCATGGGTTCGCTAGCTCCTCAGATTCTTTCTCCTCGAGCGGGAGAAGAAGAGAGATTCCTTCCGACCGGGTCGGAATCTTCCATCGCTTCGCTCGGAATGACGGAAAAAAGCAAAAGCAAAACCAAAACCAAAAGCCAAGAATGCCGGGCTAAAGCCCGGCGTCTACATGCGTGACCGCGAAGCGGTCAACAAAATGCTCACTCCACGTGGGCGACGTCGAATTCGCGGACGTCGACGAAGTGGCCGGCGATGGCCGCGGCGGCGGCCATGACCGGGCTGACCAGGTGCGTGCGCCCATCCTTGCCCTGGCGGCCTTCGAAGTTGCGGTTGGAGGTGCTGGCCGAGCGCTCGTGCGGCGGGAGCACGTCGGCGTTCATGCCGATGCACATGCTGCATCCTGCGTCGCGCCACTCGAAGCCGGCCTCGCGGAAAACCTTGTCCAGGCCTTCCTTCTCGGCGGCAGCCTTGATACCCCGCGAGCCGGGCACGATCAGCGCCTGCTTGATGGTCCTGGCCACGTGCTTGCCGGCGACAAGATGGGCCGCGGCGCGCAGATCGTCCAGGCGGGCGTTGGTGCACGAGCCGATGAAGACGCGATCCACCGGGATATCCACGATGGGCGTGCCGGGTTTCAGACCCATGTACTTCAGCGCGCTCTCCGTAGCTTTCTGGTCGTTGGGATCGGCGAAGGATCCGGGATCGGGCACGCGGCCGTTCACCGCGGTGACCATGCCGGGATTGGTGCCCCAGGTGACCTGCGGAGCGAGAGAACCGGCCTGCAGTTCGAGGGTGGCGTCGAATTTTGCGCCGTCGTCGGTATTGAGCAGTTTCCAGCGCTCGACCGCTTCCTGAAAGGCTTTGCCGCGGGGAACGAAGGGCCGGCCTTCCATGTACGCGAAGGTGGTGTCGTCCGGGGCGACCATGCCGGCGCGCGCGCCGCCTTCGATGGTCATATTGCAGACGGTCATGCGCCCGTCCATGGAGAGGCCGCGGATGGCTTCGCCGCCGTATTCGGCGACGTGGCCGTTGCCGCCGCTGATGCCCATCCTGCCGATGATGGCCAGGATGATGTCCTTGGCGGTGACGCCCTTGGGGCGCTTGCCGTGCACCAGGATGCGCATGGTCCTGGAACGGCCCTGCACCAGGCACTGGGTGGCGAGGACGTGTTCGACCTCGCTGGTGCCGATGCCGAAGGCCAGCGTGCCGAAGGCGCCATGCGTCGAGGTGTGGCTGTCGCCGCAGACGATGGTCTGCCCCGGCTGGGTGATGCCCAACTCGGGGCCGATGATGTGCACGATGCCCTGATTGCGGCTATTCATGTCGAACAGGCGTACGCCGGATTCCCGGCAGTTCTTTTCGAGGGCGTCGAACTGTTTGATGGCGTCCTGGTCGAGGATCGGCAGGGTGCGGTCGGTCGTCGGCACCGAGTGATCCATCACCGCGAAAGTGAGGTCGGGGCGGCGGACTTTGCGGCCCTCGGCGCGAAGCCCGGCGAAGGCCTGCGGGGAAGTGCCTTCGTGGATCAGGTGGCGGTCAATGTAGAGGAGCGCGGGCTGGCCGGGCTCTTCGTAGACAACGTGGTTATCCCAGATTTTCTCGTAGAGTGTTTTTGGTGGCATGGCTGTCATTTCGATTTTAGCACCGGCGAAATGGAAGTCCAAATCGCGGCGCAGCGGCGGGAAATCGCCGCTAGTTCGTTCTCTTGGCGGCCTCCAGCATGGCTTTGCGGCGGCCGGCGACGAACTTGGAAACCTGCGCGAAGCGCTCGCGGCTGGCCTTGGTGCTCATGATCACTTTTTCGATGTTGGCGAACATGGTGGGGTTCTGGGATTTCTCGCGCAGCTCCTTCAGGAAAGGCTGGACCTTGGCGAAGAGGAAGAACATCTCGCCGGAGAAGGAGGGATCGAAGAAGAGGGTTTCGTTGAGCGCGCCATTGAGCACAAGAGAAGAGGCCAGGCTCCAGTAGCCGCCTACCTGGCGCAGCCAGTTGTTCTCCTGGGTGCCGAGGGTGTTGCCGTGCTTCATGTAGTCCTCGGCGGTTTCCGGCCAGAATTCGACCAGCCACCAATTGCGGGCCTTGCGCAATTCGGATTCGCGGCGCAGATCGTAGAGCTGAAGAATCAGTTGGGCGTCGGCGGCTGTGGGCTTCTTGGGCATGGAGCTCTCCTCGGAACGATTTTGGGTAATGCGTTGGTGTCGTGCGGGGGGCATTGTACACCGAGGAGGGGGGAGAGTCGAAAGGGGCAAGGAAGGTGAGTGGGGAGTCGTGGCTGGTGCAAGGGAGACCCTGCGGGTCGCAATGCGCGCTCCGGGTTCGGAACCGATCGGATGCGAAGAGAGGTCCTTCGGCTCCCTGCGGTCGCTCAGGACTGGCATCCTCATCGGATGCCAGGTTAACAATAAGACCCCCACCCCCCGTGGTTTTGTGTAAGTGCGGATTCCAAAGGAGTTTAAGTCCTGAAAATTGGAACTGCAGATTCTGCGGGGGTTACAGGCGGGAATCTTGGAACTGCGGATTCTACAAGAGTTGCGTTGCGGAAAGGGGAGCGAAAAAGGCCGCGGGTAATTTCCGGGGAAGTTTCGAATGGCGGGCTGACGTAACACGAAAAAGGATAGCAGAACATTAACTCGATTTCAATGAATTACTGAATAGTATTCGAATGGCTGTGGAAAGTTGGTCGAATCAGCCCTGCCCCCCCGATCGGGATAGCACGCGAATTTTCGGGAGAACCCGCTAGGGGCGGAACTGGGCCATGGTGGTGTTGTAGGCGCGGGTCACCAGCTCGTCGAGGGGGCGGGAGCGCAGCTCTTTGTTGAGGACCTCGACGCCGATGGGGCCGCGGTAGCCGGCCTTCGAGACAGCATCGAGGAAGCCGGGGATGTCGAATTCGCCTTCGCCGCAGAGTCTGCGGTGATTGACGGTGTCTTCGACGAGGTCCCAGGGAGCGGTGAAGGTGCCGTCATTGAGTTCGACGGCGAAAAAATATTCCATGGGAAAACTGGAGATTTTTTCGTAGGGAATGCCGAGTTTTGCGACGTGCCACATGTCGAAGATGATACCGCCGTTTTTTGCGCCGGCGCCCTTGAGCATGGTCAAGGCGTCCTCGAGGGTATCGATCATGGCGAAGGGCATGAGTTCGTAGACGATCCGGGCGCCGTGCTCGGCGGCGTCCTTGCAGAGAGCGGCGAAAGATTCGATCACCTGGGGCATGGGAGTTGTCTTGTGCTCGAAGTCGCCGACTTTAATGTGGCGCGCGCCGAGAACCTCGGACACGGTCAGCAGCTTTCTCTTGCGGATGTCGGACAGCCGCTTCATTTCGCCCTTGAGGAACCAGTCGGCGAGAAATTCGACCTCGATGTGCTTCATGCCGTTGTCGTCGAGGATGCGCTTCATATCCTGGAGGGTGTATTTCTGGAGGACATGATCGAGGTCGGAATGCCAGAGGCCGAAACCCTTAAAGCCGACTTTGGCGGCGGCTTCGACGCGGTCCTTGAAGTCGAAGTCGCTGTATTCGTGATCGGTATGCGGCTGAGCGCCGCCGGCCAGCGTCCAATAGGTAACGATCAACTCGACATTTTTCGCCATCGTGTGTACCCCATTCGTATGCGAGGAAGCGAAATGCAGCACGAAACAGATTTATTCTACGCCGATGCGGCGGGCACGTCCTTGAGCTCGACGGTGAGCAGGCGGACCTCGGAATTCCCGATGTTTTCGACGGAGTGAGGCGGCAGCGGCCCCAGGAACTCGACGAAGGGTGTTTGCTTCGGAGGGCCGGCCTGGCGGGAATCGAAGAGCACCTTGCCGTCGGCGTCGCGACGAATGAAATCGCTGGTGCTCTGCACATAGATCACGCTTGTCCATTTGTGCGTGTGCACGGGCACGAAATCACCCGGCTTGATGAGCACTTCGAGATAGCGCACATGGTCGTTCTCGAACAGGCGGCGGTGGAAGGCGGGAGCGGCGACCAGGGCATCGAGGTCATCGGGCCACGGCCAGGTCTGCGATTGCATACGCTTTGTCTCCCTAGTCAGAACTTCCTCCAGAAACCAGAAGGGCAGCTTACCGGAGGCCGACCTTTATACCAAGTTTGGGGAATGGATGGGCAGGAATTGTCTGGCTGGCGTGCGATATCCGTTCAGCGGGGCCGCGAGCGCGAACGAAAAGTATTGCGGCGGGCACCGAGGCGGTAGAGAAGGAGGGCGAAGAGGTTGGCGCCGAGGAGGACCGCCACAGTTTTGGTGGTGTAGGCGGATTGGTTGGCCACGGGGATGATGGGAAAGGCGGAGAGGAGCACGAAGAGGAGAGTGAGGAGGAGGCCGGAAACGGAGGCGATGCGGAGCCAGAAGGCGGGGCGGATGCCCGTGGATTTGGGAGCGAAGAGGGGAATGGCGAAAAGGGCGAGGTAGGCGATGCCGTAGAAGGCGAAGCCCCAGATCTGGAGAAGCTCGAAGGCTTCCTGTTCGCCAACGCCGGTGAGGACAGCGATGCTGGCGGCGAGGGTGACGGCGCCGAGAAGGAGGATGCAGTTGACGGGGGTGCGGTACCTGGCGTGGAGGCGGGTGAACCATGGGGGCAGGAGATGGTCCCATCCGGCGACCATGGGGAGGCGGGCGTTGGCGGCGAAATTGAGGCTGAAGCTGGAAAGGTAGTTGGTGAGGAGAAGGAGGATGGCGACCGGGACGATGATGCGTGCGAAGCCGAGGCCCTGGAAGGCACGGCTGAGGGCCTGCGGGATGGGGCCGATGACGTTGATGGCGTCCGGGGAAACGAAGGCGAGGATGGCGCTGGTGCCGAAGATATAGAGAAGGGCGATAAGCGGGGCAGTGAAGAAAATGGCGCGGGTGAGGTGGCGGACCGGGTTGCGGGATTCGCCGGCAAAGATGGCGGCGTATTCGAAGCCGCAGAGAGCGCCGAAGGTCATCTTGCTGAAGACGCTGAGGCTGAAGAGAGTGAGGGGCGGAGCGGCGAGGCGCAGGGGATGGTAGGCGGAGAGCGTGCCGCGCCAGACGTGAAGAAACGGGAGCAGGGCCAGCAAGGTAATCGTGAGGACGGTGAGGAAACTGCCGGCGTTGGTGACCCATTTGCCGATGCGCAGGCCGAGAAGGGCGACGAACATGAGCGCAGCGATGATGGTGACGGAGGCGGCGAGGACGAGCCATTTGTTGGCGGCCACGGCGGCGGCATCGGCGCCGAGGGCATAGGCGGCGTAGGTAACGGAGACGAGGCCGATGGAGGCGACGTAGAGGACGACGTAAAACCAGAGATTGCAGGCGACGAGGAAGCCGATGGCGTCGTTGAAGGCGAGGCGGGCCCATTCGTAAAGGCCGCCTTCAAGGGGCATGAGTTGATTGAGATGAGTGACGACGAGGGCCTGGGGAATGAAAAAGAGGGCGATGGCGAGGATCCAGAGAACGACGTGAGAAGGGCCGGCTTTGACGGCGGTGCCGAAGAAGTCCGGAATGACGACGAGGAGGATGGAGGCGAGGATGAGGTCGGCGAAGCCGAGCTCTTTGCGCAGGACGGCGCTGCGGGATTGGGCTTGTGCTTCGGCGGCGGCAAGTGGCGTGGGCAATGGCGTGTGCGCGTCGTAGCCGGAAAAAGCGGGGGTAGTTTGCGATGGGGAGCGGGGAGGGTCAATGGTTTTCTGGGGCGGGAGAAAGAAGGGAATCAACGCAGAGACACAGAGGGCGCAGAGAAGAGGGGGGAGTTGCCGAGCGGAAGAGGTGGGCGGACGTGGAGCGGCGGGAGGGGCAAGCCCCGCCCCTACACGGGAAGCTGGGGTTAGCCGCCGGCGATGGAGGGCACGAGCATGAGGCGATCGCCGTCTTTTGCGGGGCAGGATTCGCCGCCGAGGAAGCGGATATCTTCTTCGTTGAGGTAGACGTTGAGGAACTGGCGAATCTGGCCTTTTTCGTCGCGAATGTGGCGGGCGAGGGCGGGATAGCGGGCGGTGAGCTGATCGAGGACGCCGGCGACGGTCGCGGGGGTACATTCGACCTTGGCGGTGTCGCCGGTGAAGCGGCGGAAGGCGGTGGGGATTTCGATGGTAACGGGCATTGGTTCAGGCTCCTTGGTCAATTCCAGAAAGGCATTTCAAAGTTGAATGTCGAAAAAGAGCGAAGAGAAGAGAGATTCCTCGACTCCGGGCCGACAAAAACCATCGGCCCTCCGCCCGGAATGACAGTTTTTGCATGACGGCCCATGTATGACGCCATCTATTTGGTTGCGGCGGAGGCGAGGCGGCCTTCGAGGTAGGCTTCGAAGGCGTCCAGGCGCGGGGCGATGGCTTCGGTTACGGGAAATTCTCCGGTGAGGGCGTCGGTGGTCTTGAGGCCGTTGCCGGTGATGCACAGAACGGTGGTGCCGCCCTTGGGGATGCGGCCCTGGCGGACAAGTTTTTCGGCGGCGGCGACGGTGACGCCGCCGGCGGTCTCGGTGAAGATGCCTTCGGTTTCGCCGAGTTTGCGGATGCCGGCGACGATTTCAGGATCACTGGCGTCTTCGGCCCAGCCGCCGCTTTCGCGCATGCACTTCATGGCGTAAGGGCCGTCGGCGGGATTGCCGATGGCGAGGGAGCGGGCGATGGTGTTGGGCTTCTGGGGCTCGAAGCGCTCGAGCTGGCGCTTGACGGCGGTGGAGATGGGCGAGCAGCCGGTGGCCTGCGCGCCGAAAAAGCGCACGGGCCGGGCTTCGACCCAGCCGAGCTCGATGAGCTCGCGGAAAGCCTTGGCGATTTTAGTGATGAGCGAGCCGCCGGCCATGGGGACGACGACGTTGTCGGGGAGACGCCAGCCGAGCTGCTCGGCGATTTCGTAGCCGACGGTCTTGGAACCTTCGGCGTAGTAGGGGCGGAGGTTGACGTTGACCAGGCCCCAGCGGAACTTTTCGGCGATCTGGGAGCAGAGGCGGCTGACGTGGTCGTAGTTGCCGGCGATGCGGGCAACCTTGGCGCCGTAGATGGAAGTGCCGAGGACTTTGGCGGCTTCGAGGTCGGAGGGGATGAAGATCCAGGCGTCCAGGCCTTCGCGGACGGCTTGCGCGGCGACGGAGTTGGCGAGGTTGCCGGTGGAGGAGCAGCCAACGACCTGGAAGCCGAAGCGCTTGGCGGCGGAAAGAGCGACGGCGACGACGCGATCCTTGAAGGAGAGGGTGGGGAAACAGACGGCGTCGTTCTTGATGTACAGGCCGGCGCCGAGGCCCCAGTCCCTGGCGAGGCGGGGCGCGGGCAGCAGCGGGGTGCCACCGACGGGGAGCGCGGGGATCCGGCCTTCGGGCAGCGGGAGCAGTTCGGCATAACGCCAGATGTTGCCGGGGCGCGCGGCGAGCTGGTCGCGGCGCAGGGAGCTGCGAATGGCGTTGTAGTCGTAGGTCACTTCGAGCGGAGAGAAGCACTCTTCGCAGAACGAACGGGGGGCGTTGCCCCACAGCTTGCCGCATTCGCGGCAGCGCAATTCATAGAGCTCGGGCATGCTGCACTCCAGGAGCGACACGGGCGCAAGAAGCGGCGCGGGTGGCGCGGTCAAGTCACGTGAATAAGGTTCAGGGCAGCGCAGAGGGGGAAATGAAAAACCCTCCGTGCCAAAGAGTGCTCGGAGGGCTCACAGAAAATCTTCTGGGAAACTCTACCAGCTCTTTAGCAGTTTTTTACGTGGAGCAAGTTGCCCTAAATCGCCACGTGTGGCTGATGTTGCAGCCGGAATAAGTTTGCCGAAGGAGCGGAAAGCTGTCAAGGAGAATCAAGAGGAGGGAAGATAAGAGTCAACAAGCTAAAGAGGATATAAAGAAAAATGGGCCGGGAGTAAAATTGTTTGACAACATAAATGGGGTAAGGTGCGTCAAAGAAAGAAGGCAGAGGCAATTGCCTCCGGTGCACCCTGGCAAACAGGCCAGTTTCTTCCTGCGCACGCGGAATGTGTACGGCGCGGGGAAGAGGGAGCACGGTGCTATAATTTTAAACGCGGATAAAGAGGAGCTCGAGACATGGGTTACCAGGTGCGGGAATTGATGGATTGGGCGCGGCGGCGGAAGCCGCTGGCGGCATTTTTTCTGAGCATGACGCTGGCGATCGGGATCATGATCGGGACGCTGGTGTCGGGGCGCGTGTCGGCCATGCGCAGCTTCGGCCTGATGAACGCGGCGCCTCTGGCGGTGCCGGATCCGGTGCAGATGTCCAATTCGTTTTCGGGGATTGTGAACAGGGTCGAGCCTGCAGTGGTGAATATCTCAACGACGCAGGTGCTGGAGCGCCGGCGCGGGCAGGGGCAGCGCCGCCAGCCGGCGCCGGACGGGCAGCAAGATCCGTTCCAGGACTTTTTCGACCGCTTCTTTGACGGGCGACCGGACGGTCCGCCGGCGGCGGAGCGCAGCCTGGGCTCCGGGGTGATCGTGGACAAACGCGGGTTCATCCTGACGAACAATCACGTGATCGAGCAGGCCACCAAGATCCAGGTGCAGCTCAACGGGGAGACGACGAAATACACGGCCAAGGTCATCGGCACGGATGAAGAGACGGACCTGGCGGTGATCAAGATTGAGGCGGGCAAGGACTTGCCGGTGGCGCAACTGGGCAATTCGGACGGGGTGCAGGTGGGCGACTGGGCGCTGGCGATCGGCAGCCCGTTCGGGCTGCAGGCGACAGTGACCGCGGGAATCATCAGCGCGAAGGACCGCGCGGGAGTGGGGCGGCAGTTCCAGCGTTTTCTGCAGACGGACGCGGCGATCAACCCGGGAAACTCGGGCGGGCCGCTGGTGGACCTGGCGGGACAGATTATCGGGATCAATACGGCGATCATGACGGGGAGCCGGGGATATGAAGGAGTGGGCTTCGCGCTGCCGTCGAATACGGCGCGAACAGTGTACAACCAGATCGTGGCGCAGGGCCGCGTGACGCGGGGATCGATCGGGGTGAGCTTCCAGGAAGACCTGGGGACGAATGCGATAACGCTGAAGGAACTGGGCGCGCCGTATGGCGTGGTGATCATGGGCGTGGAGCCGGGCAGCCCGGCGGAGAAGGCGGGGCTGAAGGGCGGCGACGTGATTACGAGCATTGACGGGAAACCGGTGAAGAATGGGAACGACCTGGTGAACCCCATCGCGCTGGCGACGATTGGGAGCAAGGTGAAGGTGACGTACGTCCGCGACCGGGCGCAGAAGGAGACCAGCGTGGTGGTCGAAGACCGCACGAAGGTGTTTCCCGATCGCGCGGGGCGCGCCGGAGACCAGCCGGGAGAGAGCGTTCCGGCGGAATTCGGGCTGCGGGTGGAGGAATTCACGCCGGCGCGCGCCAGCCGCGCGGGGATCGAGTTCACCAAGGGCGTGCTGGTGACCGGGGTGGAACCGGCGAGCTTCGGGGAGGACCTGGGGTTCGCGGCCGGGGATCTCATCACGGAGATCAACCACGAAGCGGTGAGCAGCGTGACGGATTACCGCACGGTGGTGGGGAAGCTGAAGCCCGGGCAAAGCGTGGTGTTCCGAGTGCTGCGGCGGCAGGATGCCGACCGGATGCTGACGGTGTTTCTGCCGGGAGTTGTTCCGGCGGACAATCAGCAATAAGCGGACGGCAATAAACGGGTCGAGGGAAGAATCAGATGCCGAGCAGAACCCTAAGGCGAGTGGTGCTGGCGTTACTGGCAGCAGCTGCGTTGTTGGTTCCGGCCGCGGAGGGCACCCCGGCGCAAAAGGCGCGCAAGACGGGCGCGTCCGCGAGGCGCGTCAAGGCCGTGGCGGGGAAGGCCAAGGTCCGCAAGCGGCATGGCCGGCGTGAGCGCGGGCAGAAAGCGCCGGCGCCGGAGCGGATCAGGGAGATCCAGGAGGCGCTGGCAAAAGACGGCTCGTACAGCGGGGCGCCGACTGGAAAGTGGGATGCGGCGACCAGTGAAGCGATGCGGCGGTTCCAAGCGGCGCACGGCCTGACCCCCACAGGGAAGCTAGAGGCGCTTAGCCTGCAGAAGCTGGGGCTGGGCTCGGAAGTGGCCGGGGTGGCGGCACCCATGCCGCCGGCGACGGGCGTTTCCTCTACTTCGACCGCGCTTCCAGAGGGAAACGATCCGCAGCGCTGATGGTGCGCACTTGGCGATAGATCTTCTTCCTTCTCTGAAGTAAGAGCGCGGCAGCGAATATTCTTCAGGCCAATCCCGGCAGATTTGTCCTAATAATCCGGAAAAAATATTCTACAGAGCATCGGGCCGTCGGGTTACTCGGGGCGCGCCCATCCAGGAAGTCCGCCAGAGCGGCGCAGATCGTCCTCCAGGTCGGAAAGGTCCTGCTTCAAGCGCAAGATATCCTTCTTTTTCTCCTCGATCAGAGTGGCGCGTTCATTGATTTCCTTGCGGGTGTATTGCTCGCGGAGGGCCTTATTGGGATCGTCGTAGTACTGCTTCTGCAGGCGAGCCCATTCGCGCTGAAGGACGTCGAGTTCCTTTTCGGCGGTGCGGAGTTTGGCGTAGGCTTGCGCGAAGCGGGAGCGCCAATATTTTTCGGGATTCTCCTGCTGGGCTTTGCGCTGCTCGGCAGCGGCTTTCTCCAGGGCTTCGGGCGTTTGCGCGGCTGCGGAAGGGGCAGCGGGCGGCGGGGCAGTTTCCAGCTCGCGGAGAGCGGCGCGGATCTCTCCGGAGGAAACGCCTTGGCGACGCGCCTCTTCCTCGAGATCATCGATCTGGCGCTGGGTTTTGAGCCGGCGTGCTTCCAGAATTTCGATGGTGGCTTCGGGAGTTATTCCCACATTCTCCGTCTCGAGGGCGATACCTCCGCCGGTCCCTTTTGCCGTCTTCCTGGATTCGCGGGCGGAGCGCAGCTGGCTTTCGATATCGACGAGGCTGAGAGCGAGGGGAAGTTCCTGCTGCGCATACCAGCGCGGGTCCTGCTCCTTGGGCGGGGCCTCTTGCGCGGATGGCGCTGGCTGGTCCTGCGGATGCGTCGAGAGCAGCAGCGGGGAATATGGAAACAGGAGTACAGCTACGAGCAGGGCATGGATGTACATCACGCCCTCCTTTTTTAACGAGACGAGTGTACACGGAAAAAGGGCGGGGCGTCATGAGGAATGAAGGGGCAGAAAGAAAAGCAGGCGTGCGAAGCCCAAGCTTCGCACGCCTGCTGGGATTGCGTTTCACGGCTTGCGCTTGGCGCCGAAAAAGTGCGGCGGGGGGCGCAAGGAAAAGAGATAAGAGGTTAATTCTCCATCTGGATTTGCAGGACTTCGCCGGGGAGCCGGACCATGGTGGAGCGATTGGGCCGGGGAGCGGAGTCGCTGACATGGGTGACCGCGGAGCGGTCAGCATTATGTGTGACCGCAGAGCGGTCAACGGCGAGCGGCGCGCGATCCTGGCTGAAAGAGCGGGAGCTGTCCGAGTGTTCCGCCTGGAGGCGCTCCATTTTGATGCCGAGAGTGCGCTCGAGCTGGAAGATTTCGGAGCGTTGTTCGCGGGCGAAGAGGGTGGAAGCGACGCCGTGGCCGCCGTTACGGCCGGTGCGGCCGACGCGGTGGATGAAGTCCTCGGCGATGGCGGGCAGGTCGTAATTGATGACGTGCACGATGTCCTGGACGTGAATGCCGCGAGAAGCCAAGTCGGTGGCGACGAGGACGCGGAAGCGGCCCTTCTGGAATCCGGCCAGGGCGGCGGTGCGCTGGGACTGCGAGCGGTCGCCGTGAATCATGGTGGCGGTGAAGCCATCGCTGTTGAGGCGCCTGGCGATGCGGTCCGCGCCGCGCTTGGTGCGGGCGAAGACCAGGCAGCGGCCGGTTTCCTTGGCCAGCAGGCGCTGCAGGAGCTCGGGCTTGCGGTCCACGGAAACTTCAAAGGCCTGGATGCGCACGTTTTCCGAGGGCTTGAGGGTGGAACCGAAGGCCAGGCGCACCGGGCTCTTCATGTAGTCCTTGACGAGATGGACGACGGAGGCTTCCAGGGTCGCGGAGAAGCACATGGTCTGGCGTTCCGTGGGCAGGATGGAGGCGATGCGGCGAATCGCCGGGATAAAGCCCATGTCCAGCATGCGGTCGGCTTCGTCGAGGACGAGAATCTTGAGGCCGCGGAAATGGATGAGGCCGCGGTCGATGTAATCTTCCAGACGGCCGGGGGTGGCCACGACCAGGCGCGCGCCGTTGCGCAATGTGCGGAGCTGGTCTCCTTCGGAAAGGCCGCCGACGACCAGAGCTGCGGGGGAAAGCTGCTTGCCGCGCAGGGCGTTGAACTGCTCGACAACCTGCATGGCCAGCTCGCGCGTGGGCACGAGGACCAGAGCGGCGATGCCCGGGGTGTTGTGTTTCAGGAGGTTTTCCATCACCGGAATCAGAAAGGCCAGCGTTTTGCCGGTGCCGGTCTGAGCGGTGGCGAGAACGTCTTTGCCGGCCAGAGCCTGCGGGATGGTGGCATCCTGCACGGGCGTGGGAGTGACAAAGCGAGCCGCGGTGAGGCGCTCCTTGGTGTAATCGGAAATCTGTAGATCTGTAAAACTTAGCATTCGAGTTTTGCTTTCTTGCTGGTGAGAGCGGCCGCGGCGCGCACACAACATTCGTGCGGCTCAACGGTCTGCAAGGCCAGTCTTCGTTTAAATTACGCTGAAAACGAACGGAGGGAACTGAAGGCGGGTATTCTCAGATCAGCGAGACAACCAGAGGGACCGCACAACACAACCGAGCTATTAAGCGCAAAAGGAGTATACCACGCAATTTGACGCTTGTGGCAAGCGATTGTAGAATTTTGTTTCCACGCGGTAGCTGCCCGCGTTCGAGCCCGCAAAGGACCAGCAAGCAAGACCGAGGAAAAATTTCAGGAGGAAGTATGGCTACGGCAGGTGCGCCCAGGGTTCATAAAAATTTCATCGACGGGGAGTGGGTGGATGCGCGGGGCGGGAAAGCGTACGAAAACCGCAACCCGGCCAACACGGATGAACTGGTGGGGATGTTTCCATCCTCGACGGAAGAGGATGTGAACGCGGCGGTGGACGCGGCGAAGGAAGCGTACAAGAAGTGGCGGCTGGTGCCGGCGCCGAAGCGCGCGGAAATGCTGTTCCGCGCGGCGGAACTGCTGGTGCAGCGCAAGGAACAGTATTCGAAGGATATGACGCGGGAGATGGGCAAGGTCCTGGCGGAGACGCGCGGCGACGTCCAGGAAGCGATCGATATGACGTATTACATGGCGGGGGAGGGGAGGCGGCTGTTCGGGCAGACGACGCCATCGGAGCTGCCGAATAAATTTGCGATGAGCCTGCGGCAGCCGATCGGGGTGTGCGGGTTGATCACGCCGTGGAATTTTCCGATGGCCATCCCGTCGTGGAAGATGATGCCGGCGCTGATCTGCGGGAACACCGTGGTGCTGAAGCCGGGAGAGGATACGCCGCTGTCGTCATATCACCTGCTGGAGACGCTGACGGAAGCGGGGGTGCCGCGGGGGGTGGTGAACCTGGTGAGCGGAGACGGGCCGAATGCCGGGGCGCCGCTGACGAAACACGCCGACGTGCCGGTGATCAGCTTTACGGGGTCGTGCGCGACGGGGCGGCGGATCGCGGAAGCGTGCGCGCCGGAGTTCAAGCACTACAGCCTGGAGATGGGCGGGAAGAACATCATCATCGTGATGGACGACGCCAACCTGGACCTGGCAGTGGACGGAGCGATCTGGGGCGGGTTCGGGACGACGGGGCAGCGCTGCACGGCGGCGAGCCGCGTGGCGGTGCACAAGGCGGTGTACCCGGAGTTCATGGAGCGGTTTGTGGAGCGGGCCAAGGCCTTGAAGGCGGGCAACGGGCTGGAAAGCGGCACGGACATGGGGCCGTGCATCAACGAGCGGCAACTGAAGAAGGTGATGGAGTATGTGGAGATCGGGAAGAACGAAGGAGCCAAGCTGCTGACCGGCGGGAAGCGGCTGGAAGGCGGAGCGTATGCCAAGGGCTGGTTCCACGAAGCGACGATCTTCGGGGACTGCCACCCGCAGATGCGCATCGCGCAGGAAGAGATCTTCGGGCCGGTGGTGTCGGTGATGCCGATCGGGAGCCTGGACGAGGCGCTGGAGGTGGCCAATGGCGTGATCTATGGGCTGTCGGCGTCGATCTACACGCGCAACGTCAACCGGGCGTTTACCGCGACGCGGGATCTCTACACCGGAATCGTGTATATCAACGCACCGACGATCGGTGCGGAGACGCACCTGCCGTTCGGGGGCACGAAGCAGACCGGCAACGGGCACCGCGAGGCAGCGATTGCGGCGATCGACTTCTTTACGGAGTGGAAGACGGTGTACGTGGATTACTCGGACCGGCTGCAGCGGGCGCAGATCGATAACGCCTGAGCGCGGGGGCGAAAGGCGCGTTGACTGGGCTGGAACGGCTCTCTAGAATGAAATTAGCAGCCGGGACGGCTGCTGCTATGCGCAATCCAGCTCTCCACGAACGACGTAACCGGCAGATTCTGGCGGATATCGTCCGGACGTACATCGAAACGGGCGAGCCGGTATCGTCGCGCGCCATTTCCAAGCGCTTCGAAGAGGCGCTGAGCACCGCCACGATTCGCAACATTATGGCCGATCTGGAAGACGCGGGGCTGCTCTACCAGCCGCACACGTCGGCGGGGCGGGTGCCGACGGCGTCGGCGTACCGGTTTTTTGCGCAGGAGATCGCGCTGCAGGCCACGCTGACCGTAGCGGACCGCGACTGGATCCACCGCGAGCTGGCCGGGGCGGGCACAGCGGCGGAGATCACGGAACGTGCGGGGCACGTGCTGGCGGAAGTGTCCAACGGGCTGGGGATCATCATCTCGCCGCCGCTGGGGAAGACCGTTCTGGAGCACGCGCGGATGTGGCTGCTGCCGGACGGGCGCGTGGTGGTGGTACTGATCTCGCCGGGGGGAATTACGCGGGACAAAATCCTGCGGACGCAGCGCCCCTTCACGCAGGCGGAGCTGGATGCGACCTCGGAGTTTCTGAACCGGCACTATTCGGGGTGGACGCTGGAGGCGATCCGCGGGGACCTGCTGCAGAAGGTGGCGGGGGACCGCGAACAGTACGACAGCATCTTCCGCAGCGCGCTGACGCTGTGCGACCCGGTGATGCTGGGGGACGAACCTTCGCGGCAGGTGCACGTGGAGGGAGCGGCGCAGATCGTGTCCTCGACGGAATTTACCGACCAGGCGCAACTGCGCGAGCTACTGGCGGCGATCGAGGAGAAGCACCGGCTGATCAGCGTGCTGAACGCCTGCATCGACACGCCCGAGCCGGTGCACGTGCAGATCGGGGTGAAGGAGATTTCGCAGTCCGGCGAGAACCTGGCGCTGATCAGCGCGCCGTATCTGCGCAACGACGAAGTACAGGGCTCGCTGGGAGTGATCGGGCCGACGCGGATGCACTACGAGCGGGCGGTGACGGCGGTGGCCTACGTGGCGCAGCTGTTTAGCGAAGCCCTGGACAAGATCTGAAGCCATTCCCGAAGAGAATCAGGAGATGTTCGACCGTGTCTGAAAAGGGCGGTAAGAGAAATGTGGACAAGAGCGGGGCCGAGGAGCTGGAACAGTCCTCGGAAGCCCGGGCAGTGGCCGCGGATTCGGCGCGCATCGATGCCGACGTGAGCAAGCTGGCTGCTGACCTGGACGAGCTGCGGCAAATGCTGCAGCGGCGGCAGGCGGATTTCGACAACTACCGCAAGCGGATCGAGAAGGAGCGCAGCGAGGACGCGCGGCGCACCACGGCGCGGGTCATTGAAGGGATCATCCCCATCCTGGACGGCTTCGAGCAGGCGCTGGCGGCGCACAAGGAGCCGGCGTATGAGGGCTACCGCAAGGGCTTTGAGCTGATCTACAAGCAGCTTCTGGAGAACCTGGGCAAACTGGGAGTGGAGCGCGTCGATCCGGCCGGCACGCCGTTCGATCCGCACGCGCACCAGGCGATGGACCGCACCGAGACTTCGGAGCACGCAGAGGGAACGATCCTGCAGGTGTTTCAGCCGGGCTACGTGTTTCATGGGCGGGTGCTGCGGCCGGCGCTGGTGCGTGTAGCGGTGCACGCGGATCCGGCATCCAAAGACCAGGTCAACTAGGGAGCGAACAGGAACTTATTATGCCCAAGGGAGTGCAACGGGATCTGTACGAGGTGCTGGGCGTGGGGCGCACCGCGGCGGTGGACGAGATCAAGTCGGCGTACCGCAAAGCGGCGCTGAAGTGGCACCCGGACCGCAACCCGGACAAGAAACAGGAAGCCGAAGAACGCTTCCGCGAGGCGACCGAGGCCTACAGCGTGTTGAGCGACGCGCACAAGCGCGATCTCTACGACCGCTACGGTCACGCGGGGCTTGCCGGGGTGAGCGGGGAGACGGACTTCAGCAACACGATCTATCAGGATTTCCACGACATCTTCGGGGACTTTTTCGGGTTCGAGGATTTTTTCTCGACGGGGCGGCGCGGGCGGGGACGGGTGCAGCGCGGAGCGGATCTGCGCTACGACATGTCGCTGACGTTTGAAGAAGCGGCTGCCGGGGTGAACACCAAGATCAAAGTGCCGCGGCTGGAGTTCTGCGAGGTGTGCAACGGCACGGGCGCGAAGGCGGGCACGGGCGTGGTGGCGTGCCAGACGTGCGGCGGGCGCGGGCAGGTGGTGCACCAGCAGGGCATGTTCATGATTTCGCGGACGTGCCCGGCGTGCCACGGAGCGGGGCAGATCGTGCGCGAGCGCTGCCCGGACTGCCGGGGGCAGGGGCGCATCGAGCGCGAGCGGACGATCGAACTGCGCGTGCCGCCCGGGGTGGACAGCGGGACGCGGCTGCGGGTGACCGGAGAAGGCGAGCCGGGGCCGAGCGGGGGTCCGGCAGGCGACCTGTACGTGGTGCTGGAAGTGAAGGAGCACAAGTTCTTTGAACGGCGCGGGGCGGATCTCTACTGCACGATTCCGGTGAGCATCGCGCAGGCGGCGATGGGCACGGAGTTGGTCGTGCCGGGGCTCAGCGGAAACGAAAAGCTGAAAATTCCGGAGGGCACGCAGAGCGGGACAGTGTTTCGTCTGAAAGGGAAGGGCCTGCCGGACCCCCACGGCGGGGGCAAGGGCGACCTCTACTATCACGTGCGCGTGATTACGCCGACGAAGCTGACGCGGGAACAGCGGAAGCTGCTGGAGCAGCTGGGGGCGACGCTGAATCTGGAGAACCAGCCGGCGGAACGCAACTCCTCGATGTTCGAGAAGATGAAGGATATTTTCGGGTAGGGCTGCGGCGTGAAGACCGGGCCCTCGGTCCGCTGGAAACGGCCTCTCGTTTATTGTGGAACCCCCGTGTTCTGAAGAGGGCGGCTACAGGAAGTTTCCCTACCTGCGGTAGAATCCACGCGTGCGCAGACGATTCTTTGTGGAGCAATTTGGAGCCGGGAAGTGCGTGCTCGAGGGCGAGACGGCGCATCATCTCGGGCGGGTGTTGCGCGCGCAGCCGGGGCAGTTGTACGAGCTGAGCGACGGCGAGCGGGTGTGGCTGGGCCGGATCGAGAGCGCGGGGAAGGAGCGCATCGAGTTCGCGCTGGTGGAAGAGTTGCCGGCGGAGCAGCCGGAAGTGCGGCTGACGCTGCTGCTGGCGGTGGTGAAATTTGACGCGTTCGAGTGGGCGCTGGAGAAGGCTACGGAGCTGGGGGTTGGCACGATTGTGGCGCTAAGCGCCGCGCGGAGCGAGAAGGCGCTGCTGGCGGCGGCGCCAAAGCGCGCCGAGCGGTGGCAGCGAATAGTTGTGGAGGCCGCGCAGCAGTCGCGAAGACTGCGGTCGCCTCGTCTGAAAGAGCTGGCGCGGCCGCAAAGCGCGTTTGCGGCATACGGCGAGGGCGTGCGGGTGCTGCTCTCCGAACGGCGGGAAGCGCCGCCGCTGCGGCGAGTGCTGGAGCCGGCGGTGAGCCGGGAAGCGACATTTGCGGTGGGCCCGGAGGGGGGCTGGACCGCGGAAGAGTTTGCCGCGGCGGAAAAATGCGGGTTCACGCAGGTCTCGCTGGGGCGGCAGATATTGCGGACGGAGACGGCGGTGGTGGCGGGGCTGGCGGCGCTCAATTATGCGCTTGGCGAACGGTAGGCTCTGTTCTAGGATGACGGCCATGCACCGCGTGTTCTTCTTTTTACTGGCAGTTAGTTTGCTTGCTGGAAGCGCAGGGGCGCAGGACCGTCCGTTGCGCACGGTGGATACCGAGACGGTGGCACCGGGAACGCTGCGCGCCGAGGTGGGCTTCGACTTTCTGCAGGACGCGGATTTTCCGCTGTCCGGACTTTCCGGCGATCTGACGTCGGTGGGCGTGATCAATTTCCGCATGGGCGTGGGGAAGATCGCGGAAGTGCAGCTTGAGGGCGCGATCCAAAACTTTCTCGATGTGAAGTCGCAGGGGGCCTCGTTCGTGCCGGCGCTCACGCTTACCGGGCCGAACTCCACGCACGACTCCGGCGATTACGTGCTGTCGACGAAGGTGCGCATTCTGCCGGAACGCGGGAAGCGGCCCTCGCTGGCCGTTAAGTTCGGCTTCATCCTTCCGAATTCCAACCAGGCGCGGGGCATCGGAACGAATACGACCAACGTATTCGCGCTGGTGGCGCTGGAGAAGCACATTTACAAGCTCAAGCTGTTCGGAAACGCCGGGCTGGAGATCCTGCAGGCGCCGACGGCGCTCTTCTCGCAGAACGATGTACTGATGTACGGCGGGGCGTTCAGCTATCCGGTGCACCGGAAGGTGAACGTGGTGGGGGAAGTGAACGGGCTGTACTCCTCGCGGAAGATCAATGCCGCGCTCGTGGGAACGAACAGCACGGGGCAGGCGCGCTTGGGGCTGCAGATTCTGGCCGGGGGCTTTACGTGGGACTTCGCGGGGGTCGCCGGGCTGCAGGCGCACGATCCGAAAACCGGGTTCACGTTCGGGGTGAGCCGGGAGATTCGTCTTTTCGACTACGAGCGCATCCACTGACAACCAGACCAGCCCCGGCGCACTGCGCGGGTACGCGCAAGTGAGTGGCGCGATGCGCGGCGGCCGTGTTATAAATATATGATACACACCACACATGCAAAACGGAGACGAGAGAGAACTGAACACGCCACCGGCGGGTGAACGGCCGGCTACGGCAAGTGTTCCCCCGGGATCGTTCCGGCAAGAGGTGCGCGCGTGGACGCGTGACCTGCTCCTGGCCATCGGATTGGCCCTGGTCATCATCGTATTTCTCTACCAGCCGGTGAAGGTGGAAGGCACGAGCATGGCCCCGCTGCTTTCCGATCAAGAGCGGATCTTCATCAACAAGTTTGTGTACCGGTTTGAAGCCATCGAGCGCGGCGACGTGGTGGTCTTCTGGTATCCGCTAGACCGGTCGAAGTCGTTCATCAAGCGGATCATCGCCCTGCCGGGGGAAACGGTGGAAATCCGCCAGGGGCGGGTCTTCGTGAACGGCCGGCTGATCGACGAACCGTACGTGCCGCCACAGTTTGAGGATTTCAGCGACTTCGGGCCGATGCGCGTTCCGAGCGACCAGTATTTCGTAATGGGCGATCATCGCATCAGCTCGAACGATTCACGCATTTTCGGCCCGGTGGCCCACCGCTACATTTACGGGCGGGCGGTTTTCGCATACTGGCCGTTCGAGCACTTTGGGACACTGTCGCAGGCGAATGCGCAGGACAAATGACCACCGAGGGAGGCAGATCTGACCGAGATTCAGCACCGGCCCGCCATTCTGGTCCTGGAAGACGGGCGCGTCTTTAACGGCCGCGCGGCAGGCGCGCTAACGCGCCGCGGCGGCGAAGTCGTTTTCAATACCAGCCTCACCGGATACCAGGAAGTATTCACCGACCCCAGCTACACGGGGCAGATCGTGTGTTTCACCTATCCGCACATCGGCAACGTAGGCGCGAACCTGGACGACGAGGAGGCGCCGCGGCCGTATATCGAAGCGCTGATCGTGCGAGAGTTTTCCGCGGTTACTTCCAACTGGCGCAGTGTGGAGAGCGCGCAGCTGTACCTGAACCGCCACAAGATTCCCGTGATCTGGGACCTGGATACGCGCGCGCTGGTGCGGCATCTGCGCACGGTCGGGGCGCTGCGGGGCATGGTGGCCACCGACGGCACGCCGGCCGAACAGTGCATCGCCGAGGCGCGGCAGCTCCCCAGCATGGCCGGGCAGGAACTGGCCGGGCGGGTGACCTGCGGGGAAGCCTACGCCTGGGATAAGGGTTCGATCGATCTAGCCACCTCGCCCTGGAGCGAGCAGATGGGGGAGGCTGGCGCGCAGGGGGAGATGCGGCGTTTCCGCGTGGTGGCCTACGATTACGGCATCAAGCAGAACATTCTGCGGCTGCTGGTGGATCATCAGTGCGAAGTGCGCGTGGTTCCCGCGAAGACGTCCGCGGAGGACGTGCTGGCACTCAAGCCGGACGGGGTCTTTCTTTCGAACGGACCGGGTGATCCCGAGCCGGTAACCTACGCGGTGGACAATATCCGCAAGCTGGCGGGGCGCGTGCCGATGTTCGGGATTTGCCTGGGGCACCAGCTGTGCGGGCTGGCGCTGGGCGGGAAAACGTTCAAGCTGAAGTTCGGGCACCACGGGTCGAACCATCCGGTGAAGAATCTGCTTACGCAAAAAGTGGAGATCACGGCGCAGAACCACGGGTTCGCGGTGGATCCGGAGTCGCTGCCGGCGAAAGACGTGCAGATCACGCACGTCAACCTGAACGACCAGACCAACGAGGGGATGCGGCACCGCAAACTGCCGCTCTTCAGCGTGCAGTACCACCCCGAGGCGTCGCCGGGGCCGCACGATTCGCGCTATCTCTTCACGCAATTCACGGAGATGATGAAGGAGTTCCGGCCGGCGGGCCGCTAGCGCCCCCGCGGAAAACGCTCACAACGCCTCTATGCCCAAACGGACGGACATCAAGAAGATACTGATCATCGGCTCGGGGCCGATCATCATCGGCCAGGCCTGCGAATTCGACTATTCCGGGGTGCAGGCGTGCAAGGCGCTGCGCGCGGAAGGGTACGAGGTGGTGCTGGTCAACTCGAATCCGGCGACGATCATGACCGATCCGGAATTCGCGTCGCGCACGTACATCGAGCCGCTGACCAAGGAATATCTCGAGGAGATCATCATCCGGGAGAAGCCGGACGCGATTCTGCCGACGGTCGGGGGACAGACGGGGCTGAATCTGGCCGTGGAACTGGCGGAGAGCGGGATTCTCGAAAAGCACAAAGTGGAGATGATCGGCGCGACGCTGCGCGCGATCAAGGTGGCGGAAGACCGGCTGTGGTTCAAGGACGCCTGCCGGAAGCTGGGTCTGGACGTGCCGGCTTCGGCGCTGGTGAATAACGCGCAGGATGCGCTGCGGCTGTGCGACCAGCTGGGCTTTCCGCTGGTGATCCGGCCGTCGTTTACGCTGGGCGGGTCGGGCGGATCCATCGCCTACAACAAGGAAGAGTTCGGGGACGCCATCGCGCACGCGCTGGACATGAGCCCGGTGCACGAGGCGCTGGTCGAGGAGTCCGTGCTGGGCTGGAAGGAGTACGAGCTCGAAGTGATGCGCGATTTCCGCGACAACTTCGTGGTCATCTGCGGCATCGAGAATTTCGATCCCATGGGCGTGCACACGGGCGACTCCATCACCGTGGCGCCGGCGCAGACGCTGACGGACAAGGAATACCAGCGGATGCGGGACGCCGCGGCGGCGATTATCCGCGAGGTGGGAGTGGAGACGGGCGGGTCGAACATCCAGTTCGCCGTCAACCCGGAAAACGGGCGGATGATCGTGATCGAAATGAACCCGCGGGTTTCGCGCAGCTCGGCGCTGGCCAGCAAGGCCACGGGGTTCCCGATCGCCAAGATCGCGGCGCGGCTGGCGGTGGGGATGACGCTGGACGAAATATCCAACGACATCACCAAGAAGACGCCGGCGTGCTTCGAGCCGACGATTGACTATGTGGTGGTGAAGATACCGAAGTGGCAGTTCGAAAAGTTTGCCGGGGCGGATTCGACGCTGGGCACGCAGATGAAATCGGTGGGCGAGGTGATGGCCATCGGGCGCACGTTCAAGGAGGCGCTGCAGAAGGGCATCCGCTCGCTCGAGCCGAGCACGCCGTGGCGGGCGCCGGCGGAGACTCCGGAGTCGCTGCTGCGGGAGAAGCTGGCTACGCCGCGGCCGGACCGCATCCACTGGCTGCTGGTGGCGCTGGAGCGCGGGCTTCCGGCGAGCGAAATCTGCGACCTGACGAAGATCGATCCCTGGTTCATCCACCAACTGGAAGAGATCGTGGCCATGAGCCGGCGCGCGGCGTCGGTGACGGTGGAAACGGCGTCGCGGGAGCTGCTGCGCGAAGTGAAGCGCTACGGGATGAGCGACGAGCAGCTGGCGCAGATCTGGAAGACGACGCCGGCGGCGGTGCGGCTGCAGCGGGCGCGGTGGAACGTCACGCCGGTGTTCAAGCGCGTGGACACCTGCGCGGCGGAGTTCGAATCGTACACGCCGTACCTGTATTCGACGTACGAGGACGAGGACGAATCCGATCCGCAGAACCGCGCGAAGATCATGATTCTGGGCAGCGGACCGAACCGTATCGGGCAGGGCATCGAGTTCGATTACTGCTGCTGCCACGCCTCGTTTGCGCTGCATGAAGACGGCTACGAATCGATCATGGTCAACTGCAACCCGGAGACGGTGTCGACGGATTACGACAGTTCGGACCGGTTGTACTTCGAGCCGCTGACGCTCGAGGATGTGCTGGCGATTGTGGAGCGGGAGAAGCCGCAGGGCGTGATCGTGCAGTTCGGCGGGCAAACGCCGCTGAACCTGGCGCTGGAACTGAAGCGCAACGGCGTGCCCATCGTGGGCACCGCGCCGGAATCCATCGATTTGGCGGAAGACCGGCGGCGGTTCGGGCGGCTGCTGGACGAGCTGAAGATACCGCAGCCGCGCAACGGCACGGCGCTGATACCGGAGGAAGCGGCGCGGGTGGCGGGAGAGATCGGACTGCCGGTGCTGGTGCGGCCGAGCTACGTGCTGGGCGGGCGGGCGATGGTCATCGCCTACGACGTTAACACGGTGCAGGAATACGTGGCGCAGGCGGCGCTGATGGGGCCGGCCAAGCCGGTGCTGATCGACCAGTTTCTGGAGGAAGCGACGGAAGTGGACGTGGACGCGCTGGCGGATGGAACGGACGTGGTCATTGGCGGGATCATGGAGCACATCGAGGAGGCCGGGGTACACTCCGGGGATTCCTCGTGCGTGCTGCCGCCGGTCAGCCTCACGCCGGCGGTGCTGGACACCATCCGCGATTACACGCGGCGGCTGGCCATGGCCCTGAAGGTGGTGGGGCTGATGAACGTGCAGTACGCGATCCAGCGCGACACGGTGTACGTGCTGGAAGTGAACCCGCGGGCGTCGCGCACCGTGCCGTACGTGAGCAAGGCCACCGGCGTGCCGCTGGCGAAGGTAGCGGCGCGGCTGATGGTGGGCAAGAAACTGGCGGACATGAAACTGCCAATGGTGACCACGAACGGAGTGGCGGAAATTGCCGTGCACGACTTCTACTCCGTGAAATCGCCGGTGTTTCCGTTCAACAAGTTCCGCGGGGTGGACACGATTCTGGGGCCCGAGATGCGCTCGACGGGCGAGGTGATGGGAATTTCGAGCACGTTCGGACAGGCCTTCGCCAAGGCGCAGCTTGCCGCGGGGCAGCGGCTGCCGCGCAAGGGCACGGTGTTCCTCAGCGTGAATGACCGGGACAAGCGGCACGTCGGCGCGCTAGGCAAGGAACTGGCCTCGCTGGGCTTCCGGCTGCTGGCCACGCGAGGCACGGCCACGGCGCTGCAGGCCGCGGGCGTCGCCGCGGAGGCCATCTTCAAGGTCAACGAAGGGCGGCCGAACATCGTGGACCTGATCAAGACCAGCAAGGTCGACCTGGTCATCAACACGCCGCTGGGCCGGGAATCGTTCTACGACGAGAAATCGATTCGCCGGGCCGCGATTCGCTACAACATTCCGTGCATCACGACGCTGGCCGCGGCGCACGCCGCCGCGCGGGGCATCCGCGCGCTGCTCGAACAAGGCAGCGAGGTAGCCGCGCTGCAGGAGCTGCATCGCCGGGAAGTTCGCGCGCCGGGCGGCACGACGGCGGGGGCGTGAGCATGGCCATCGATTTTTCCGGAATCTTTCCGCCATTGACGACGCCTTTTGCCGCCGACGGCTCGGTGGCAGTCGCCGACCTGAAGCACAACGTCGGGCTGTACAACAAGACCGCTCTCGCCGGCTACGTCGTTCTCGGCTCGACCGGAGAGGCGGTGCTGCTCTCGCGCGCGGAGGCGGACGCCGTGCTGGCCGCGGTGAAGGAAGCGGCCGCGCCGGGCAAGCTGCTCATCGCCGGCACCGGAGCAGAATCCACCGCGGAGACGATTGCGCGCACGCGCCGGGCCGCGGAACTCGGCTATCAAGCCGCGCTGGTCAAGACGCCCTACTATTACAAGCCGCAATACAAGCCGGAGGTCCTGATCGCGCACTTCCGGCGGGTGGCGGACGCTTCGCCCATTCCCGTGCTGCTCTATTCCGTGCCGCAGTTTACCGGGGTGGCGCTAGAGGCGGCGGAGGTGGCGGCGCTGGCGGCGCATGCGAATATTGCGGGGCTCAAGGAAAGCTCCGGGAACGTGCAGCGGGTCGGGGAGATCCTGGCCATGGCGCCAAAGGAGTTTCAGACGCTGACAGGCTCGGCCTCCACGCTCTATCCCGCGCTAATGCTCGGAGCGCGGGGCGGAATCCTGGCGCTGGCCGACGTGGTACCGGAGCTGTGCCTGGAGATTTTTGAGGCAGCGCGCAGCGGGAAGCACGAGCGGGCGCGACAGTTGCAGGAGTCGGTGCTGCCGGCATCGAAGCTGGTGGTGGCGCAGTATGGCCCGGCCGGAGTGAAGTGCGCGATGGACGCCCGCGGCTACCGCGGCGGAGCCCCGCGCGAGCCGCTGGCGCCGCTCGCGGCCGAGCAGCGCGCGCAGATCGAGGCCGTTGTGCGGGGTTTGTAAGCGCCTGCGCGAACCGTAGATTCCGGCGGCACGAAGTGATTTGCCGGGACCGAATGCGCCGGGTATCATCGATGGGTGTGACCGCGAAGCGGTCAACGAATAGCCGATGCGCTGTCATGCCATCCCTTTCCGCCGGTTGCCGCACGCGTCTAAGCTGTTCCTCGCCTATCTCGAGAAATTTTCCCGCGTCGCTCCATTTTATGCCCATCCCCCGAAGCTGCCGGCCGTTCTGCGCGTAGCGCGCAAGCTGAAATTTCCCGCGGAACGTCGGCGCGAGGTCGCGGGCGTGCTGCGCGAACAGAATGCGGTGTTTGGCTGCGGCGCGGCGACGCAGCGGCAGCTCGAGCAACTGGAGAAGGGCGCGGTGGCCGTGGTTACGGGGCAGCAGGTGGGGCTCTTCTCCGGTCCGGCGTACGCCGTGTACAAGGCGTTGACGGCGGTGGCGGTGGCCGAGGAGCTGACCCGCGCGGGCGTGCGCGCCGTTCCGGTCTTCTGGCTGGCCACCGAGGATCACGACCTGGACGAAGTGCGCTCCACGCATTTTTACCGGCAGGGGCATCTCGCGTCGTTCGAGCTTCCTGGGACATCAGAAGCGCCACGCCCCGTGGGGCGCATCGCGCTGGGCGCGGAGGTGGAGGCGCTGGTGCGCCAGGCCGCGGAGCAACTCGAAGGTCCGGAAGCGCCGCGCCTGGCGGAGATCCTGCGCGCCTGCTACCAGCGCGGAGAAACTTACGGTGGCGCGTTCGGCAGGCTCTTCGCGCGGCTGTTCGAAGAGCAGGGGCTGATCCTGCTGGATCCGCTGGATGGGCGGCTGCACCGCATCGCGGCGCCGATCTACCGGAGAGCGGTAGCGGAGAGCGCGGCGCTGCGCGAGAAGCTTCTGGAGCGGGGGCGCGAACTGGACCGCGCGGGCTATGCCGCGCAGGTCAAGGTTACGGCGCGCAGTACGCTGCTCTTCAGCCTGGCCGGCGGCGCACGGCGGGCTCTCACGGAGAACGGCGGGAAGTTTCTGGCGGGGGAAACGCCAGTTTCGCGGGAGG
The DNA here is from genome assembly GCA_020072785.1 of Terriglobia bacterium. Classification (NCBI taxonomy): domain Bacteria; kingdom Pseudomonadati; phylum Acidobacteriota; class Terriglobia; species Terriglobia bacterium. The sequence continues at coordinate 1,452,667 of JAIQGG010000002.1, read as the reverse complement.
AACTGCTGCAGGCGGCCGACGACGGGGCGGAATCGCTCAGCGCGAATGCGCTGCTGCGGCCGGTGGTGCAGGATTTCCTGCTGCCGACGGCGGCCTACATCGGGGGGCCTGGCGAGATTGCTTACTACGCGCAAGCGGACGTGGTTTACGAGCATCTCCTGGGGCGCATGCCGGTGATTCTGCCACGGGCGGACTTCACGCTGGTGGATGCCAAGGCGGGGAAACTCCTGAAGCGCTACGGATTCACCGTGGAGGATCTCTGGAAAGGGAAACAAGAGGTACGGCGGCGCATGGAACTGCGCGCGGTTCCGCCCTCGCTGGCGAAGGATTTTACGCGCAGCGCCAAAGAGGTGGAGCAGGCGCTGGAGCGGTTGCGGCGGCCGCTCGGGAAGCTCGATCCGACGCTGGACGGAGCGCTGGAACGCGCCCGCCAGGCGGCCACGTTTCACCTCGAAAAACTCCAGCGCAAGGCCGGAAGGGCCCGCGACGCCCGCGAAGGCGTTCTTTCCGCGCATGCCGAGTACCTGCACGCGCTGCTGTTTCCGCACAAGGCCCCGGCGGCGCGTACGCTTTCTTTCCTGCCGTTTCTGGCGAAATGGGGGCCGGAAGCGCTGGACGAACTGAAGCGGCTCTCAAGCAGCAAGAAGCTGGGCGCGCACCAGATCCTTTTTCTCGACTGAGGTTGCGAGGAAGGAGCCCCGATGATCACCCTGCGCGTGAAGACCACGCGGCGAATGCAGCTTGTGGACATCACCGCCGAGGTGCAGAAGGCGGTGAAGGAGTCCGGGGTAGGCGCGGGAGTCTGCTACCTGTACGTGCCGCATACCACGGCGGGAATCGCGATCAACGAGCATGCCGATCCGGACGTGGCCAGCGACGTGGAAGCGGCGCTCGCGCGCCTGGTCCCGCATCAGGGGCCGTACCGGCACAGCGAAGGGAATTCCGATGCGCACATCAGAGCGGTACTGACGGGCACGAGCCAGGTGGTGTTCCTGGAAGGGGGCAGGCTGGCGCTCGGGCGCTGGCAGGGGATCTTCTTCTGCGAGTTTGACGGGCCGCGCGAGCGCAGTCTGTGGATCAAGATCGTGGCGGATGCGCGCTGAAGCGGGGCGGGAGCGCCGGCGCTCCGGGAACGAACACCTCGCCGGTTTGTGTTACAGTTTTTCCAGCATATGCAGCTCGGCGTTTACATCCAGGTGCCGTTCTGCCAGACGAAGTGCACGTACTGCAACTTCCATACGGGAGTGGTGTCCCCGGCGCGCTTCCAGCCGTATATAGACGCCGTTGCACGCGAAATACGCGGGCACCGGATGCTGTACGAGGAGGCCGGACTGGTCCGGCCGGAAGCCTTGACGGATGCCGTGGTGGACACACTGTATATCGGCGGGGGAACGCCTAGCCTGCTGGATCCCGGCGAGCTGCAGCGCCTGGTGGAGGCTGTTGGAGAAACGTTTGCCCCGGAACTGCGCGAGGTCACGCTGGAAGCCGACCCGGAAACGATCGAGGAGGCCAAGGCGCGGGCCTGGGTGCGGATGGGAATCAACCGCATCAGCTTCGGGCTGCAATCGTTTTCCGACCGGGAACTGACCGCCGTGGGACGCATGCATCGCCGCGCCGACGTCTTCCGCGCGGTGCCCATCCTGCGCGAGGCTGGAATCGGGAATATCAGCTTCGATTTGATCGCCGGACTGCCGCACCAAACCGGGGAGAGTTGGGGCGCCAGCATCGCGGAGTTGCTCGCGCTGTCCCCCGAGCACGTCTCCATCTACATGTTGGAGATTGACGAAGGCAGCCGGCTGGGCAAAGAAATTCTCAGCGACGGGACGCGCTACAGCGCCGCAGCGGTGCCCGGCGACGATGCCGTCGTGGAGTTTTACGAGTATGCCTGCGGCGCGCTGGCGGCGGCCGGCTATCACCACTACGAAATCTCCAATTGGGCCAAGCCCGGCTTGGAGTCGCTGCACAACCTCAAGTACTGGCGGCGCGAGGCGTATCTTGGCTTCGGGGCCGGAGCGCATTCGTTTTCCGGGGCGGAGCGCTGGGGCAATGAGCCCGATGCCGCGGCCTATGTGCGCGCCATGGATGCCGGGCGGCTGCAGGTCGCGGAGCGCGAAACGCTGACAAGCGAGCGGGCCCTCGAGGAAGAGCTGTTTCTCGGCCTGCGGCAGCTTGACGGAATTGATTTGGAACAGATCGAAGCCCGCTACGGGGTGCAACTGGCGAAACGCTTCGAGGGGCTGGCCGCGGGCGGATTCGTTGAGCAAGACGGGCCGCGGGTGCGGCTGGCGCCTGCGCGCCTGAGCGTTTCGAACGAAGTATTCGTCGAGCTGCTGCGCTGACATGCGAAATTTTCCAAGAAAGGTTCATTCCAAGTGACTGCACACGATTCCCGTACGGATCTGAAGGCTGCTTCCGCGCCCGGCGGCGTGGTGGACCTGCGCAGCGACACGGTAACGCGGCCGACCGCGGAGATGCGCCGGGCCATGGCAGAGGCGGAGGTCGGGGACGATGTCTACGGGGAAGACCCAACGGTCAACCGGCTGGAGCAGCGCGCCGCCGCGATTTTCGGAAAGGATGCGGCGGTGTTTGTGCCTACGGGGTGCATGGGCAACCTGATTGCGATCAAGGTCTGGACGCACCACGGCAACGAAGTGGTGTGCGACGAGCGGAGTCACGTGAACCTGTATGAGCTGGCGTCGATGTCGGCGATCGCCGGCTGTATGCCGCGGATTGCGCGAGGCGAGGACGGCATCCTCTCGTGGAAGGCCATCGAGGCGGTGATCCGGCCGAAGATTTATTACGATTCGCAGACGGCGCTGGTGTGCCTGGAAAATACGCACAACATGGCCGGGGGGACGCTGTACCCGACAAAGGCAGTGGAAGAGATCTGCGGGCAGGCGCATGCGGCCGGGCTGAAAGTGCATCTGGACGGGGCGCGAGTGTTCAACGCGGCGGTGGCGCTGGGGGAGAGCGTGGCGCAGATGACGCGCGCGGCGGACTCCGTGATGTTCTGTCTGTCGAAGGGGCTGGGCGCGCCGGTGGGGTCGATGCTCGTGGGCTCGCGGGGGTTCATCGAGAAAGCGCGGATCTACCGCAAGATGCTGGGCGGGGGAATGCGCCAGGCGGGCGTGCTGGCGGCCGCGGGGCTGATTGCGCTGGAAAAATCGCCCTTGCGCCTGCACGAAGACCACGCCAACGCGCGGCTGCTCGCGGAGGGCATCGCCGCCATTCCGAGCCTGAGCCTGGACCCGGGCAAGGTACGGACGAATATCTTAATTTTCGGCTGCGAGAAGACCGGGAAGACGGCGGTGGAGCTGTGCGAAGCCCTGCAGCAGCAGGGAATCTGGGCGCAGGATACGGCGCTGCATTCGGTGCGCTTCGTGACGCACTGCGACGTGAACCGCGCCGGCTGCGAGCGGGCGCTCGCCGTGCTGCGCAGCCTCCTGAAAACCCAATAGCTATTCCGGCGCATGCGGCATCGCCAGAGGTGTGAAATGTGGTATAAATAAAACTTTGGGTGGGTATATTAAAAACAGATAGGACCAAAGACGCCATGGACTTCACGTTTACCGAGGAACAGCAGCAGCTCCGCCGCAGCGTGCGCGAATTTGCCGAAGGGGAGATCGCGCCGCACGTCATGGAGTGGGACGAGGCCTCGCGCTTTCCGCACGAGATCATTCCCAAGCTGGCGGAGATGGGGCTGCTGGGGATCATCTTCCCGGAACAGTATGGCGGGGCGGGGTTGGGCTACGTGGAATATGCCACGGCCATCGAGGAGCTTTCCCGGGTGGACGGGTCGGTCGGGTTGACGGTGGCGGCGCACAATTCGCTGTGCAGCAACCATATCTACAGGTTTGCCAGCGAGGGGCAGAAACAAAAGTATCTGGTACCGCTGGCGCAGGGGAAAAAGATCGGGGCGTGGTCGCTGACCGAGCCGGAAGCAGGGTCGGACGCCGGAGGCACGCGCACGACGGCGGTGCGCAGCGGGACGGAGTGGGTGCTGAACGGCGCTAAGACGTTCACCACCAACGGGCACTACGGGGACGTGTGCGTGGCCATGGCGGTGACGGACAAGTCCAGGGAGTCGCACGGGATATCGGCGTTCATCCTGGAAAAGGGCATGCCCGGGTTCAAGCCGGGAAAGAAGGAAAACAAACTGGGAATGCGCGCCAGCGATACCTCCGAGGTGATCTTCAGCGACTGCCGGGTGCCGCAGGAGAATCTGCTGGGGCAGGAGGGGCAAGGGTTCGTGAACAGCCTGCAGATCCTGGACGGCGGGCGGATCTCCATCGCGGCGCTGGCGCTGGGCATGGCGCAAGGGGCGCTGGAGGCGGCTACGCGTTACGCGAAACAGAGGAAGCAGTTCGGCAAGGCGATCAGCGAGTTTCAGGCCATCCAGTTCAAGCTGGCGGACATGGCCACGGAGGTCGAGGCGGCGCGCCTGCTGGTGTATCAGGCGGCGTGGCTGGCGGACCAGAAGAGCGCGCGTTTTACGAAGGAATCGAGCATGGCCAAGCTGTTCGCCAGCGAGGTGGCGGTGCGTGTGGCCAACGAGTGCGTGCAGATCCATGGGGGTTACGGCTTCATCAAGGACTACCCCGCGGAGAAGTACTACCGCGACGTGAAGCTGTGCACCATCGGCGAAGGCACCAGCGAAATTCAAAAACTAGTCATTGCCCGGCAGCTACTCGGCAAGAAATAATAGGGGTATGCACGTTTGCACCCGAAGTCTGCAGCAGGAGCGGCATGCCTCTGACCGTTGACGCGGTAGAAAAGTGGGCCGAAGAGGTCCGCGGCGGCAGCGTGCGCGCTGTTTCGCGCGCGATTTCCGCAATTGAAAACCACGAGCCCGACGCCGAGGAGCTGCTTCGCCGGCTGTTTCCCGCGACCGGCGGGGCCTATCTTACCGGGGTGACCGGAGCGCCGGGCACCGGCAAGAGCACACTGGTGGACCGGCTGGCGGCGTACTACCGCAAGCGGCAGGAGCAGGTGGGCGTTATCGCGGTGGATCCCACCAGCCCCTTCACCGGCGGGGCGATTCTCGGCGACCGCATCCGCATGCAGGGGCACGCCGGCGATTCCGGCATGTTCATCCGCTCCATGGCCACGCGCGGGTTTCTGGGCGGGCTGGCGCGTACGACGGCGGAAGTGGCGCTGCTGCTGGACGCCGCGGGCAAGAAGCAGATCCTGATCGAGACCGTAGGGGTGGGCCAGGACGAAGTGGACATTGTGCGGCTGGCCGATTGCGTGCTGGTGGTGATGGTGCCGGGTCTCGGCGACGACATTCAGAACATGAAGGCCGGGCTGATGGAGATCGGGGACATTTTCGTCTTGAACAAGGCCGACCGGGAAGGCGCGGAGCGGCTGGAGCAACAGCTGCTGGCGATGCTTGCGCTGGTAATGCCGCGCGACAGCTGGCACCCGCCGGTGGTGCGCACGGTGGCCACCGAAAATAAAGGCGTGGACGAGCTGGCCGAAACCATCGTGCGCTTCCGCGCGCATTTCGATTCCAGCCAGGAGCGCCTCCGCAAGCGCGCCGAACACTGGAAGCAGCGGCTGATCGAGATGCTGGGGTCGCGGCTGCTGGAACGCGCGCTGCGCGGAGCGGGAGGCGAAGCGCGCCTGACCGAACTGGCCCGGGAAGTGGCCGAGCGCAAGATCGATCCCTTCGCCGCGGTCAGCGAAATCCTCTCGCGAAGCGGGCTGGGGTCCTGACTACCACGCACATGCGCATTGGCGACATCGAAGTAAGCATCCTGAATGCAGGCACGTTCTACCTCGACGGTGGAGCGATGTTCGGCGTGGTCCCGAAGACGTTATGGGAGCGCAAGGCGCCTGCGGACAGCCGCAACCGCATCCGCCTGGGAATGAACGCTCTGCTGCTGCGCGTCGCGGGGAAGACCGTGGTGGTGGAAACCGGCGCGGGGGGCAATTGGGACGCCAAGAACCGCGACATCTACGGCCTCGCGGAGGCCGATCCGCTGCCGGAAGAGCTGGCCCGCGCGGGGGTGCGCGCTGGCGAGGTGGATCTCGTCATCAATACGCATCTGCATTTCGACCACGCGGGCGGGAACACGCGGCTCGAAAACGGGCGGATCGTTGCGGCGTTTCCCAACGCGCGCTACGTCGTGCAGCGCTCCGAACTGGAGCATGCGCAGCACCCCACGGAGCGCGACCGCGCCAGCTATTTCCCGGAGAACTTCGCAGCGATTACGGAAGCGAGGCAGTGGTGGCTGGTGGACGGCGAGGCGGAGATTCTTCCCGGCGTGTCGGTGCACCTCATTCCCGGGCACAACCTGCAGATTCAGGGCGTGCTGATTTCCGGCGGGGGAAAGAGCGCGTTCTTCGTTGCCGACCTCATTCCGACGCGGCACCATGTTCCGCTGCCGTGGATCATGGCCTACGACCTCTATCCCATGATCACGCTGGAAACCAAGCGAAAGTGGATTGCGCGGATGGTGCGTGAGGACGCGGTAATCCTGTTCGGGCACGATCCGGACATGCCCGCGGCGCAGCTTCGGGAACGCGACGGAAAAATCGTAGTCGAGCCGGTGGACGCGAACCAGTAGAATCCAGGAGACGGAAACATGGCCAAGAAGGGCGCCAAGAGGAAAGCCGGCAGCAGGCCGCGCGCGGAGATCGGCATCATCGGCGGGAGCGGACTTTATGCCATGGGCGGGCTGGGCGAAGCGCGCGAGGTGCGCGTGAAGACGCCGTTCGGCGATCCCTCGGACGCCATCATCGCCGGGACGCTGGAAGGGAAGCGGGTGGCGTTTCTGGCGCGGCACGCGCGCGGGCACCGCATCCTGCCGGGGGAGATCAACTACCGCGCGAACATTTACGCCCTGAAGCTGCTGGGAGTACAGCGCATCCTCTCCGTGAGCGCGGTGGGCTCGCTGCAGGAAGAGCTCCGCCCGCTGGACTTCGTGATTCCTGACCAGTTCGTGGACCGCACCAAGGGGCGGATTTCCACGTTTTTCGGCAGCGGCCTGGTGGGGCACGTCAGCTTCGACAAGCCGGTCTGCGCGCAGCTTTCCGGGATTCTTGGCGAGGCCTGCGGCCGCGCCGGGGTAAAGTCGCACCGCGGCGGCACGTACATCTGCATGGAAGGGCCGCAGTTTTCGACGACCGCGGAATCGCACATGCACCGCAAGCTGGGCTTCCAGGTGATCGGGATGACCAACGTCACCGAAGCGAAGCTCGCGCGGGAGGCCGAGATCTGCTACGCGACGGTGGCCATGATCACCGATTACGACTGCTGGCACCCGGAGCACGAGACGGTGACGCTGGCGCAGATCCTCGAGAACCTGAACAAGAACGCGGAAAACGCGCAGCGGGTGATTCGCGAAGCGGTCCGCGCGGTTCCCGAGGAGCGGAGCTGCAAGTGCGGGTCGGCGCTGAAGCATGCTCTGGTGACCGATCCGAAGGTTGTGCCGGCCGCAACGAAGAAACGGCTCGCGGCTATTGTCGGAAAGTATCTTTCTTAGGAGACGCTTGTGTCGCTACTGGTTGTAGGTTCCGTGGCCTTTGATGCGCTGGAAAGCCCGTACGGGAAGGTGGACCGCGCGCTGGGCGGGGCGGCCACGTATTTCGCCGTGGCTGCCAGCTTTTTCACCCCGGTGAATCTTGTCGGCATTGTGGGCGACGATTTCACGGAGAAGGATGCGCAGGTGTTCCGCGGGCGGCGCATCGACCTGGAAGGGCTGGAGCGCGCCTCCGGGAAGACGTTTTTCTGGGCGGGGCGCTATTCGGAGAATCTGAACGAGCGCGTCACGCTCACCACCGACCTGAATGTTTTCGCCGAGTTCAAGCCGCGGCTGCCGGAGAAGTACCGGGCCGCGCGCCACGTCTTCCTGGCCAACATCGCGCCGGAGCTGCAGCGCTCGGTGCTGCAGCAGGTGAAGAAGCGGCCGAAACTCGCGGCGCTGGACACCATGAACTACTGGATCGCGGGGAGCAACGCGGAGCTGCGGGAAACGCTGCGGCACGTGGACATTCTGATGATCAACGACTCGGAGACGCGCGAGCTTTCGAACGAGCACAACCTGCTGCGCGCCGCGAAGCACATCTTCAAGATGGGCCCTTCGACGCTGATCGTGAAGCGCGGGGAATACGGGGCCATGATGGTGGACAAGACGGGGGTATTCTGCGTGCCGGCGTTTCCGCTGGAAGAGCCGCACGATCCCACCGGAGCGGGAGACAGCTTTGCCGGCGGCTTTATGGGCTATCTGGCCGGTGCGGACAAGCATGGCGATGCGGAATTGCGCCGGGCCATGGTGTACGGCTCGGTGCTGGGGAGCTTCGCGGTCGAACGCTTCGGGCTGGAGCGGCTGCGTACGCTCAAGCGCGCGGAGATTAACGCTCGCGCACGGCACTTTGCGAAATTGACGCACTTCAAGCTCTAAGGGGGTTAAAATCCCGTTCGATCCAGTCCGCGAGCGGAACGCGGTGGTGGGGGCGGATAGATCTCTGGGAACATGCTGACGACCAGCACGATTCTGCTGCGTTTAACCTTCGCCGCGCTGCTCGGCGCGGCCATCGGCGTGGAGCGCGACCTGCGCAAGCGCCCCGCGGGGATCCGCACGAGCGCGTTCGTCTGCCTGGCTTCGGCGCTTTTCACGATTCTTTCTGTGGTGATCGCGCAGCGCTTTGGCGACCCTTCCCCGACGCGGATCGTTTCGAACCTGGTGCAGGGCATCGGTTTTCTGGGCGCGGGCGCCATCCTGCGGGAGCGCGGCGGGGTCACCGGGCTGACCACCGCGGCTACCATTTTCGTCGAGGCGGCCATCGGTATGGCGGCGGGCGCGGGGTTCTATGCCGTGGCGGGTTTTTCCGCGGGCCTGGTTCTCTTCGGTCTCGTGGTTATGGCCTGGGCGGCGGAGCGCCTGAATTTGAAGGTGCGCGTCATGGTCTTCCGCTTCACCACCAGCCATGCGGAAAGCGTAGCCGCCGAGCTACAGCAATTCCTAGCCGAGATCAGGGTGCCGATGCAGCGCTTCCGGGTTTCCATGGCGGGCGCGACTTCGGTGGTGGAGTTCGAAGCGGACGTTACCTATCGCCAGCAGCAAGCAATTCTGACGCGGCTGGACCGCCCCGGCATTATCAGCGAGGTGGTGCCCATCGAGAGCCATCACGAATGAGTGCGCACCAGCCCCATGGTTTTTCGAGCCTGTCCTCCGTAATTCCCCGCAAACCACATGGTCTGCGCCCGGGAGCGCGTGTGGCTGTTGTCGCTCCGGCTTCTCCCGCCGACCCCCGGAAAATAGAGGCTGGCACCGCAGAACTGCAGCGCCTCGGATTTTCTGTGCTGCCCGGGGCGGCGCGCGCATCCGAGGGCTACTTTGCCGCCCCTGCTGCGGAGCGCCGGAAGGAGTTCCTCGGGGCGCTGGCCGATCCTGCCGCGGATGCGCTGATCGCCCTGCGTGGCGGCTACGGCTCGAACTATCTGCTGGGCAGCCGCGATGCGGACACGTTGCCCCCGGCAAAGGCACTGGTCGGCTACAGCGATCTCACCACGCTGCAGATTTTTCTCTGGCAGCGCCTGGGCTGGGTCTCGTTTTACGGGCCGATGCTGGCTGCGGGATTCGATGCCGGAGCGGGGAAACCGGGCGGGTACGACGAAGCGTCGTTCCTGCGGGCCACCGGGGAGACGCGTTCCGGCTGGCCACTCGAATTGCAGGGCGAATGCCTGGAGGCCGGCGAAGCGCAGGGCCGTCTGCTGGGGGGCTGCCTGACGCTGCTGGAAGCCACCATTGGCACGCCGTGGCAGTTCAACGCCAGCGGGGCGATCCTGGTGCTGGAAGACCGGGCGATGAAGCCGTATCAGGTGGACCGCGTGCTCATGCACCTGGTGCAAGCCGGCGTCCTGGCGGGGATCCAGGGGATTGTGCTGGGCGATTTTCCGGAGTGCGCGCCGCCGGTGGCGGGTAGCCCGACGGTGCGCGATGTGTGCCGGCGCATTCTCGGCGGGCATGGCCTGCCGGTTGTTTACGGCGCGCCGGTGGGGCACACGGCGCGGGCGATGCTGACGCTGCCGCTGGGCGTCGAGGCACGGTTGGTGGCCCATGGCGCCGGGACACTGGAGATTCTCGAGCCGGCGGTGGTCTGAGCGGCCGGGTGGGAACGGGGCGATGAGCGCGACGCTATTGAAAGCTGGACAGCACGTCCATTTGCTGGGCATCGGCGGATCGGCCATGGCTCCGGTGGCGGGGATGCTGCGCGAAGCGGGGTTCCGGGTCACGGGGTCGGATACCGGGGTATATCCGCCGGCTTCGACGCTGCTGGAAACGCTGGGCATCTCCTATTTTTCTTCCTTCGACCCCGCGCATCTCGTGCCCGCGCCGGATCTGGTCGTGGTGGGCAACGTGATTGCCCGCGGCAATGCCGAGCTCGAGGAAGTCCTGGACCGCAAGCTGCGCTACTGCTCGATGCCGCAAATACTCGAGGACGTGTTTCTGCCGGGGCATCACTCCATCGTGGTCAGCGGGACGCACGGGAAAACGACCACCACGGCCATGCTGGCCTGGATCTTTCACGTCGCCGGCAAGCGCCCGGATTTTCTGGTCGGCGGGGTAGCCGAAAATTTCGGCAAGAGTTACGGCCTCGGCGGCGGCGAAGAGTTCATCCTCGAGGGCGACGAATACGAAACCGCGTTTTTTGACCGCGGGCCGAAATTCTTTCATTACCACCCGGACACGCTGGTGCTGACGTCGCTGGAATTCGACCACGCGGACATCTATGCGGACTTTACGGCCTACGAGCTGGCCTTCCGCAGGCTGGTGAATCTGGTGCCGCGCAGCGGGCGCGTGGTGCACTGGGGCGACACGGAAGAGTCCGGCCCTGCGATCCGGGCCGCGGCGGAAAAGGCGTTCTGCGCGGTGGAGACGTATGGGTTCCATGAAGGCAACGACTGGCTGGCGGGCGACGTGGTCGTCGAAGGCGAATACACTCGCTTTCGCGTGGCGCACCGCGGCAGAGAATTCGGCGCGTTTTCGCTGGCGGCCAGTGGACGGCACAACGTCCTGAATGCACTGGCCGCGATCGCCGTGGCGCAGATCCGGGGCATCTCCGCGGAATCGCTGGCAGAGGCGCTGGCCAGCTTCCGCAGCGTGCGGCGGCGCATGGACGTGAAGGGCGAGGCCGGCGGCATCCTGGTGGTGGACGATTTCGCGCATCATCCCACGGCGGTGCGCGCGACGATCGAAGCCGCGCGTCTGCGCTGGCCCGGCCGGCGTGTCTGGGCGCTGCTCGAACCGCGCTCCAATTCCATGCGCAGGCGCGTCTTCCAGGAGGCGCTGCCGCAGTCGCTGGCTCTCGCCGACCGCGTGGTCCTCGGCGGGGTCTTCCGCGCACAGCAGCTTAACGATACGGAGCGGCTCTCCCCGGAAAGCGTGGCGGAAAGCGTGCGGCAGCTCGGGCGCGACGCGCGGCTAATCGCGGACTCCGCGGCCATCGCCGAGTTCATCGCCGGGGAAGCCCGGCCGGGCGACCTGCTGCTGGTCATGTCCAACGGCAGTTTCGACGGCCTGTGCGACAAGCTCCTTAAGCGCCTCGCCGCCCTTCCGCAGCGGCCCGCGGATACGATCCGTCCGTGAGTTGCCCGCGGCGGCCAGCAATTCTCGCGCTGTCGCTGGTGTTGGCGGCGCTGTTTCTCCCGGGTTTAGCGCCGGGCGCGTCGGCGACGATCCGTTATTCCATCTCGCTCGATCATCCAGAACGGCATCTTTTCCTGGTAGAAATGCAGATTCCGGACGTAGCCGGCGGCGTGACGGTGCAGATACCGGCATGGAACACGCTCTACCAGATACGCGACTTCAGCAGCCATGTCCGCCAGGTGACGGCATCCGCGGGCGGTCAGGATCTGCGGATCGACAAGGTCGACAAGCAGACCTGGCGCATTGCCGGGAGCGGCACAATTTCGGTGCGCTACTCCGTCTACTGGGATGAGGCCGGGCCCTTCGCAACGCAACTCAGTGCTGAGCATGCCTTTGTGAATCTCGCCATGGTCCTTTTCTATGTGCCGGAGCGCCGCGGCGAGGATGTGCGCCTTTCTCTGGTGTGCCTGCCGGATGGCTGGCGGGTTGCCTCCGCGCTCTCGCCCCTGGCGAACAAGGCCGGTGATGAACACGGCGCCGAGTTTGCCGCTTCCGGCTACGACGCGCTGGTAGATGCGCCGATCGAGGCGGGAACGTTCCAGGAGTTCACGCTGCGGGAGATTTCGCCGCCCATCCGCGTGGTGATCCACGGTGACAACTGGGACCGCAAGGAAGTGCAGTCCGCCCTGGAACGCATCTGCCGCTACGAGAATTCGCTGATGCAGGGCGCGCCATATGCAAGCTACACGTTTCTCTTGCACATCGGGAAGGCCGCGGGTGGTGCCGAGAGCGGTATGGAGCATGCCAATTCCACGGCCATCGCCGTTTCGTCGGCGGACTATCTGGAAAGAGTTGCGGCGCACGAATTTTTTCATCTCTGGAACGTCAAGCGCATCCGTCCGTCTTCGCTTGATCCGGTGGACTACACGAAGGAGCAATACACGCGGGCGCTGTGGTTTGCCGAGGGCGTGACCAGCACCTACGGCTCCTACACGCTGCTGCGCAGCGGGCTGTGGAGCAAGGAGCAGTTCTACGCCGATCTGGGGTATCAGATCACCGACCTAGAAGCGCGCCCCGCCAACCGTTGGCAGAGCGCCGAGCAATCCAGCCTGGACGCCTGGCTGGAGAAATATCCGCTGTACAACGGCGGCGACTCCAGCGTCTCCTACTACACCAAGGGGCAGATTCTCGGGGTGCTGCTGGATGTGCTGATCCGCGACCGCACGGACAACACTGCCAGCCTGGACGACGTTCTCCGCGAAATGAATATCGAATTTGCGAAGAAGAAAAGGACGTATCGCGACAGCCTGGACATCCGGCTGGCCGCCGAGCGCGTGGCCGGAGGATCGTTCGAAGAGTTTTTCCGCCGCTACGTTTCCGGAGCCGATCCTCTTCCCTATGCGCAGATCCTGGGACTTGCCGGGCTGGAAGTCCGGGAGCGGCGGAGCAGCCGCGCGGCGCTGGGCTTTGCCGTGGAACGCAACTTCGAGGGGCAACTGCGCGTGACCGGCCCGCTCTCCGAGCGTGCGGCTGCCGCGGGGCTGCGCGAAGGCGACGTGATCCTGCAGTGGAACGAAGGCGCGGCACCACGGAAGCTCGAGCGCTGGGTGCGCGAGCGGAAACCCGGGGAGAAGCTGCGCCTCCGCCTGCGCCACGAAGAAGCCGAGGGCGAGGCCCGGGAGATCGCGCTGGAGGTTCCGCTGGAGGAGCACGTCGAGGCCGGGTGGCAGGTTGGCGAAGCACGTTCGCACACGGAGAAGGCTGGGCGTATCCTTGCGGGTCTGCTGCGCGGCGTTACGCAATCCCGCGCTGAGGCGGCGGCTCCGTAATTTACCGAAATTCAAAAATTGAAATTCGAAATTCGAGTTCGTTTAAGGTGCACAGGGAGGGGTGAAGTTGGAATTGCGTTTTCGTCTTGGATTCCTGCGCATAAGCTTGTGCTTGACCTGCACGAGAACTTTCGCCAAAGTCTAAACCTGTGTATGCGTGACCGCAAAGCGGTCAAATCAAGTGTGACCGCAAAGCGGTCAAATCAAGTGTGACCGCAAAGCGGTCAACCGATGCTGCGAAGCCTGTTCCTAATCTGTTTTCTCACCATCTATATCCTCCTGGTAGGGCCGCCGCTTCTGGTCTATTCCCTGATGGTGGGGAACGCCATTTTGCTGTATCGCGCTGGGCTGGGCGGGGTGCTGTTTGCGGTGCGCGCCGTGGGGGTAAAGATCCGCGTGGAAGGTCTGGAAAATGTGCCTTCTGGCGCCTGCCTGTTTGTAGCCAACCACACGAGTTCGGCCGATGCACCGGCGGTGGTCGGGGCCATTCCGCGGCAGGTGGCCATTCTCTTGAAGGAGTCGCTATTCCGGTATCCGATTGTGGGGCAGGCGTTCCGTCTGGCTAAATTTGTTGCGGTGAACAGGAGCAACCGCGAAGCTGCGATCAGCAGCGTAGAGCGTGCTACGCAGGGACTGCGCGCGGGAACGTCGTTCCTGATCTATCCGGAGGGAACGCGCAGCCTGGACGGGCGGTTACAGGCGTTCAAGAAGGGCGCGGTGGTCATGGCTATCAAAGCCGGGGTGCCCATCGTGCCGGTGGCCTGCGCGGGAGCGCACCGCATCATGGAGAAGCGCTCGCTGGTCATCCATCCCGGGGAAATTGTGGTGCGGTTCTGTCCGCCGATTGACACCTCGCGCTTCACCGTGGAGCAGCGCGACGAGCTGAACTCGATTGTTCGCGGCGCGCTCGCGGCGGGCCTTCCGCCGGACCAGCGCCCGCTCGATGTGCCGGCGGAGCCGCTGCCCGAAAACGGCAATTCCATCATCTAGCGGAAAAAGTGCCCCCGCGTCAGGGCTCGGCAGGCGGTGTCGAGGCGGGGCGGCGGGCGAGTGTTTCGCGCACCAGTTCTTCGAGCTCGCGCACGCGGCGTTGCAGCTCCGGCAGGCGGTTCAACGCCGCGGTGGCCTTCAGCCACTGCTTATTTTCCACGGCGGGATAGCCAGAATAAACGCTCTTTGGGGGGATGTCGTGGGGCACCCCGCTCTGCGCGGTGACGATGGTGCCGTCGCCAATGGTCAGATGCCCGGCGGAGCCGACCCTCCCGGCCAAAATGCAGTTATTGCCGACCTTCGTGGAGCCGGCAAGACCGACATGGCCGCAAAGCATGACGTTTTGGCCGAGCTGCGAGGCGTGTCCAACAACGACCAGATCATCCAGCTTGGAGCCGCGGCCGATGCGCGTCTCGCCGATCGTGGCGCGGTCCACGCAGGAATTGGCCTGGACCTCCACGTCGTCTTCGAGAACCGCGGGGCCGGCCTGGGCCATCTTGTACCATGTGCCGTCAGCCTGACGGGCGTAGCCGAAGCCGTCGCCGCCGATGACCGCGCCGTTCTGCAGGATGACGCGGTGGCCCAAGCGGCAGAATTCGCGCACGACCACCTGGGAGTGGGCGAAGAAATCGTCGCCGATCTGCGCGCCGCGATAGATGGTCACGAAACTGTGCAGGACGGCGTTCTTGCCGATGACCGCGCCGTCGTCCACGTAGCAGTACGGTCCGATGTGCGCGCCGGCGCCGATGCGCGCGCTGGCCGCCACGACCGCCGTTGGATGGATGCCCGGGGCGTAGCGCGGCGGCTGGAAGAACAGCTCGATGGCGTGGGCAAAGGCCAGGTAAGGATTCGCCGTGCGCAGGGCCGCCAGCGGCGGCAGCCCGGCGCCGCGCTTCAGAGCAACGCCTTCCTCGACCAGGACCGCCGAAGCCCGGGTGGAGCGCAACAGCGGAAAATACTTGCGGTTGGCCAGGAAGGTCAGTTGGCCGGGCGCGGCGTACTCGAGCCCGGCGACGCCCGTGATCTCCGCGGCGGGATCGCCCTCAAGGCGGCAGTCCAGCTTCTGGGCCACTTCGGAAAGCTTCAGGGAGGCAATGTTCATGAGCACTACTCCTCGAAAACTCTGCGAGTCTCGCACACCGCGAGCAGGGAAGTACAGATGGGCGCGAGCAGCGCGGGGAAAGCCAGCGCGCAGGGGCCGCGCGGTGCTACTCGTTGAACAGCCGGGGCTGCGCGGCGGTTGCAGCAGCGGCGGGCTTGCGGCGGGCGATGCCCACGACGCCTAGTACCGTCAACTCGCTGAGCGCCGTGCGCGGCACAAAGATGCGGTCGGTTCCGCCGTGAATGTCCGGGGGCGTGATCTGCACGCCACGATCGAGTAGCGCCAGAAGGTCATTGGGTACCACTCCTTCCAGGGCTTCGCCGTCCGGAAAACGCAGGCGCACCCAGAGGCCGTCCAGCTTGGGACGGCTGAGAAAGGTCTTGCGTTCCAGCGCGAAATGAGCGGAAAAATCTCGCACAAAGTAGACGCAGCGCACGCGATCGAGGGGAATAGCCTGGTGCTCACCCTCGGGGGTGAGGAGGTCAAGTGGTTCCGGCGACCCGAGGCGGGCCGGGTTAAGGTAGCCGCGCAAGGAGCGTTTGTCCACGAGGACGACGATCACCTTTTTGTGCGTGGAAGCTGGAGAGCTGGTCTTCAAGTTACCCCGATTTGCAGCTAGGGATACCCAAGTTGCCAATTCGCGGCGAGTATGTTATGTTAAGCTCCGATTTCTGTCAACTCATTGTTTTTGCAGGGGTTAGGCCGGGGGAGCCGCCCGTTGACCGAGAAAAAGCAGATCCTCAAGTCCGCTTCAATCATCACCCTGGTCACTATCGTTAGCCGCATTCTCGGCTATCTGCGTGACCAGCGCATCGTGCTTCTTCTCGGAACCACGCTGGCCGCCGATTCCTTCGTCCTCGCCTATCGTATCCCCAACTTGTTTCGGCGCCTGGTCGGTGAGGGCTCGATGACCGCTTCGGTCATCCCCGTCTTCACGACCTACATGCGGGAAAAGACCAAAGAGGAGGTTTGGGATTTTGCCAATCGCCTGTTTTGGACCTTGGCGCTGGTCCTGGCGATCATCACCGTCTTGGGTATGGTCTTCTCTCCCACGGTGGTCCATACCTTTACTGCATCCTCTGACAAAAGCGTGCATTGGGATGAAGCGGTGACCTTGAATCGGATCATCTTTCCCTACTTGTTTTTCATCGGGCTGGCTGCGCTGGCCATGGGCATCCTCAATTGCTTCAATATTTTCGGCCTGCCAGCAGCCACGCCGATCTTCCTGAATCTTTCCATCATCTTATTTTCAGTGGGGGCGGTGTGGAGATACTTCAAGGAGCCGGCCATATCGCTCGCCGTAGGAGTGCTGGTCGGCGGGGCACTGCAGTTTCTGGTCCAGATACCGAGATTGGTGCAGAAGGGAATGACATTTAATTTCGGGATATCGTTCTCGGACCCGGGGATTCGCAATGTGGCGCGGCTGATGCTGCCGCGCTTTTTCGGAATCGGCATCGCGCAGATCAATTTTTTCGTGGATACATACTTTGCGAACGCGGCCAAGATGCCGCGCGGAAGCCTGACCGCGCTGTACGTGGCCGACCGAGTCATGGAGCTGGTGCTGGGCGGCTATGCGATTGCCGTGGCCACGGCGATCTTGCCGATGATGTCGCACCAGGCGGCGGCGAAGGACTATGATTCTCTGAAAAAGACGCTGACGTTTTCCGTGCGCATCGTGGCGTTCATCACCGTGCCCGCGGCGCTGGGGTTGATGATTCTGCGCGAGCCGATCATTCGCGTGCTCTTCCAGCACGGGCAGTTCGTCGCGGAATCGACGCGATTGACGGCGCGGGCGCTGCTCTATTACGCCGTGGGATTACCCGCGCTGGCCTCCGTAAAGCTGGTGGTGCCGGCATTTTATTCCACGCGGGACACCAAGACGCCCGTGGTGGTGGCTTCGATTTCCCTGGTCATCAACATCATCCTGAACATCGTGTTCCTGGAGTTTTTCTTCAAGCGCGTGCAGAATGGCGGTCCTGCGCTGGCCACGGCCCTTGCCTGTTTCTTCGATTTCTTCGCCCTGTTCATTATTTTCCGCCTGCGCCACGGGACCATGGGTACGCTGAAAGTTCTGGCGTCCTTTGTGAAAATCTCCCTGTGCGCCGGGATCATGGCCGTGGGCTGCTGGTTCGGGGTGCATTACACCGCCTTCACAGTGCACTCCCCTTTCGGGCTCCAGGTTCTGGTGTTAGCGGGGATGGTCTCCGGGGCGACAGTGTTGTATCTGGCCTTGGCGTGGCTGTTCCGCTGCCATGAAATCGAAGAGGTTTATGGCATCGCCGTGCGGCGGCGCGGCGCTGCGGAAAGCAATTATTTGGAATCGTGATGGAACTCAGCGCGGCTATTTCGGCGTTTCTCACGCACGTGCGGGTCGAAAAGGGCCTCTCGGCGAACACCGTGTCGGCCTACCGCCGCGACCTGCTGAAGTTTCAGGAGTTTGCGCTGAAGCGCAAGCTGACGCTGGAACAGGCCGGACGCGACGATCTGGTCGATTTCCTAGCCGGGCTGTACCGCCTAAAGCTGGAGAGCCGCACCGTGGCGCGCCACCTGGTGACGTTGCGGAATTTCTTCCGCTTCGCGCAGTCCCAGGATTACATTGCCACGGATCCCTCCGCGAACCTCGAATCGCCGAAAATCCGGCGCTCGCTGCCAGGCTATTTGCGTCTGGAGGAGGTCGAGCGCCTGCTCGAACAGCCAGACGCCAGAACCCCCCTGGGATTGCGCGACCGCGCCATGCTCGAGGTGCTTTACTCCACGGGGCTGCGCGTTTCCGAGCTGATCGGGCTGCGTATCCTGGACCTCGACGCCAGGGTGGGCTGCGTGCGCTGCATCGGCAAGGGAGACAAGGAGCGCATCGTGCCGGTGGGGAAGAAGGCGCTGGCCATGGTGGACCGGTACCTGCGCGAAGCCCGGCCGCTGCTGCTGCGGAAAAATCGGCCGGTCGGGGGCCCTGCGCCGCTCTTCGTGAACCGGCGCGGCGGGAAGCTCAGCCGCGTGGGCGTGTGGAAAATTCTTTCGGCTTACGGACGGCGTGCGGGCCTGCGTGTTCCGCTGACGCCGCACATGCTGCGGCACAGTTTCGCCACGCATCTACTGGAGCGCGGCGCCGATCTACGCTCGGTGCAGCTCATGCTGGGACATGCCGATATCTCGACGACGCAGATCTATACGCACGTGGTCGAAGAGCGCCTGAAGCAAATTTACAAGGCGCACCATCCGCGCGCCTAGAGGGGCGCGAAGCACGGACCCTGGGGAGATTGATTGGGGGCACGGCAGCGCTGTGCCGGAGACCCCGGAGGCGAGGAGAGCAATGCCCGATTACATGTTCTTGCTGGAAAGCCGGCTCTTGCCGGAGCAGCGCGCGGCAATGCTGCGCGTGCAGGAGCTGGCCGCCGCTTTAGGCTGCAACGTTTACCTGACGGGCGGCACGGTACGCGATCTGATCACCGGGGCGACGCTCCGGGATCTCGACTTTACGGTCGAGGGCAATCCGCTGAAGATGGCGCGGGAGCTGGAGAAGGGAGGCGCCCAGATTGTTCACGAAGACGAGCGGATGCGCCACGTCGAACTGCTCTTCTCCGGCGACTGCGAGGGGAGCCTCTCCGCGGCGCGCGACGACTATTACGTGCGCCCCGGCACGCGTCCGGAATATCGTTGGTCCACGATCATGGAGGACCTGCGCCGCCGCGACTTTTCCCTCAACGCCATCGCCATCTCTCTGAATCCGGCTTCGCGCGGGCTTTTGCTGGACCCGGCGAACGGACTCTCGGACATCGAGCGCGGCGAGATTCGGGCCCTGACTATCCACTCTTTCACCAACCAGCCGGTGCGCCTGCTGCGCGCGTTGCGCTATGCGGCGCGCATGGGTTTCAAACTTGAGCAGCGCACGCAGGAGTGGTTCGCCCTGGCGCTGGAACGCGATCTGCACCACTCCATCACTCCGGAGGACGCCGGCGAGGAACTGCGAGCCGTCGCCCGCGAGGAACGACCCACATCCGTCCTGAAAACCTGGGAAACGCACGGAATCCTCGAAGCCATCCATCCCCATCTGGCGAAACGCCATCCCGATTACGAGGCCATTGCGCGCCTCTCCCGGGTCCGTGAGGATCTCTTCAACGCTGGGCTGCGTCCGCGGCTGGCCAACCCCATGCTCCTGGCGATTCTGGGACGGCTGAGATCGCGCGAGCAGCACGCGCTGCTGGCCAAGGTGGGCTTCCGGCAGACAGAAGTCACGGCCTCGCTGGGGCTCGAAGGCACGGCTCGGCGCGTACAGAAGGAATTAGCGGGGCGCAAGTGCCACGCCCCGGTGGACGCCTACCACTTTCTCGAAAAGGTTCCCCTCGAGCAGATCGCCTATCTGATGGCCGAGTCCTCGAACTCCAAGGCGCTCTCCAAGATTCGCGCGTATCTGCAGAAGTGGCGGCCGCTGCGCGCCGCGCTTCCTTCGGCGGTGGCGGAACTTGAGGCCATCGGCATGCCGCGCGGCCCCAAATTTGATGCCGTCATCGAGCAGTTCTTCGCCCTGCAGCTGACCGGCCGCGGCAAGACGCCGGAGGATCGCGTCAAGGTGCTGCGCAAGCTTTCGGGCATCAAGGAAGCGCCGAAAAAGGAAGAGAAGAGAAAGAAAATGGGCAAGGCTCTGGTAAAAAGCCATGCGCCGGTGCCGGCGTTGAAATCCCATGCGAAGGCTGCGACGCCGCCGGCCAAGCCGGCCGGAAAGACGGCAGGGAAGAAGGCGCCCGCAACAGCGAAAAAGCCAAAGCCGGCGAAAAAGCACAGCGGGCACAAGTAAGGAAATCTGCGGCCGCGGAGCGCGCCCGTTATCCACAGCGCGGGGTCGCAAAACAGGGAGGAGCGATTTAGAATCGAAAGCTATGGGTCAACCGCAGTTCGTCCATCTTCACGTGCACACGGATTTCAGCCTGCTCGACGGCGCTTGCCAGATCTCCGAGTTGCTGGAGGAAACAGCGAAGCGTTCCGTGCCCGCGGTGGCCGTTACGGATCACGGGAATCTCTTCGCCGCCGCCAATTTTTACAACGAAGCGGGCAAGCACGGCGTGAAACCGATCATCGGCTGCGAGGTCTATGTAGCGAAGGGCAGCCGGCATGAGCGCGGCGAGAAGAACAGTTCGGGGGATGCGCAGACCCGTGGCGAGGCCGAACCCGGGATGCGCGGCAGCAATCACCTGCTGCTGCTGTGTGAATCGAACGAGGGCTACCAAAACCTGATCCAGCTGGTTTCCGCTGGCTTCCTCGAGGGTTTCTACTACAAGCCGCGCATCGACTACGAACTGCTCGCCAAGCATAGCCGCGGACTCATCGCACTCTCCGCCTGCCTGCGCGGCGCGGTAACCGAAGCGGTGATGGAGGAGCGCTACAAGGAAGGGCTGGCCAACGCCCACCGCCTGCAGGAGATTTTCGGCAAGGGCAATTTCTTCCTGGAGATTCAAGACCAGGGCCTGGAGGTGGAAACGAGCGTCAACCGCGACCTGCTGCGGCTCTCCAAGGATTCCGGCATTCCGCTGATCGCCACCAACGATTGCCACTACCTGCATCACGACGATGCGCACGCGCAGGAGGTCCTGCTGTGCATTCAGACGGGCAAGACCATGAGCGATGCGCACCGCATGAAGTTCGCCACCGACCAGTTCTATTACAAGACGGCGGAAGAGATGGCCCGCGTCTTCGCCGAGCTGCCCGAGGCGCTGAGCCGCACACTGGACGTGGCCGAGCGCTGCAATGTCAAAATCGCAAAGATCGCCGATCCGTTTCCGGCCTTTCAGGTGCCCGCGAGCGACACCCCGGACAGCTATTTCGAAAAGGTCGTACGCCAGGGCTTTGCCGCGCGCGTTCCGGCGCTCGAGAAGATTTCCAAGCAGGGCGCGCTGCGCCACCCCCTCGAGGAATATGAGCGGCGGCTGACCAGCGAAATCGAGATGATCAAGAAGATGAAGTTTGCAGGCTACTTCCTGATCGTCTGGGACTTCATCCACTACGCGCGGGGCCAGGAGGTGCCCGTGGGCCCGGGGCGCGGCTCGGCGGCCGGGAGCCTGGTGAGCTACGCGCTGCGCATTACGGACGTGGACCCGCTGCAGTACGATTTGCTGTTCGAGCGCTTCCTGAATCCTGAGCGCGTCTCCATGCCGGATATCGACATAGACTTCTGCATGCGGCGGCGCGGAGAGGTGATCGATTACGTCACGCGGAAGTACGGGCGGGAGAACGTGGCGCAGATCATCACCTTCGGGACCATGGCCGCCAAGGCCGCGATCAAGGACGTCGGGCGGGCCATGGACATCCCTTACGGAGACGTGGACCGCGTGGCTAAGCTGGTGCCCAACGAGCTGAAGATCACGCTGGAGAGCGCACTGGAGCAATCCGCGCAGTTGCGCTCGGCGGTCGAGAGCGACGAGCGCATGAAGGAGCTGATGGCGGTGGCGCAGCGCCTCGAGGGCCTCTCGCGGCATGCTTCCACACACGCCGCCGGCGTGGTCATCTCTCCGCGGCCGCTCACCGACATCGTCCCCGTCTACAAGACGAACCGCGACGAAATCACCACGCAGTACGACATGAACGCGCTCGAGCGCGTCGGCCTGCTGAAGATGGATTTCCTCGGACTGACCACGCTCACCGTGCTGCACGACGCGGTGCGCATGGTGGAGCAGAACCGGGGCGTCCAGCTGGACATCGACGCGCTGGTTCTGGATGACGCGGACACCTACAAGCTCTTCGCGCGCGGGGAAACCACGGCCATCTTCCAGTTCGAATCCCACGGCATGCGCGACATTCTGCGCCGTTACCAGCCCGCGCGCATCGAGGACCTGACGGCGCTGAACGCCCTCTACCGTCCCGGCCCCATCCAGGGCGGCATGATCGACGACTTCATCAACCGCAAGCAGGGGAAGACGCGCGTGACCTTCGAGCTGCCGCAGCTCAAGGAGATCCTCGAGGAGACCTACGGCGTCATCCTGTACCAGGAACAGGTGATGCAGATCGCCAACCGCCTTGCCGGCTTCTCGCTCGGCGAAGCGGACATCCTGCGCCGGGCCATGGGCAAGAAGAAAAAAGAAGAGATGGCGGCGCAACGGGCAAAGTTCATGGGCGGTTGCCGCGCCAACAAGATCCCGGAGAAAAAAGCCGAGCGCATATTTGATTTGATGGCCGAATTCGCGGGCTACGGTTTCAATAAATCGCACTCCTGCGCCTACGCCCTGCTGGCCTACCAGATCGCCTATCTCAAGACGCACTACCCGGTCGAGTTCATGGCCGCGCTGCTGACCTCGGAAACCGGGAACACCGAAAAGGTGGTGAAGTACATCAACGAAGCGCGTGGCATGGGCATCACCGTGCTGCCCCCGGACATCAACGAGAGCGATCTGTACTTCACTCCCGTGGGCGAGGCTGTGCGCTTCGGCCTGGCGGCCATCAAGAACGTCGGGGAGAACAGCGCGCGCGCCATCCGCGACACGGTGATCCGGCAGGGCGCGTTTCGCAGTCTTTACGATTTCTGCGAACGCATCGATTCGCGCGTCTTGAACAAGCGCGTCTTCGAGAGCCTCATCAAGTCCGGGGCCATGGATTCGCTGGGGCCGCGGGAGCAACTCCTGGCTTCCGTGGACGATGCGCTCAGCGCGCTCCAGCGTGCCGCGCGGCTGCGCGAATCCGGGCAACACGGCCTCTTCGGGGGCGCGGCGGCGCCGGCTGCTGCGCCGCTGGAACTGCGCGACGCCCCGCTGTGGAGCGAAGAGGAGCGGCTGGCCAGCGAGTACGCGATGCTGGGCTTCTACGTTTCTGGCCACCCGCTGGAAAAATACGCCGCGCGGCTGCAGGAACTGAAAGTCGTGCCGCTGGAAGCGGTCGAGCAGCATCGCAATCGCGCGGAGATTACCGTGGCGGGGTTGATCGTGGGCACGCGCCCGATGCGCTCGAAAAAAGGGCAGCGGTGGGGTATCTTCACCCTGCAGGACATGACCGGCGTCCAGGAGTTGCTGGTGTTTCCGGAAAGCTTTGCGCGCCTGGAAACCGTGCTGAAGGCCGGGACGCCGCTGCTGTTGAAGGCCCGCGTGCAGGTAGAAGAGGCCGGGACGCGGCTTTCGCTGCTGGAGGCTCGGCCGCTGGCCGGGCTGGGGGAGCGCCAGCCGGCGCAGATGCGCCTGCGGCTGGACCTGGCGCAGCTGAGCGAAAGGTCGCTCGAAAGCCTGCAGCAGTTGTTCGCGAGCAACCCGGGCTCCTGTGTGGTCGTCTTTGAGCTGCGCTCGCCGGACGGCTCCGTGGCCACCCTGCAGGTGCCGCAACGCGTCCGCCCGGCGCAGGAACTGCTTGAGGCGGTCAGCGAACTGTGCGGCGCGGACGCCATCGAGCTTGTGAGTGGAAGCGCCGCGGCGTGAGGGGACAGGGCACACCAGAAGGGAAGCGAGGCACGACGTTGGAACCAGCGAAGCCGCAGAGCGAACGGGAAAAAGAGATCGAACGGCTCGAAAAGGATGTCGAAGAGCTGCGCCGCCTGGCGCCCAACAGCGCGGGCGACACGGAGATCGAGCGCCTGAAGCGCGAAGTCTCCGAACTGAAGAATGAGTTCTATTCGCACCTGGGGCCGTGGCAGCGCGCGCAACTCGCCCGGCACCCGCAGCGTCCCTACACGCAGGATTTTATCCGGCTGCTGTTCACGGAGTTTACGGAGTTGCATGGCGACCGCGCGTATGGCGACGACAAGGCTATCGTGGCGGGCTTCGCCAAGTATCACGGGCGGGCCATCGCGGTCGTCGGCCACCAGAAGGGCCGCGACACCAAGCAGCGCGTGCTGCACAACTTCGGCCAGCCCAAGCCCGAGGGTTACCGCAAGGCGCTGCGGGTCATGCAACTGGCCGCCAAGTTTCAGCGCCCGGTTTTCTGCTTCGTGGATACGCAGGGGGCCTCGCCGGGGATTGACGCCGAAGAGCGCGGCCAGGCGGAAGCCATTGCGCGCAACCTGCGGGAGATGGCGCGGCTGCCCGTGCCCATTCTGGTGACCGTGACCGGCGAGGGCGGTTCCGGCGGCGCCCTGGCCATCGCCGTGGGCGATCGCGTGAACATTCTGGAGAACGGGTTCTATTCCGTGATTTCGCCGGAGGGCTGCGCGGCCATCATGTGGCGCGATTCCAGCAAGGCGGAGATCGCGGCCGAGGCGCTGAAAATCACCGCGAAGGACCTGAAAGAGATGGGCATTGTGGACGAGATCGTGCCCGAACCCGAAGGCGGCGCGCATACCGACCACGAAGCGGCGGCGCAGTTTCTGGACACCGTGCTGGAGCGGCAGCTGGCCCTATTGAGCGGGCTTGGGCCCGCGGACCTGGTCCGTAAGCGCTACGACAAATTCCGCAAGATGGGCCAGTTCTTCGACCTGCACGGCTGAGCGCATCGCGCACGGCGGCAGGGAAGAGCGGCTTGCAGAACCTCCGGGGATGCCTCTGTTTTTCTGCCCGTGTGGAGTGCAGAGGACTTTGAGCGCTTGGGATCTGCGGCCACGCTCGATGCGGAACTAAGAGGCTGCCGAGGATGGGCAGCGAGGGCACAGGGAATTGAGAAATTCGGAAGATATTCGGGATGCCGTGCGGAAGGCGTATTCCGTCGCGGCTGAGAATCCGCTGGGGAAGCATGCGTTTCCGGTGGGCCGCGCGTTCGCGGAAAGCGTGGGTTACCCGCAGGAGTTACTGGCGGGACTGCCAGGGGTTGTGGTCGAGGCGTTTACCGGGGTTTCCAATGTTTCCGTGCGCGCCGAGATACCGGAGGGCGCGGCGGTTCTGGATGTGGGATGCGGGGCGGGGTTGGACGCTCTGGTGGCCGCCCGGCGCGCGGGACCAACGGGAAGAGTAATCGGTGTGGATTTCAGCCGTTCGATGCTGAGCCTGGCGCGGCGGGCCGCGGAGGAAGCCGGGCTCTCCCGGGTTCTGTTCTGCGAGGCGGCGGCGGAGAACCTGCCGCTCCGGGACGCTTCCATCGACGTGGCGCTGGTCAACGGCATCTTCAACTTGAATCCGGCGCGAGAGGCCATCTTCCGTGAACTGGCGCGCGTGCTGCGTCCCGGCGGGGCCCTCTATGCTGCGGAACTGGTCCTCTCCGAGCCTTTGCCCGCCGAAGTGTGCGCCAGCGAAAGCAACTGGTTTGCCTGAATCGCCGGAGCCAAGGAAGGCGGCGCTTTCCTCGCGGAATTTCTGGCGGCGAACTTCGCGCAGGCGAGGATTCTTCGCCAGATGCGCAATGCACGGACCAAACATCCGCTGGTGCTGGCCGCGGAAGTGCTGGCGGTGCGCTAAAGCGCCGACGCGGGATTCAGGGAGGCGTGGCGCAGCCAGGCTCCCCTGGGGGTGGACCGCGCTTACTGCGCGGCGGGCTTCTGCGGCGCGGCTTCGGGCTCTAGGGCCGATTTGACCGCAGCAGGAATCTTGTCCGCGTTGGCCAGCAGCAAGCTGA
The DNA here is from genome assembly GCA_020072785.1 of Terriglobia bacterium. Lineage (NCBI taxonomy): Bacteria > Pseudomonadati > Acidobacteriota > Terriglobia > Terriglobia bacterium. The sequence continues at coordinate 1,426,703 of JAIQGG010000002.1, read as the reverse complement.
CCTGCCACAACTGAATATCGGTCAGGTGGCTCTTGAATCCTGGCATGCCCGTCATACGGATGCCGTTGCGGGCCTTGATGTAGGTCTCAAAGGCCGGATCGTCCGTCACGCCCATGCCGCGAAACAACTGCGGCGGCGACGGATACATCCCTTCAGCGATAGCCGTTTTCGGCTGTCCGGGCAAGCCGTGGCAGACCGCGCAGTTCTGCTTGTAAACCTGCGCACCCGCCAGATAGTTCTTTTCATCGGCGGGCACGGCCGGCTCCTGCGGCTTCTGTTTTTCGATGTAGGCGTGCAGCGCAATGTTCGCCAGCTTCTTTTCGAAGGGCATCGGCGGGTCGGTCACGGCCACGGGCGCGCGCCCGGTAGCGAAGTAAAATCCCACTCCCGCTGCGACCAGCAGAACTCCCAGCACAATACCCACCAGGGTTTTGAACATGTCTCCGTATCCTCGCCGCTTCCTGGATAGGCCCGCCGGCCTTCCACGCTGTCTGTCAATTCCAGGACGATAGTGTACGGTTTTCGATTACATCTTGCACGAGCAAAAAGCCGGGAGCGGAGACCACGCCCGTGCTGGCTCGCAGCGTGTTGCGGTGGACCGGCGCGAACCAGCCCCCGTGGCTGATAGGCAACGGTGCCCGTGAGGAAAGTTGTCTGCGCTGCGAAGGGGGCTTACGCTTATCTGGCAGCGCAGAAAGCAATCATTCCGCCGGTCCGGGGGGATCGCAAGCGGCGCGAGGGCTGCAGCAGCATACCCGCGAGCCGGTTCGGAGAGGGGCCTCATCGTCATGTCGGATCCATTCCGTCCATACGAAAAATTAGTTGAAATTACCATCCTGGGAAAAAAGTTTCAGGTTCCCGAACGCAACTCCGTCCTGCGCTGCTTCCAGTACATCAGCCCGGAGACGATTCCTTACGGGCGGTTCTGCTGGAATCAGGATTGCCAGTTCTGCCGGGTTACCTGCCAGCTCCCGGACGAGGATGAGCCGCGCGAAATGCTGAGCTGCAAATTCATCGTCATGCCCGGAATGGAGATCACCGAGCTGAGCCAGGAGCTGAAGTGGTGCTTGCGCGCGAAGCTCCCCGCGGATGAGCCGGTTTCCCGCTGAGCCTGCGCGTTTGGCCGGAACTTTCGTCTGATTTCGGCGCCCGCCCCCAGCGCGCGCCTTTTTGTTGGTCTGCTACCTCCCGGGTTCCGCGACGAAATTCCCGTGGCTGTGTGGATTCCCCGTCCGCGTTGCGTCTGCCGCGGCCTTCCATTACGATGGAGTTCCTGCATGAATTCTCTGAAAACATTGCTTTGCGACGGTTGCGGCCAGCCGGCCTCCCCGGAACATCTGGCGGCGCGATTGTGGCGGCTGGAATGGGCCACGCGCTTCCGCCCGGTGCATATCGGGGTGCTTTTTCTCGGCGCGGCTTCGCCGGCGGCGGCGGGTGACTATCTGTATGCAGGCGCGGGGGACAATGCGCAGGAGGCGACGGCGGGCGCGCTGAACGGCGAGGGGCGTCATCTTCTTTCGGCCACCGGTTTGCTGGCCATGGCTCAGGGCCAGGCCAGCGGCCGCGCCGCGGCCCTCACGGAATTCCAGCATCGCGGCTATTTCCTGGCACATGTACTCGAATGCCCCAGCGGAGTAAGCGACGAAGCGGGCAGGGCCGCGATGGAGAACCAGTTGCCCCTGGTGCTGGCCCGGATACGGCGTTCGTTGCGCCCCAAGCGGATTGCCGTGATCGCGCAGAGCCTGGATGCCCTGCTGGCGCGCTTTGCGGCGGGCGAACTGGGCGCGGCATTGCTGTTGGATGACGGCAAAGCCTTCGCGCTGGATGCCGCGGACCCCGCAGCGGCCATCACCCGGCTGCGGGAAGAGTTGGCGGAGAACACCAGTGGGACACGCTAAACGGCCTGGGCTGGACAAGCCTTCGACTGTATGTGGTAGGATAGTCTCGTAGTTAGAAGACGCGAGGAGTTCTCTCATGCAGAATCGAGCGAAGTTCGGCGTCGGCATCGGGATCATCGTCGTATCCCTCGGCTGGCTTGGCTGGCTGGGTGCCCGCGAGAGCAAGACCTACTACCACACCATCGCAGAGTTGCAGACCCTCCAGGGATCGGCGCGCACGCAACGCATGCGCGTCGGCGGTACCGTGGCGCCCGGCTCGATCCGTAAGCTCTCGGGCCGCGTCGATTTTGTCCTGGACGGGGAAGGGAAGGCGATGGCGGTCAGCTATGTCGGCAGCGATCCTTTACCGGACACGTTTGTCGACAATTCCCAGGCGCTCGTTGAAGGAAGGCCCGCTCCCGATGGGCGTTTCGTCGCAGAGCGCGTTCAGGCCAAATGCGCCTCCAAGTATGAGGCGGCGCCGGGCTCCGGCGGGGCTCCCTCCAAGGCGGGCTCGAGCAGTATGTAAGCTGGCGGTCCGGAACTGGACAGGTCGGGGTGACTCGTGGATCTATTCGGCTCATTTGCACTGCTTCTCGCTTTTGTGTGTGCGGGCTACGCCTTTGTGGGTGGCATCGCGGCGATCCTGACGCGCCATCCATTGCTCATCAAGAGCGTGCGCCAGGCAGGCGTGGCCGCTTGCGGGCTGATCTTTGTGGCCACGGGCAGCCTCGTGTATCTGTTCTTTTCCGATAATTTTTCTATCGCCTACGTCGTCGCGCACAGCAATCGCGACCTCTCTACCTTTTACAAGTTCGCCGCGCTGTGGGCCGGCCAGGAAGGCTCGCTGCTCTTCTGGAGCTTCCTCCTGGCAATCTACGTAATCTCCGTGCTGATCGCCTACCGCGGCAAACACCTGGAACTGATGCCTTATGTCAGTGTGATCCTGGCCGGCGTGCAGATCTTCTTCCTGACGATGAATAACTTCGTGGCCAATCCCTTCCGCTTGCTGGGCACGCCGGGACCGAACGGCGTTTGGAACATCATCACGCGCGCCGACGGCAACGGCCTGACACCCCTGCTGCAGTACCCGGAGATGGTCATCCACCCGCCGAACCTGTATTCCGGCTATACCGGCTTCACCATCCCTTTCGCCTTTGCGCTGGCGGCGCTCCTGGCGCGTTATCCGGGTGAAAAATGGATTCACCTGACGCGCAAGTGGACGATGATCGCCTGGTGCTTCCAGACGCTGGGGATTCTGCTCGGCGCGCACTGGGCCTACGCGGTGTTGGGCTGGGGCGGCTACTGGGCCTGGGACCCGGTGGAAAACGCCTCGCTGCTGCCCTGGCTGAGCGGCACGGCCTTCCTGCACTCGGTAATGATGCAGGAGAAGCGCGGCATGATGAAGGTGTGGAACGTGTGGCTGGTCTTCATCACGTTCCTGCTCTGCATTCTGGGCACGTTCCTGACGCGCAGCGGAGTGGTCAGCTCGGTGCACGCCTTCGCGCAATCCAGCATCGGCACCTGGTTCGTCAGTTTTCTGGCGGTGGTGCTGCTGGTCTGTCTGGCGGCCTATCTCTGGAACCGCGACTACCTGAAGAGCGAGAATCAGCTCGATTCCATCGTCTCCCGGGAATCCAGCTTCCTCTTCAACAACCTGATCCTCCTGGTGGCCTGCATCGCCGTCCTGGCGGGCACGCTCTTCCCGGTGCTCTCGGAATGGGTTCAGGGATCGAAAATCAGTGTGGGTGCGCCGTTCTTTAATAAGGTCAACATTCCTATCGGCCTGCTGCTGCTGTTCCTGACCGGAGTGGGGCCGCTGCTGGCCTGGCGCAAGACCTCGGCGGAGAGCCTGCGGCGCAATTTCGGCCTGCCAACGATCCTCGGGCTGGTGGCGGGGGTGGTGGCTGTGGCGCTGGGGGTTCGCGAGTATTACGCGGTGATCTGCCTGATCCTGTGCGTGTTTGTGACCTGGACCATCGTCCTGGAGTTCTTCCGCGGGGCGCGGGTGCTCCGCGCGCGCACCGGCGCTTCCTGGGTCACCTCGCTGGCCGACTTGACGCTGCGCAATACGCGCCGCTACGGCGGCTACATCGTGCATTTCGGCATGGTGCTGATCTTCGTGGGGCTGGCTGGCGCGGCCTTCAACCGGGATACGCAGAAGGAGATGACCTTCGGCTCGAGCATGCAGATCGGGCCGTATAACCTCCTGCTGCAGAGCATGGATTCCAAGCCGGAGAAGAACTACACCGCGGAACGCATGATCGTGGAAGTCATGAAGGGCAACCGCCCGCTCATGATGCTCTACCCCGAGCGGCGGTTGTTCACGACCAACGAACAGTCGGGCACCATGGTGGCCATTTACTCCACGATTCGCGAGGATCTCTACGTCGTTTACGCCGGGCGCAGCCCGGAGACCAACCTTCCGGTGATCCACGCTTACCTGAACCCGCTGGTGAAGTGGATCTGGTTCGGCGGCGTGATCGTGGTGATCGGAACGATTGTCGCGCTCTTCCCGAACTACCGGCCGGTGCTGGCGCTCTCCGCGGCTGGCGAGCGCGCGGCAGTGCCCGGTCTTTCCGGCGCCGTACCGAATTCCGTGAACTTGACCCGGGGCCATGACTAAACTCCGCATCCCGCTCCTGATTGCGGCGTTGTGCGCGGCGGCGGCCGTGCCGCTGCTTGTTCTTCCCGCTGGGGCGCAGCAGAGCGACCGCGCCAAGCAGGTGGGGGGCAAGTTTTTGTGCATGTGCGGGTGCAGCCAGATCCTGACGCAGTGCAACCACGTGGGCTGCACGGTTTCCGCCTCGATGCTGAAAAAACTGGACCAGCAAATCGCGCGCGGCGATTCCGACGACCTGATCATCCAAACGTTCGTGCAGGAGTTCGGCACCGCCGTTTTTGCGGAGCCGCCGAAGAAGGGTTTCAGCCGCGTGGCCTGGTTTATTCCCGGCGTCACGCTGGGGCTGGGCCTGGCGCTGGTGATCGTGGTCATTCGCCGTTGGCGGCTGCGGCCGGTCGCGGTTCCCGCGGGAGCCGCCGGCGGGAAGGCCGTTGCGCCCGAACTGCTTGAGCGCGCGCGGCAGCGTGCCGACCGGGAAACGGAGGATTAACGCATGGCGCCCCTGGGTTTCGTGCAAGTGACCACAGCATCCCTGGCCGGCGCGGACACCGCCGTACTCCTGGCGTGCCTGGCGCTGGCTACGGCCATGCTGCTTTTTATCTTCTGGGTGAGCTACGAGCCCTCTGATTTCACGCCGCTGCGCTCGCGTCTGGACCAACTGCTCGAGCGTCGCGACGCCATCTACGACAATCTGCGCGACTTGAAATTCGAATACCGCGCCGGAAAATACGCGGAAGGGGACTTCGAAGGCATGAAAACGGCGCTCGAGAATGAAGCCGCGCTGGTGCTCGCGGAGATTGATGAAGAGACGGCGCAGGACCTGACGCGCAGCCCTGGATCGCGGCCGCGCCGCGCGCCCGCCGGGCGGGGTGCGCAGTGAAGCTCCGCGGCTTTCTGGTCTGCAGCGCGGCCATTTTTTGTTTTCTGTGCGCGGGTGCGGCGCGGGCCGCCACGCTGCGTGGCACGGTGAAGAACGCCACCACCGGCGCCCCGGGCGCCGGCGTGGAAGTTCTGCTGCTGCAGTTGCAGGGCGGCATGGAAGAGGTTGCGCACACCAAGAGCGACGCGCAGGGAGCGTTTACCTTCGACCATCCGTCGGTCGGCGTGCAGCCCATGCTGGTCCGCGCCGTCTATCGCGGCGTGTACTTTCACCAGGCCGTGCCCCCGGGCCGCAATGTCGTCGAGGTCGAAGTCTTCGAACCCACCCGCGACGCCAAGACGCTCAGCTACCCCACGCGCGTGGTGATCTTCCAGCCCAACGGGGCCTCCCTGCTGGTCGGTGAAGAGTACACCGTGCAGAACAATTCCAAGCCGCCACAAGCCTACTTCCGCGCCGACGGCAGCTTCGAGGTGCAGCTCCCGGAAAAGGCCGAGCTGCAGCAGATCTCCGCGTGGGGCCCTTCGGCCATGCCCGTGGTGCAGGCCACCATCGACCGCGGCAAGAATAAGTACGCCATCGCCTATGCCTTCCGCCCCGGCGAGAACGGGGTGCGGCTCTCTTATCAGCTGCCGTATGCGGACAATCGCGCCACCGTGCGGCTGCCCGCCGTATATCCAGGGGACCGCCTGTTGCTGGTCGCGCCGCCGGGGGTGGAGGTGCGCGCCGAAGGATTGCAGGCCGCGGGTAGCGAACAGGGAATGAACGTGTACACGGGCGACACCTTGGCGCCGGGCAAGGCGATGGAAATCGCGGTATCCGGCGTAAGTTCGGCGCCGCCTGCCCCCGCGGGTGGCGGCCAGGAGTCTGGCATGCCCGGTGCAGCGCCGGACGGCAACGTGCCCGTGCAGATGATCCCCGGGAGACTGGACGTGCTGAAATGGCCGTTGGTCGCCGGCTTCGCGGCACTCTTCGGGCTGGGCGCAATTTTCCTGGTGCGCAAACCGGTGCCCGCGGGAATGCCCGTGGAGTTCGCGGAGGGAGAGCCCGCGCGCGGTAAAAAACGCGCCAAGGAAGCACGCCTCGCGCAGGCGGTTCCTGCCGAAGCCCCTGCAGCCACGAGCGTGGCCGAGGTGCACTCCAGCGTGGCGACCAATCTCGAAGCGCTGAAGGACAGCCTGTTCCGCCTGGAATTGCGCCGCCAGGCCGGCACGATCTCCGAGGAAGAGTACGCTCGGGAACGCGCGCGAACCGAAAAAATCCTGCGCGACATTGTCCGCGGGTGAGACGTGGAGAAGAGCCGCCTCCGCCCAATTCGCAAACTGCACATCGAGGAAGCCGCGTGACTGCCGCCGTCTCCCCTCTCGGGCTGCGTTGCAGCAATCTGGAAAAACGCTTTGGTAATTTCGTGGCCCTGCGCCGGCTGAACCTGGAAGTCTTTCCCGGCGAAGCCGTGGCCCTCGCCGGACATAACGGCTCGGGGAAGACCACGTTGCTGCGCCTGGCCGCCGGTCTCACGCGTCCCACCGCCGGCGCATTGCACATCGGCCAGGGAGAACACACCGCCGCGGAGAGCCGTGCGCACATCGGTTTCGTGGCCCACCAGACGATGCTCTATGACGAGCTCTCGGCCGAAGAAAATCTTTTTCTTTTCGCGAACCTGCAGGGAATCCCCGGAGCCGCGGAACGCGTCAGCGCGCTGCTCGCCGAAGTGGGCCTGGCCGAACGCCGCACCTCGCTGGTGCGCACCTTTTCCCGCGGCATGCGCCAGCGCCTGACCATCGCGCGCGCCCTGCTGCACCGGCCCTCGCTGCTTCTCTTTGACGAGCCCGGGACGGGTCTCGACGCTCCTGGCGTCATCTGGCTCGCGGCCACGCTGGCCCGGTTGCGCGACACCGGCTGCACCATTGTGATGAGCCTGCACGGCCAGGCCGAGTTGGCCGCCGTAGCCACGCGTGCCATCCGCCTGCAGGCCGGCGCGGTGGCCGCGGATTCGGCATCGGGCGAGCCGATCGAGGCGGTACTGCGCGTGACGGAGTCCTGAGGGCCATGGCGCTGCTGCATACAACGGGCATTCTGCTGGGCAAAGAACTGCGCACTGAGCTGCGCTCGCGCGAGCTCATTACCACCACCGTTGTCTTCATCCTGCTGGTCGTGGTCCTGTTCAGTTTTACCTTCGATCCCACGTCCTCTGAATCGCGGCGCTTCGGCCCGGGACTGCTGTGGATAGCGTTTCTCTTCGCGGCTTCGCTCATGCTCCAGCCGTGTTTCCTGCGCGAACAGATGAACGACACGCTGAGCGCTCTGCGCATGTCCGCCCCCGATCCGTTCGCCATCTTTCTCGCCAAGCTGGCGGCGAATACGATCTTCCTGCTGCTGACGGAGCTGCTCATGCTCCCCATCTTCTCGGTGCTCTATAACGTGCCGATCCTCAAAGTCTTTCCCTCGCTGCTGTTGGTGCTTTTTGCGGGCAGCGCGGGCATTTGCGTAACCGGCACGGCGGTGGCCGCCATTTCCGCGCAGGCGCGCATGCGCGAACTGCTGCTTCCGCTGCTGCTGCTGCCGCTCCTCACGCCCGTGCTCATCGCCAGCACGGAAGCCACCGCGGCATTGCTGGCCGAAGCGCCGGCGCTGCGCCTGGACTGGGTGGGATTTCTCGCGGCGTTTGACATCGTCTTTTTGACGGCGTTGTGGCTTTTCGGGGAATATCTGCTGGAGGAGTGATTCGATGCCGGAAAATACGCAAGGCGAAAGGAGCGACAGACCATGAAGAAAGCATTCGCGGCGTTCCTGGTAGTAGTACTGCTCGGCATTGCGGCCTACGCTTCGCTGTTCGTCGCGCCCACGGAGCGCACCATGGGCGATATCCAGCGCATCTTCTATCTGCACATGCCCAGCGCGGTCGTGGCCTTCTGCGCCTTTCTCATCACTTTCGTGGCCAATCTGCTCTATGTCTTCCGGCGCCAGGAACGCTGGGATTGGTTGGGCGTTTCCGCGGCGGAAGTGGGCCTGGCGTTTATCTCCGTGGTGCTGATCACCGGTCCGATCTGGGCGCACCCGGTGTGGGGCATCTGGTGGACTTGGGACGCGCGGCTCACCTCCACGTTCGTCCTCTGGCTGCTGTACGTCTCCTACCTGCTGCTGCGCACCCTGGTGGAGGACCCGCATCGCCGCGCGCTGCTGAGCGCGGTTTACGGCATTTTCGCTTTTCTTGACGTGCCCCTGGTGCACATGTCCATCCGCTGGTGGCGGACGCAGCACCCGCAGCCGGTGTTGATGGGCGGACCGGGGACGGGCTTGGCGCCGGAGATGAAGCGGGTCCTGCTGATCTCCTTCATCGCCCTGGTTAGCCTGATGATCTTTCTGGTGCGGGAACGGTATGAACTGGAAGCCCTGCGCGCGCAAGTGGACGTGCTACGGCGGGAAGGGGAGGCAGCGTGAAAAATCTCGACAGTGTGTTCGCGGCGTATCTGATCGGCTGGGCCATCTTCTTCGGCTATTACCTGACGGTGGGGCGGCGCGTGTCGGCGCTGCGCGAGGACCTGGAGCGGTTAAAGAGTTCGCTGAAAAGTGGGAGATAGCGTGGCGGGGAAGAAACGCGTGGGGATTGTCCTGTTTCAGCTCGGCGGGCCGGATTCGCTGGAGTCCGTTCAGCCGTTTCTGCTGAATCTTTTCCTCGATCCGGACATCATCCCGCTCGGCCCGCTGAATTTCCTGCGCGGGCCGCTGGCCCGGCTCATCGCCTCGCGGCGCTCCAAGCCGGTGGCCGGGCGCTACGCACAGATCGGCGGGCGCTCGCCGATCCGCGAGCTCACCGAGCGCCAGCGCGACGCTCTGGTCGCGGCCCTTGCTCCGCACATGGATCCCGTCGCGGTGATCGCCATGCGCTACTGGCATCCGCTCACGGAAGAGGCGGTGGAGACGCTGCGCCAGGCCGGTCCGCTCGATCAGATCGTGCTCCTCCCGCTCTATCCGCATTATTCCTACGCCACCACGTTGAGCAGCCTGAAGGAGTGGCATCGCGTGACCCGCTTGGCGCAGGGCGGCCCGCCTGAGAAGATCGTCGCGCAGTTCTACAACCACCCGCTGTACATCAAGGCGCTGGTGGAGCGCATCGGCTCCGTGTTGCGGCAATTCCCGGAAAGCGGCCGGGTGCAACTGCTCTTCAGCGCTCATGGCCTGCCCATGAGCCTGGTGGAGAATGGCGATCCGTACCCGCACCAGGTGCAGGAGACGGTGCGCCTGGTGTGCGAGGGCGGCGCGGCGCAATACCCCGGCTGGCCGAAAGCGCACCTGCTCTGCTATCAGAGCAAGGTCGGCCCGGCGAAATGGCTGCAGCCCTCGCTCCTGGAAACGATTGACCGGATGGGGCACGAAGGCGTGCGCGAGATGCTCGTCGTTCCGATTTCCTTTGTAACCGAGCACATCGAGACGCTGCACGAGATCAATATCGAAGCGCGCGCCGAAGCGAAAAAGGCGGGGATCGACACCTTCCGCATGATGCCCGCTGTCGGCGATTCGCCGCACTTTATCGCCGCGCTGGCCGACCTGGTCTTGCACGCCAGCGGGATGCGCTGAGGCGCTGTACTTGCACGCAGGAACCTGGTACGAGAGGGAGAGAATGTTTCGGATGAACGTTCGTCTTTGCACCGCGCTGGCCTGCGTGACGACGCTCCTATGGATGCTGGCCGGCTGCCAAAAGAAAGAAGCAGCACAACAGAACACCCCGGGAGCGGCCGCCGCACAGCCGGCTGCAGCGCCTGTGGATCCGGCCACGGCCGGTTCCATCCGCGGCAGCGTGCGTCTCGACGGCCCCATTCCGCAGCCCCGCTCTTTGAATATGACCACGGATCCGGCCTGTACCGCCGCGCATCCGGCGGGCTTCGCCAGCCAGGAAGTGGTCGCGGACCGGAGTGGCAACCTGGCCAACGTGGTCGTATATGTGAAGGAAGGTCTGGGCAACCGCGCTTTCGCGGCGCCGAAGACGCCCGTGGAGATCATCCAGGAGGGCTGTCTGTACAGCCCGCACGTTGTCGCGCTCATGACCGGCCAGGCCCTGCTGGTCCGCAACGCCGACAAGACCCTGCATAACGTGCACTCCGCCGCGAAAAACAACCGCGAGTGGAACCGCTCCCAGGCTCCTGGTGCACCGGACATTGAAGAAGTTTTTGCACGCGAAGAGCTGGCCATCGCCATGAAGTGCAATGTCCACCCGTGGATGAAGAGCTACGTCGCCGTCTTTGCGCATCCCTACTTCGCTGTGAGCGGCGCCGACGGCAGCTTTGAAATCAAGAATCTGCCGGCGGGCACCTATACCGTCGAGGCCTGGCACGAAAAGTACGGCGCCCTGCGCCAGACGGTGACCCTGGGCGCGAAAGAAGCCAAAAGCCTCTCCTTTACCTTCCAGTCCGCCGCGGGAGGGAACTGAGCCCCCGGCCGGGAATTGCTGCCAGGGGCTGGCATTCCCCGTCCCTTGGGCTATAATGACCCGCCGTGGCAAACCACATGTTGCCCCGATACCATGCCGGCTTGCATCGCTACGCGATCTTCGTGGCCGTGTGCACCTTTCTGCTGCTGATCGCCGGGGCCCTGGTGACCTCCAACGACGCCGCGCTTTCCGTTCCGGATTGGCCGCTCTCCTACGGCACGCTCACGCCGCCCATGGTCGGGGGCATCGTCTACGAGCACAGCCACCGCGTGATCGCCGCCGTGGTCGGCTTGTTCACCATCATTCTCGCGGTCTGGACGTGGAGGACCGAGGAGCGCCGCTGGCTGCGCTGGCTGAGCCTGGCCGCGCTCGGCGCGGTCATCGCCCAGGGCATTCTTGGCGGCTTGACGGTCAAGCTCAACCTGCACTACGGCATGCCCGTGGCGCATGCCTGCCTGGCGCAAATCTTTTTCGGCACCGTTGTGGGCATCGCCCTGTTCACCAGCCGGTGGTGGATTTCCACTCAGGGGCAACTCACGGACAGCGGATCACCCTCGGTGCACAGGCTGGCACTGTTCAATGCCGGCGTCATCTTTGTGCAGGTGATTTTCGGCGCGGGCTTCCGCCACCGGGACATTCTTATCTGGCCGCACATCGTGGGGGCCTTCGCGGTGATGGCGACAGTGACCTGGACCGCGATTGTGCTGCGCCGGCGCTTCGGCGCTTCACGGGAGATTTCCCGTGTGCGCCTGCTGCTGCACTCGATCTTCGGCGTGCAGTTTATCCTGGGACTGGCGGCGTGGTGGTCGCGGCTGACCACCGCGGATGCCCCGCAGCCCATGCTGCGCATGATCGTTCTCACGGTTACGCATACCGTCGCCGGGGCGCTGATGTTTGCCTGCGCGGTCGTGGTGGTCCTGCTCTGCTACCGGCTCGTGCCGCGGGGCGGGGAAGCGCTCGAGGCACGCCGGACCGAGGCCGCCTTTTCATGAGCACTGTTAGCAGCACCGAACTGACGCTGGGCTCGCGCGCCAGCGCCTACCTGGCCCTGACCAAGCCTGACGTCTCTTTCCTCGTGGTGATGACCACGGCGGCGGGCTACTACATGGGAGTTCGCGGCCGGGTGGACTGGCTGCACCTGGTGCACGCCGTCTTCGGCACCACGCTCATCGCCGCCGGCACCGCCGCGCTCAATCACTACATCGAGCGCGACTCCGACGCGCAGATGCGCCGCACCGCTTCCCGCCCGCTGCCCAGCGGTGTGCTGGAGCCCGCCGAAGCCCTGGTCTTCGGCGTTTCCCTGGCTGTGGTTGGCGCTGCGGACCTGTGGATCACCGCCGGGCTCCTCGGCTGCGCCCTGGGCGTTATCACCTGTCTCAGCTACCTGCTGGCCTACACCCCGCTCAAAAAGCGCACCGTTTGGGCCACCTTCATCGGCGCCATTCCCGGCGCCATCCCCCCGATGATCGGCTGGGCCGCGGCCACCGGACATCTCGAGCGCGGCGCCTGGTTGCTCTTCGCCATTCTCTTTCTCTGGCAGTTCCCGCACTTCCATGCCATCGCCTGGATCTACCGCGAGGACTACGCGCGCGCCGGGATCCTCATGCTGCCGGTGGTGGACCGCGATGGCACACGCACCTTTCGCCAGATTCTTCTGGCGGCTTCGGCGCTGGTCGCTGTCAGCCTGTTGCCTGCGGTGATCGGATTGGCCGGGTTGCGCTATTTCTCGGGCGCGCTGGTTCTCAGCGCGGCGCTGGTGCAGGTTTGCCTGTGGGCCTCCGCGGTGCGCTCCAACCAGCGCGCCAAGTGGCTCATGCACGCCACGGTGCTGCATATCCCCGTGCTGCTCGGGCTGATGCTCTACGACAAGCTGCCCCGGTAAGCCCGCTCCGCGCAGAACGCGCAGCGCATCCCAAGGAAACGGAGAGCACCCCCCCCCAGCCCATGTTCTCGCACGCGGCCTTCAACGCCACTCTCAACGGCACCAGCGCCGTACTGCTTGTCACCGGCTACGGCTGCATCCGCCGGCGCCTGGTCCTGGCGCACAAACTGTGCATGGGCTCGGCCTTTTGCGTCTCCACGGCCTTCTTGGTCTCCTATCTTGTTTACCACGCGCGCGTCGGCAGCGTGCATTTCCAGGGGCAGGGGGCGATTCGCCCGTTTTACTTCGTGCTGCTGATCACGCACACGGTGCTGGCTGCGCTGGTGCCGCCGATGGCGATTCTGACCATGCAGCGCGCCTGGAAGGGGCAGATCGAACGCCATCGCGACATCGCCCGCTGGACGCTGCCCATCTGGCTCTACGTCTCCGTCAGTGGCGTCCTCGTCTACCTCCTCCTCTATCGTTTCTACGCGGCGCACAGCGCTTGAATTGCCGCATAGCGCGCGTGCCGGTTCCGCGCCCTCATTGATGCGGCAGAGAAACGGCGCGTAGACGGCAAGCAGAGGAACCAAGAGTTCGGATAGGGCAGGGCAGGAACGCTCCGGGGAGCGGGGAATCAAGGAGCGGACAATGCCGCGATCACCGCGTCGGTAAACTCATTCGTGCCGGAGGTCCCGCCGACGTCACGGGTGGTATGCTTGGCCTCACGGTAGACTGTTTCGAGCGCTTTTTCGATGCGTCGCGCGGCGGGCGATTCCCCCAAATAGTCGAGCATCAGGATGCTGCTCAGCAGGAGCGCCGTGGGATTGGCCAGGCCCTTGCCCGCGATGTCCGGCGCGGTGCCGTGCACCGCTTCGAACATGGCCGCCTTGTCGCCCCAATTGGCGCTGGGCACCACGCCCAGTCCGCCGACCAGTCCCGCCCCCAGGTCGCTCACCACGTCACCATAGAGGTTGGGCAGGAGCAACATGTCGAACTGCTGGGGATTGAGCACCAGTTGCATGCAGGTGTTGTCCACGATCATCTCGCGGTATTCGATCTCCGGATAGCCCTGGGCGATATTGCGGATCGAGCGCAGGAACAGCCCGTCGGAGAGCTTCATGATGTTGGCTTTGTGAATGGCGTGAATCTTTTTGCGGCCGTGCTTGCGCGCGTAGTCAAAGGCAAATTTCGCGATGCGCGTGGAGGCCCGCTCGGTGATGATCTTCAGGCTCTCGACCACGCCGGGCACGACTTCATGCTCCAGCCCGGAATAGAGATCCTCGGTGTTCTCGCGGACGATGACCAGGTCCACGTTTTCGAAGCGCGATTTCACTCCGGGCAGGTTGCGCACCGGGCGCAGGTTGGCATAGAGGTCCAGGGTTTTGCGCAGCGCCACGTTGATGCTGGGCGCGCCGCCGGCGATGGCCGTGGTCATGGGCCCTTTCAAGGCCACCCCGTTTCGGCGCACGGACTCCAGCGCCGCTTCCTGCAGCAGGGGGCCTTTTTCTTCGTACTGCGCACCGCGCGCTTCAAACTCTTCCCAGTCAATCTTCACGCCCGCGGCTTCCAGAATGCGTCGCGTCGCCGCGGCCACTTCTGGGCCGATGCCTTCACCGGGAATCAAAGTCACTTTATGGCTCATTTATCTATTTTATGCGAATGCCCGGAAGATGTCGAAACCGGTGATACGCCGCGTTTCCGGTAACAACACGAGTTGCGGAAAGGGGCTGCGCAGCAGCAGGCAATTTTGTTATACTTTAAAAGTAAGGAATCTCGCAGGAGCGCCTGCGACCGGAGGAGAGTAAATTCCATGATCAACCTGACGACAGTCGCGGCCGGCAAGGTCAAAGAAATCATGAGCATGCAGAACCCAGCGCCGACGGCCCTGCGTGTCGCGGTCGTGGGCGGTGGCTGCTCAGGCTTCCAGTACCACATGGCTTTCGAAACCCAGACTAATGAGACCGACCACGTGCTGGAATTCGACGGGCTCAAGGTCCTCGTTGACCAGATGAGCTCGATGTACCTCGATGGCGTCGAAATCGACTACATCGAAACGCTCGAGGGTGCGGGGTTCAAGTTCAACAACCCCAACGTGAAGAGCACCTGCGGCTGCGGCAGCTCCTTTAGCGCCTGAAGCGGCGGCGGCCTCGCGGCTTGACCGCTGCGCGCGCCTGTTATTTCCGGACCCGCGGATTTCCCTCCGCGGGTTTTTTTTGCGCTGGCACTCCCGTAACATGCGGCGCGGCCAGGGTTTGCAATCCGGGGTGGGCATCCGTATCCTAAAGGCCAAACATGAAAATCGCCCTCGCTCAATTCAATCCCACGGTCGGGGACTTCGCTGGCAATTCCGCGCGCATCCTGAGCCTGGCGGAGCAGGCCAAACAGCGCGGCGCCGATCTGGCCGTTTTCTCCGAGCTGTGCGTGTGCGGGTATCTCCCCCAGGATCTCCTCGAGCGCCCGGCCTTCATCGAGCGCAACCTGCGCACCCTGGACGCCCTGGCCGCCCAGCTGACCCTCCCGGCAATCGTTGGCTTCGTCGGCCGCGTTGACCAGTCCACGGGAAAAGCCATTGCCAATAAGGCGGCGCTTCTCAGCGGCGGCCACATCGTTTTCGAGCAGAGCAAGATGTTGCTGCCCACCTACGACGTTTTCGACGAGTCGCGCTACTTTCAGCCCGCCGAGCGGCAATCCGTCTTTTCCTTGGGCGGCGCCAATCTCGGCATTACCATCTGCGAGGACGCCTGGAACGACAAGAATTTCTGGGCCAAGCCGCTCTACGCGCGCGACCCCATTGCCGAACTCGTCCGGCAGGGAACCAGCATCATCATCAACATCTCCGCCTCCCCCTACACTATCGACAAACGTGCGCTGCGCCGCGATATGCTCTGCGCGCTGGCCCGGAACCACGGCCGGGCTCTGATTTACGTCAACCAGGTCGGCGGAAACGACACCCTGATCTTCGACGGCGGCAGCATGGCCATTACCTCCGGCGGCAAGATTGCCGCGCAGGCCAGCGCGTTTGAGGAAGACATGGTGCTTTTCGATACCGCCACCGGGCAGGGCGAGATTCACGCGCAGCCCCCGGGCGAGCTCGAATATGCCTATCGCGCCCTGATCACCGGGACCCGCGACTACGTGCGCAAGTGCGGCTTTCGCAAAGTCCTCATCGGCCTCAGCGGGGGTATCGACTCTGCCGTCGTTGCTGCCCTTGCCGTGGAAGCCGTGGGCCGTGAAAACGTTCTCGGCGTCTCCATGCCCAGCCCGTTTTCCTCCGAAGGCAGCCGCACCGACGCCAAAAAGCTCGCCGAAAATCTCGGCATCGAGTTGCTCACCCTGCCCATTACCGAGGTCTTCGAAGCTTACGGCAAGGCCCTGCGCCCGGCCTTCGGCGACCGCCCCATGGATGTCACCGAGGAAAACATCCAGGCGCGCATCCGCGGTAATTTCCTCATGGCCCTCTCCAACAAGTTCGGCTTGCTGGTCCTGAGCACCGGCAACAAGTCCGAACTGGCCGTTGGCTATTGCACGCTGTACGGCGACATGGCCGGCGGCCTCGCCATCATCTCCGACGTGCCGAAGTTGATGGTTTACGAGCTGGCCAATTTCATCAACCGCGAAAGGGAACTGATCCCCCGGACGACCATTGAGAAACCGCCTTCCGCCGAGTTGCGCCCCAATCAGACCGATCTGGACAGCCTCCCGCCCTACGACGTCCTCGACCGCATCCTGAAAGCCTATATAGAGGATGTGCGCGGCCCGGAAGAGATTGCCGCGCACTACGGCTTCGACCTGGCGCTGGTCCGCGACATCGCTCTGCGCGTGGACCGCGCCGAATACAAGCGCAAACAGGCCGCCCCGGGTCTGAAAATCACTTCGCGGGCCTTCGGCTTCGGACGTCCGTTCCCAATTGCCCAGAAATTTATTCCTTAGAGACTGGAGAATTCCACCGTGATTCGTTTCCGCTCGGCATTCCTTGCACTCCTCCTGCTGGTCGCAGGACTTTCCACGCAGGCGCAGCAGGCCGCTCCGGGGAGCATCCCGGCGTCGTCCAGTGGTGCAGACGCCGCTCTCCGGAAGAAGATCGACGACTATCTGCGCCACCTCTATGCCTGGGGTCCCGAGGTCAAGCTCACCGTGGCGCCGCTGAAGGAAACCGGCGTGCCGGGAATGCTGGAGACCACCGCGGACCTCGAACTGGGCGACCAGAAGGAGTCCGCAAAGCTCTTCGTGAGCCGCGACGGAAAATATCTCTTCCGCGGCGAGCTCACGGACATGAGTCGGGACCCCCTCGCCGAGACTCGGGCCAAACTCAAGCTCGACAACGCACCCGCCACCGGCGACCCCCAGGCCGCCATCACCCTGGTCGAATTCGCCGACTTTCAGTGCCCGGTCTGCAAACAGCTTCACGACGTCATGCGAACCGTCCTGCCCAGATATCCTCAGGTCCGGCTGGTCTTCAAGGATTTCCCGCTCTCCAATATCCATCCCTGGGCGCGCTCCGCTGCTATCGCCGCGCGCTGCGCATTCCAGCAGGACCCAAAGGCCTTCTGGATCTTCTATGACCGGATCTACGACGACCAGCAGGTCATCTCCGCGGAGAACGCCTGGAACAAGATGATCGACTATGCAGGGGACGCCGGGCTGAACGCCGATGCCTTCAAGTCCTGTATGGCCAGCCCGGAAGCCGCTCAGGCCGTGGATGCCAGTTTCGAAAATGGACGGGAGATGGACGTGGCCAGCACGCCCACCGTCTTCGTCAATGGGCGCCGCCTGGTGGGAGCCGACGCTGCACAGCTCGAACAATACATCCGGTATGAACTGGAGCACCAAGCGGGGAAGGTAGCGGGCAAGAAGCCTTAAGCAGGGGATGGTTCACGGACCTGGCGCGGCTGTAGATTAAAGTTAGGCAGATTTCTTAGTTAACATAATATATCTTATAGGACATGCTGTCAAGCGCTATCTTTAGCTTTATTGGGGATTTCTGCGTCTACTCTCTTTCTCCTGCCACTTCCCCTGCTGAGCTTTCCTGAGCCGATGGCGCCAGCCTTCTCCGTTGGGCCTTTCCCACCTCTTGTCTGAGGACTAGAGATGATCAATGCGGCTGGCGTGGGGGGAGACGCCAGCCGCGCGTGGTATTCATCTTGTTGTCTGCATGTTGGGAAGCATGACGAGAGAATTCCCGCGTGGCGATTTATCACGCACATATGTGTGACCGCTTCGCGGTCACACATGGAAAGGATCTGCCTGCGGGTCTCTCAGGAGCAGGCCTCTTCCCCGGCCCCGGAGGCTCCCTAGGGTGGCTTGGCTGGGCTATCTTACGGCCTTCGCCGCTACGGCTCCGGCGGCGGCTCCCACGGCAAACCACTTGGCGGCGCGGGCCGTGCGGCGCCAGAATCCGCCTCCGCGGGCCAGCCGCAGGGCGGCATCGCGCTCCCGCGTCAGGGCTGCGGTCTTGGCGCGTTCATCGGCGAGATTGCCGCGGGCCCCGGCCAATTCAACCTGGCACGACTTGCAGTCCTGCACAAAATCGAAAAGCGGCTTGAGGTCCTCCACGGGGAGCTGTGCGGGGCGGTTGCTATCCGCCACGGCGGCACTCGGCGCACGGGATTCGCCCGCTGCCTGCGCCGGGGCACTCGGCTGTTTTTGGGCCGCCGTCCCTTCAGCCGCCAGGGTGATCGGCGCCGGCAGCGGCAGATCGCGCGGCAATTCGCGGACGATCTCCTGCGGCGTCTGCACGGCGCGCTTGCGTAGCGCAATCCGTCCCAGCGCCGCGTCCAGCTCGGCGTCGCGCTGGCGCTGCCGGGCGTCGGCCTCCTGCACCAGCTTGCGCGCCGCGGCGATCTCCTCGGTGAGTCGTGCCCGCTCCCGCCGCCAGGCAATCTCCTCGCGCACAAAGAAAGCGCCCAGCGCGCAGACCGCAAGAACGGCGAGCGCGCGTATCCACAAAGAAGTCATATTCACGATCGCGGCCAGGGAAGCCGCCTGCATTTTTCGCTGTTCAACGCTTCCACTCCGTAGCTCTCACGCGTAGCGGTTCTTCCGCGCCAGGACCGCCGCAGGATACCCGGCATTGGCCCCGCCATTCCAGGCCAGCAAACCGCGCTCGACATCGCCCCCGGCCGCAGCCAGCTTCTTCCGCAGGACCCGGCAACCCACGGCAATTCCCTGCCCGGGCGCGCACAGCTCGGTGAGGCAGGCCTCCGCAAATCCATTTTCCCGCGCCACCTGTCCCATGACCTGCATCAGGCCCCAGGAAAAGCCGCGCGCATAAGCTTCTGTCGCGGAGATTTTGTTGTTGGTATACATAGGCGCCACATATTTGACGAAGAACGCCGGCTCGTAGCGTATGGCCCAGGGGTTCCACGCGGACTCCTGCTCGATCACCGCGCAGACCAGCGCTGGGTCGAGCGCGTGCGCGGCGGCGAACTCACGTGCCAGGGCGACCAGATCTTCCGGAGGAGGAGTCATCATTGTGGCCGCAAAGCGGTCAACGCGTTGCGCTGTGACGCCAGCGGCGCGGCCGGCCGTTTACTTCCAGGAATTGCACCAGCGGCGGCTCTTCCAGGTAAATTCCCTGCTGCTCGGCGATCTGGCGCAGCGCGGAGTAGATGTGCGGAAGGTGATTGGTGGCGACATCGCGCACGAAGGTGCGCGCGATCTCATCGTCGCGCATGCGCCGGTGCAGCCAGCGCAGAAACACCACAGTTTGTACCAATAAGGACGCGGCTGTCAGGAATAGGCTGATCGGAATGTGCGGCATGGGCCCCCTGTGCCGTGGAGCGCGCCAAGCGGGGCGGTCACGCAGCCCCGGCGGTTCCGGAACTTTTCGACTCTTCAACTGTTCGACATTCTTGTTTTAGAAGAACATCCCCGGAACCGCGCCCAGGGTGTGGCCCAGCGAAGAGCCCAGCGCGGAGAAAAATCCGCCGCCGCTGCGCGAGGCATTGGCGCGTACATTCAGCAGATCGGCGGGAATGCCCAGCGAACGGCCCAGCAGGCTGGTGTCCACCCCGAAGAGGCCGGAGAGCCCCTGCAGGGCGTTCATGCGCCGGCGGTAGGCCTCGTTCGAGAAGGTCAGGTCGTTCTGCTGCGCCAGATTGGCCTCGTCCCTCCCGTGCTGCCGCGCCAACTCGTCGGCCAACTCGCCGAAGCCGGCGGAATTGCGCGTGCGCGCCAGGCGATTCTGCGCCGCCTGCTGCAGCGCGTCGAAGGCGCTGGCCAGCGCCCCCTGCGACTGCCCGGTAACCGCGGCCTTGTCCGCCGCGCTCAGCCCGGGATTCTGCAGAATGTCCTGATACTGCGGCAGGAGCAGGTTGCCGATCTGCGAGCGTTCGCCGAGAAACTGCTGGTTCAGCGCGTTGATGCGCGCGCGTTCCTGATCGCTGGCTTGCTGCGTCGCTGCTTGTGCGCCACGTCCCATGGAAGCCTCCGGAGGAAAGTTGAAGAGTCGAAAGTCGAAAGTCGAAAGCTTGAAGAATTGAAGAGCCTGGGGATTCCCCTCTAGCCCGCCGCTTCTGGCCGATTTGACGTTTTTACCATCTCACCTTTTTCATCGGTCAGCCGGCGACAATAGGGCGTCCAGGCGTCGTCGCGCACCCAGCCCAGCCGCGCCAGCCGCCGTCCGAATTTTCCGGCGATCGCCGGCGGCAGCCAGGCATGCACGTCCTCTAGCCCGCGCCGCCAGGCGTCGCCCTCCGTGGCGGCATGCAGCGCCAGCAGGCGCGTCCAGCGTTCCCGCGGCGTCCCCTCGCGCGGATCCAGCAGCAGATAGGCTTCCGCCGTCAGGCGCAGCAGCGCCGCCCCCACGATCCGTCCCTGGGTAGCGCTGGCGTGCCGCTGGCGATTTTCTTCCCCTGGAGCGCCCGGCGATTGGTTCCCGGGCTTTTCCGCCAGCACCAGCCGGGTCACAAACAGCGGATCGCCCAGGTCCGGGAACGGATAGGCAAAGCCTTGCGCCGCATGCAGGGCGCGCAGGGCCTCCAGGTCTTCCGGTTGGTATTCGCGGACGATCACGTGCGCCTGAAAACCGTGCTCACAGCAGCGACGGCCCGCGCAGCCGCCCGCTGCCGAGAATTCCAAAGCCATTTCCGCCGCGCACCACCCCTGGAGGCAACGTACCGCTCCCGGTCGAGGGCAGCGGCGCGGGCCCGGACGCCCCACCCCCGGTTACCGCGACCGGCGGATTCCCGTACGTTACAGATGCGGAAGGGTGTGACCCGATGTACTGGGAATAGCCACGCCAGTACAGCGTCTGATTGCCCAGCTGCACATAGAGGTTCCGCGAAGCGCCCAGGAAGTAGACGCGGGGCGCGGCAAAGGCCGGCGTGGTATCCGATTCGGCGAAGTAGAAAAGCCCCGGCCGCGCACCCGAGGGGTCGCTGATGGCCAGATCGAACCAGCCGTTGGCGGCCTGCACGGTCAGCGCGGCAATCGCCGGCGGCGCGGGTAGCGGCTGCCCGGGATCCAGCCCGGCGCGCTGGCCGGTGGCGTTCACCGCCGCCACGAGCTTGGTGAGCGTCTCGTAAAGATAGGGATCGCGTTCCTTGAGCGGCGCCAGTTGGGCAATCGTCAGCATGAGTACTTAACGTTTCTGCGAAGAAACTCCCCCACCGTTCGGTTCATTGACAAAAACGATTGGTTTTACGAAACTGCGCATGCTGTTGCCGGGGCTTCCCTGAGGCAATCGGCACTCCACAGTAAGTAGGGATGGGCAGATGGGGTCAAGAAAAGATTTCTTGTCCGAGCCACGCGCGGCTCGCCGTAGCCCTTCTGTGGCCGCGCCGACCGCTGCGCCCTCCTCTACCAACAAAATGGCGCCCGTAGGCCCGGCAGGGGGCTTCGGCAATCCCCTCAGTACCCCGCCCCGGCAGGCCTTGGCCGTCTTCTATATTTCCCAGCCCGGCAACCTTAGCCAGTGGCAGTGCGTCAGCCCGCAAATTGAAGACCTGACCGGGGTTCCCGCTAAAGAATGGCTCTCCACGCCCGATGTCTGGATCCAGCACGTCCATCCCGATGACCGGGCTTCCGCCTTGGAAGCCCGCCAGCAGATTCAGGAGTGCGGAGGCCATTATGAAATCGAATACCGCCTGGTAGCGCGGGACGGCAGTTCCCGCTGGATTCGCGAAGTCGCCAGCGTCAGCTGCGGCCTCGATGGCAAGCCGCAATTTGTCCAGGGGCTGCTGAGCGACATCAGCGAGCACAAGAAATCGGAACTGGCCCTGCACACGAGCGAAGAGCGCCATCGCTCCCTCATCGAGCGCCTGCCGGGCATCGCCTATATTGCCGAGGTCGGAGCTGTCGGGCGCTGGTATTACGTCAGCCCGCAGATCCGCGACTACCTCGACTATTCCCCCGAGGAATGGCTCGCGAACTCCGAAAGCTGGTATAAGCACGTCCATCCGGACGATCGTGAACGCGCGATCCTCGAGGAAGAGCGCTCCCGGCGAACTGGGCAACCCTTCTTGATCGAGTACCGCATCATCGCGGGCGACGGCCGGATCGTGTGGTTTCGCGACGAAGCCATGCTGCTGCCGGGCGGTGAAGTCGGCTCGCAGTCTCCCATCTTCTACGGCATCTTGTACGACATCACCGACCGCAAAAAGACCGAGGAGGCCTTGCGCGAGTCCGAATCGCGCTTGCGCCTGGCCCTGGAAGCCGCCCACCTGGGCATGTGGGAGGTGCGCCTGGAGACGAACACCCTTTTCTGGAATGACCTGCAATGCGCTTTCTACGGTCTGGAACCCAAGGACGCCCCGCGAACTCTCGAGGAGTTCTTTCCGCACGTCCACCCTGACGACCGCGAGCGCATCCGGCAGGCTCTGCACGCCTCCTCGGCCGGGGCCAAGGTGCCCTATGCCGTGGAGTTTCGCATTTGCAGGCCCGACGGCAGCGTGCGTTGGCTGGCCAGTAACGGCAGCGCCCTGCGCGATGCCAGTGGCAGAGTCCTGGCCATGCGCGGCATCACCCAGGACGTGACCGAGCGCCGCCACCTCGAGGAACAACTTCGCGGCGCCCAGAAGATGGAGGCCATCGGCCAGCTCGCCGGCGGCATCGCCCACGACTTCAATAATCTCCTGATGGTCATTCAAGGCCACATCGAGCTGCTGCTCGGCCGTCCGGCCATTGATCCGGGCGTGGCGCGCGATGCGGAAGCCATCCAGCGCGCCGCGGATCGCGCCGCGGCTATCACCCAGCAGCTTCTGGCCTTCAGCCGCAAACAGGTGCTGCAGCCGCGCGTGCTCGAACTCTGCTCCGTCGTCGCCGACATCTCCAGCTTGCTGCGCCGGCTTATCGGCGCCGAGGTGGACTTGCAACTGGCGCTTTCCCGCGCGCCCCTGTGGGTCAAGGCCGACGAAGGCCAGATCGAGCGCGTCGTCCTCAATCTGGTCGTCAACGCCCGCGATGCCATGCCCGGCGGCGGCACGGTCACGGTGGAAACCGAAAGCGTTCCCGCCGGCTCCGCGCTCCTGCACCGCTATCCGGACATTCCTTCCGGCGACTACGTCCGTCTCACCGTCCGTGACACTGGCATCGGCATGGACGCCGTGACCCAGGCGCGCATCTTCGAGCCCTTCTTCACCACCAAGCAGCTAGGCAAGGGCACCGGTCTGGGCCTGGCCACCGTCTACGGCATTGTTCAGCAAAGCGGCGGCTGGATTTCCGTGAACTCCGCCCTGGAGCAGGGCACTACTTTTGAAATCCTCCTGCCCGCCGTGCCCGCGCCCGGTTCCGAGAAGCGCGAAGCGCGTCCCGGCGCCGGCAGCCTTTGCGGCACGGAAACCATTCTCGTCGTGGACGATGAGGAAGGCGTGCGCGAGGTCGCCGTCGAATTCCTCACTGCCCGGGGCTACAACGTTCTCGCCGCCGAATCCGGTAAGCAGGCTCTCGAAATCGCCCGCAAGCAGCAAGGGCCGATTCACCTCGTGATCACCGACGCCGTCATGCCTGGCATGAACGGTCCGGCCATGGTGAAATGGCTCGGCGAAATTCGCTCCGGCTTCAAAGTCCTCTACATCTCCGGCTACGCCGATGAAGGCTCCATCCTCGATGAGGCCCTGGCCCGCGGCGACCATTTCCTCCAGAAGCCCTTCTTCCTCGAAGTCCTCGGCCGCACCGTCCGCTCCCTGCTCGACTGATTCCGGCCCGCCACCGCTAATTCCCTCCCCGCACCGGCGCCCAGGGATCCACGCGCACCGAGGGGATGAACTTTTGCAGCCGGAACCACGCCCCCGCCGCGCCCGTGCCCACCCGGAACGCCACCCGTTCCCCGCTCACATTGATCGGCAGCTCCAGGTCCCGCAGCGCCGGAGAGCTCAGCGCCAGCGGCTGCTGCGCCTGCGCCGCGCTCGCGGCGCCCACATACGCCGTCAGCGCCAGTGAACCCGCCCCCTCCACATACAGCGTCAGATACGTGAACAGCTTGCGGTGCGCTCCCAGATCCAATTGCTGCTCCACGGCGCGCTCCGGAAGGTAGTGCGTCATGTAGTAGCTGGCGATGGCCGCGCCGTCATCCGAAAGCTGCGTGTCGCTGAGCTGATAGACCTTGCCCGTGGCCCCGCCGCCGCCCACCCCCGGCGTGCCGCCGCCAAACGCCACTGCGGCCGTGCCATCCGCCCGCTGCAGCACCGCGCAGCAATTCGCCGCGATCGACCACGGCGACCACTTGCGCGTCTTGTCCGCCGCCGTCTTGCGTCCCGCGAATGTGATGTTCACCGGCGGGCGCGTGGCGATCTGGTCCGCGGTATCCAGGTCGCGGTAGTCCAGCAGCAGCACCTTGTTCGGCGAGGTCGCACTGCCGAACGGCGCCCCCACCAGGATGCGCCGTTCCTTGGTGTCCACCGTCACCCACAGCGTCTGCGCGTACTGCCAGTTGATGGTGTTCCACAGCGGCTGCACTTCCTGCGAAATCTTCACCGGCTCGCCGCCCGCAAAGAGATACAGCCCCGAGCGGTGCGCGATCACCACCCAGTCTTCGCCCAGGCCCACGCCGCGCACCGACGGCGTGCCCACCTTGCGCGACACCTCCGCGATCGACCACAACGCCGGCTCGTTCGTTCCGTCGTCCTGCGTCACGTACAGCGAATGCTCCTTCACGAAATAGAGCAGCTCGCGCAACTTGAACGCCGCGCGCACGGCCTGCCCGTTGTTTTCCGCCACGCTCAGGAACCCGTTCACTCCGTCGTAGCTTTCCGGGTCCTCGACGCGGCTGGCCCGCACCAGCGTCGCGTTCACCGGCTGCAGCGTCGGGTAGATCTCGATGCAATCGATGTAAAACTGGCCGAACTGGCTCGGTGTCCCGTCGGCGTAGATGCGCAGCGCGAGATCGCTGGGAATCGTCCCCAGCGGCGCCGTCAGCTGCGCCGTGTATTCCACGTAGCTGGTCGTGAGCTGCCCCGCCGTCAGTTGCAGCCCCGTGGTCGTAAGCGCCGCGCTGGCGCTGTAGAGATCCACGTGCAGCGTGCCCTGCGCGAGCGTCGCATTGCGCGCGCACCTAGCCCGCACCGTGTAGTCCGTGTTCCCCTGGATCAGCGGCGTTCCCAGTGCATCCTGCACCGCGCCCTGCGTGAGCAGCCCGCGCGTCGCCGTCGTCCCGTTGCCCACGATCGAATACGCCGCCCCCCATACCACGAAGCTCTGCTCGTCCGTGCCCCCCGGCGCGTAGACTACGTCCGGCGTCCACCCCAGCGGGTAGTGCGGGAACGCCGGCCCGGTGAAGCCTCCGTCGAAGCCCAGGTTCACCCAGTTGTTCATCTTGGTGCGTTCGCCCCACCAGAACAGCCGCTGCGCGTAGTCCAGCACCCCGGCGCAGGCCCCCAGTTCCACCAGCTTAAAGAGGTCGTCCACGTTCGTCCCGGCCAGCAGGATCGCGTCGGAGAAATCCACGGTCGCCGAGGTTGTGGTGTTATCGCCGATCACCAGGTTCCCGCTGAAGAGCGTCGCGCCGCTCCCGACGTAGAAGAAACTCGCCCCGCCGGCTCCGGTGAAGCACAAAATGCGCGCCGCCACGTTCGCCGGTCCAATCGGGATGTTCGTCACCACCACGCGCTTGCCGCCGCTCGCCGTCCAGCTCGTGGCTGGGCTCGGATGCGTCAGGTAGCCCTGCCGCGTCTTGAAGATCACGCTCACCTGATGCACGCCCGCGGCGATGCTGCCCGCCGCCGCCGCGCTTCCCCCGCCGGAAGCCGCCAGGCCGCCGCTCCCCGCGGTATAGGTAAAGTGCGTGGCGTCCGGTACGCCCGTGACCGCAAACGTCCCGTTGTACCCGGCCACGCCGATTCCTGACGTGGTCACCAGCTGCCCCACGGAAAATCCGTGCGCACTCGCCGTCTGGACCGTCGCCGTCGCCACCGCCGCCGTCCCGCTCCCGGAGGCCGCCAGCCCCGACACCCCCGCGATGTAGGTGAACTGTGTGCTGCTCGGCGCGGAGACCACCGCGAACGTTCCGTTGTAGCCCGCCACCAGCACTCCAGCGACCGTCACCGACTGCCCGGCCGTGAGCCCGTGCGCCGCCGTCGTCGTGATGGTCACCAGAAAGCCGTTCTGCGTCGCGCCATTGGGGCTGGCCGCGATAGCCACCGCCGCCGGCTGCGTCGCTCCGTTGGGACTCGCCGCGACGCTCACCACTACGTTTTCCTCCACCACCGAGGGTCCCGCTCCCGGCCCGCCCTGGCTCACGCGGTCCAGATTCGTGTCGTCGTACTGCCGCGGCAGGTCGTTGCCCGTGCGTCCGTCGCTGATCGCCAGGTACTCCCGCCCGAAAAGCGCCGTCGAATTCGCCTGGGCGTTTGCCGCCAGCCCGCTGGCAATGCCGGTCAGCGTCCCTGGCGTCGTCTCCTTGTACAGCACGCCGTTGGCGTCGAAGGCCAGCGTGCGCAGCGTGGCGTTCAGCGTCGCGTAGGTCTTCAAATAGTTGACCGTCGGATTTCCGGCGAGCGGCCCGAAGAGCGCCTGCAGCCCCGGCCGCGTCGCCACCCCGCCGCTGCTGAACACCACGTCCTGGCAATCGGGCGAAACCCCGTGCGGCAGGTCCGCCGGCGCCATATCCGTCACCAGCCCGCCAAATATCTCAATCGGTGCGTCGTATGATCCCGCTGTAGTCATAGGAATCCGTTAAAACTCGTCGTTGCAGGAGAACGGGGTACGCTTAAAAATACGGCCAGCTGCCTGCAAGACTCCTGGCAACTCTTTCCTTACTTCCCTTTTGGGGCCCTCGGTGTCTCCGTGGCTTTCTTCTCTTCCTCTGCGGCAACCAGCCCGAACTGCGCGGCCCGCGCCCGGTCCAGGATGGCTCCGCACCCGCGGCATACCGCCACGCCCGGCTTGATCTTCTCCGCGCACACCGGGCACTCCGCCAGGGGCTTGGGGTCGTACAGCCACGGCTTCTCCAGCCCCAGTTGCCGCGCCGCCCGCCGCTCCAGGTCCGTGATGAACATCGGATTGTGCGTGCGCTCCCATTCCAGGTCCGCCGCGCCCACCAGCCGCTCCTGGAACTCCTGCAGCCGCCGCCGCGCCCCGGCCAGCTCCGCCGCCGTGGGCGCTTCCCCGGCCGCCACGAACACGCCGTGGAAACTTCCCTCCCCGGAGTCGCCGTTCAGCTCCCGCGCCAGGTCTTCCGCGATCTCCCGCGCGGAGATCGTGTACTCCATCGTGCGCTTGTCGCCGAGATCGATCACCCCGCGCCCGCCGCGCACCGGAGTGATTGCGTACGGCTCCCCCGGCGCCGGCGAATGGATCTCCAGCGAGCCGAAATAGGTCCGGTGGCGCGGCGGCCATTTCTCCGGACAGATGTTCACCAGGCACACCACATCGCGCGTTGCTGCCATCACGATTGCTTCCTTTCCGTTCCAGCAGTGAAGTAACTCGAAGGGCCGAACCGCTCGCTTTACTGCATCTTGTACTGCACCGTCACGTTCACGTCCGCTGGGCTGGTCGTGCACCCCGCGGCGGCCGTGCTCACGGCGATGGTCAGGGCCGCCCCGCCCGCGTAATTCTGCGTGATTGCGCCGCTGCTGTTGGCGGCGGCGCTGAGGGTCACATTCACCGGAGTTGTGCCATCGGTCAGCCGCACCACGGCATTCGTCGTGCATCCTGCGGGAGCCGTTTTCGCCTGCGCCTCGACGCGCGTCACGGTAATGGCCTTGTCGAGGGTCCAGGTCGAGCCGGTCCATGTCGAGGTGAGCGCACCCGGAAGAAACACGTCTTGTTGACTCCTTGGGCTCGCGGTGAAAGATTCGCCGCTTAACGTGATTTTAGGGGTGTAGACCGCCGAGCCGGTCAAACTTACCGGCCCTCCTCCAGCAGCGCCGGGAGCCCCGGTACCGCAGGAAAAACTAAATGTGTCAGCAAACGATGTGGTGGTGAATTGCGGCCCGGCGCAGGGCGACTGGTTCACGCGGGTATAGCCGCCTCCGTTTGACCTGTAAAGGTTGTACCCGGAAGCTCCCGTGAGCGCGGTCCAACTTATGTTGATGGTCTGGTTGCCGCTGGAAGTCGTGCACCCGCTGGACGGAAGAGACAATAGCCCCTCGCCTCCATCCTGCCACACCGGACTAACCGCATACGTCCATGTACCTACCGGCACGGAGCCGCCAGCGGCGACCGCGCAGGTCGGTGCGGTCATGACTGCGCCATCCCAAAACAGCGTATTCCCCGCCGGAAAGTGCATTTGCTGGCGCATTTCGAGGGCGCCTAAAGTTGCAGGAACACCGGAAGAGATAAAAGGGCCGCCATTCATCATTTGCCCTTCGGTATTTATCAACACTTCCCGGTTCTGTCCCGCTGTAGCCGGAGTAACGGGAGAATTAAAGAACGTCAAATTGGGTATGAGATTACCGGTGACAAATCCCACTCCCGAAGCGGGGCCGGTCGAATTGACCACATGAATGCCGTACTGATTGCTCCAGTTGGCAACCACCGGTGTAGCGAAATCCGCCGGGGTGAAGCCCTCAAGATAGGTCTGGCCCTTTACGCCTGCTCCTGAAAACATGAGCGCCGGAGTGCGCAAGCTCTGCGTTTGAACGTATTTCATCTGTATGAAATTGACGCCGCCACTGGCTCCTGTGTAGTCCTGCGCGACTCCCCGGGCGACCAGCCAGCAGTTCTCGAACAGGAAATTCGCGCCTGCTGTGCCATCGCCGATGCGCTTGCGGAAAAGCGCACCGGGGGTGAGAGTAGACCCGGTGGCGGACGGTCCGCCCCCGGAGATCAGGGTGTTTCGGAACTTGAACGAGAAATCGCCGCGGGCGATAAAGCCCATCCCCATGTAATCGTTGAGCGAACTGCTGCTTACAATCGCGCAGGAGTCGCATGTGAAGTTCGTAGCGGTGTCCAGAAGAATCAAATTCTGCTGATTGCCCATGTCTCCGCTAAAGGAAACCGCATCGAAGTGAATGGTGCTGCGTCCCGTTGCGTAAAACATCGGGTTCCCGTTTCCTCGGACGAATTCTCCGGGGGAGAGAGCGAATGATGTTGCCGCCAGGGTGCCTCCACTGTGGCCGTTCCAGTACATCCCGCTGGGAATTTCGATGGTCTCGTTGACGATTAACGGACCCGCGGCCTGCACGGATACATTCCCAACAGGGAATGTCAGGTACGAGTTGATGATGTAATAGTTGAAGAAATCAGAGGGGAACCGCAGTATTCCCCGGCTGTTGTTGCTGCCGTTTAGGGCCGTAATTGCGGCCATGATTCCAGGGACGTCATCGAACAGAAATGTGGCTCCACTCACGGCGTTGGTCGCGGCGTTGGCAAGTGTCACGCTCGTCGTGCCCGCTCCGCTCACGATAGTCGTCGAAAGCCATTCGTTCGTCGCGGAAACGGGGGGCGTGGACGGCACCCAGGAAGGAAAAGTAGTTCCTCCATCCATCGTTGCGCCGTAATCGTCCCAAACTGCATCCAGCGCTTTTGAGACGCCGATGAGCGTCAACGAGCCTCCCGTGCGTCCGTAGATGTAGTACTTCCAGGCGTTCGGCACCGCCGTCCAGGTGAGGTGGTTGCAGACGTACCAGTGCAGCGTGCCGCCAGTCGCGGAAGTGGACGCTCCGGCGCGCGTGTCTTGTCCCTGCGTAAAGGCAAAGTGCGTTCCATCGGTGACAGCGGAAACGATAAAAAATCCGGTAAAGGTCACGTCCGAAGCGCCCGAAACATACACTACGGCTCCAACCGCCACCGCGCAGGTAGCCGCGCAGGTCACCGTGCTGGTGTTGTTCGACCGCGCGATGCTGGTGATGGAGACGGAGTTGTCGCCCAGCGCCGCGGCCCCGGTCGTGGCCGTGCCCACGGAACCTGCGGCGGTCACTCCGCCGTTCTTCGTCACCGCGACGATTTGATAGTTGTACGTTGTTGCGGCCGCTGCGGAACTGACGACCACGCCGATCCCCGTGGGTCCGGCATCCTGCGAGGGTGTGACCGTAGGCGCTCCGGGAGTCGTCAGCGTGTTCGTCGCCCCGGCCCCATAGACCACCAGGCCATCGCCATTTTGAAACGTGCTGGCGCCAGCCAGGGTTGCAGATGTAGACCCTGCTCCCATGGTCGCCGTGGTCTGCGGAATGCCTCCAGCAGCCACCGCCCGCGCCCCATAGCGCGTAACGTCAAACCACGGATCAGGCCCCTTGAACGCCGCTCCAGCATCGAAGTTCTGCTGCGCCGTCCAACTGTTCGTCGCGCCGGTGGACGCTCCTCCGCCCGACACCGGCCCTATCTCCGTCCCGCTGTCGTCCTTGTAGTACAGTCGCTTATCCGCGGTCTTCGTGTAGAGATTGACTGTGCCCGCGCTCGCCGCGCCCGGCGCCACGCCCTGATTCGCTAAATTCATCGTCCCGCCGGCCAGCGAACCCGCCACCGTGGCGTTCCCGTTCACCGTCAGGTTGCCGCCCAGGTTCAGCGAGAACGCGCTCATCGCTCCCGAGCTCGAGAGGCTGCTGAAGGACGGTGCCGTCGGATCGTTCGGCAGAATCACGTTGGGGATCTGCCGCGTGGTGATCCCCGGCCCGGAAATCTCGAGCATGTATTTCCCCGGCGCGGCGTAGAAGTAGTAGTTCCCCAGGCCGTCCGTGGTCGTCGGGTTGGCCAGTGCCTGCGTGAGGGCCGCGTCCGAATAGATCAGCGCCAGCGGCGTGCACGGCTGCCCCGACGCCGGCATGGCGCACACCCGTACCGTCGCACCCGCCAGCGGCAATCCGCGGGCATTCAGAACGATATCGTCCTTGCGCGAGCTCTGCGCCCGCGCCCCCGGCGCCAGCGGCCACAGCAGCAGCGTTATCGGCAGCCAAATCCAACGAAGCCTCATCGCGTTTTCCCTCGCATCTTGCGCTGATCCCGTCCGTGGCCCAGGCTTCAGCCTGTGCTCTTTTTCCTTATCCTGCCCGCACACGGCGCACGCTGCAATTGGTGCTACAGCAGCTTGCGCGCCGTGATCGAGAGCTGCACTACGTCCGTTGTGACGCTCGCCGGATACGCTCCCGCCGTAATTTCCGTCCCGCCGCCGTTGAACGCCTTCAGTTTCCAGTTGTTCAGCGCGCTCCCGGCCACGGCCACGTAGTAGCCCGCGTTCCCGTTCTGTGATTCCGCGAACGCCTGCACAATCTGCGTGCTCGGAATCTTGTCCGCCACCTGTGTGAAGTCCAGCGTGTCCCCGCCGGTCGCGTAATTCCCCGAAAAGGTCAGCGCCGCTATCGCGTACGCGAAGTTACTCGCGCTGCTGTCCACGTTCAAGGGGCTCAATGCAATCGTTATCGCCATCGTGTCCTCTCCAAAACAATTGTGTGGCGCCGCCCGGAATTTATCCCGGCCGGGTCGGGAGGGCGGCATCCTCGCGAACCAGGATGGCGGGCCAAAGCCCGCCGCTGCAGCTATTCCTAAAACGGTGTGTAACCCGACCGCGCCGAAAACGGCCGCCGCCGCCGCGCCGTCTGCTGCTCCCGCCGCACGGCCGCCGACACCAGGCTCTCGATCGCGTCGCTCGCCGCCGTGTCCCACTTCTCCGCCAGCGGTGTCCCGCGCGCCCAGGCCGCCAGCGCCGCCGTGCCGTAGGCGATCGCTTCCTGCGCGTTGCGCACCAGCACCGGCGACGTCGCATCCGCCAGGTCCGGGAACGACTTCAGGTAGCGGATGCGCACCTGGGTGTCCTGCGTTGCCCCCAGAAAATAGATCCCGTCGGCGCGCCACTCCCACACGCTCAGCGTCACGCCCTGGGCCCGCGACGGCAGCCCCCCGTGCCGCGAGAGGTCCACCATCTCCACAAAGTCGTCCGAGGACCCGTTCGCCCGCTCCCACAGCTTCAACGGTGCCAGCAGATCCGTCGGCAACTGATTGGGCGGCGCCGTCGCGTCGGTGATGGACACCTGCAGCGAGGGATCCGCGGCGCCGACCGCCGTCACCACCACCTGTACGTTGTCCGTGAGAAATCCGCCGGCCCCCGCGTTGGCCAGCTCGCGCTGCACCGCGCGATATGCCGAATTCGCATACGGCAGCAGCACGGCATCCGTAAACAGATTGCCCTGCGCGTCGTTCAGCAGCGCGCGCACCAGCGA
This sequence comes from Terriglobia bacterium, assembly GCA_020072785.1. Classification (NCBI taxonomy): domain Bacteria; kingdom Pseudomonadati; phylum Acidobacteriota; class Terriglobia; species Terriglobia bacterium. Next base: position 1,394,505 of record JAIQGG010000002.1, on the reverse strand, counting down.
CGTAATCTGTCCCGCAGTGTTATAAGCCGATGATCCGACGACGGGCATGGTGTGTCCTTTGCCTCTTGTTTTGTTTGTTCCGCGAGCGGCCTATTCGCGGCCAGAGCCTGGAGCGGGGTCGCCAGTCACGAGTCACTCTTCCGGCAGCGGCGATTTCTGCAGATACGCCGCCACTCCGATCACCGCATTGATCAGCGCCGCCGCCGCTCCGATCCGCAGCGTCGCCCCGATCCCCGCCTGCAGATTGAAATGTTGCGGATCGATCCCCACCGCCGCAAACCCGGTCAGCGCCCCGCCCGACGCTCCGCTGATCGCTGCCGCCACTATTCCCCGCAGCCAGATCTGTAGTCGTGTCATGGTGTCCGGCACCCTGCCTGGTGTGGCGCGAAGCGCCAGCCCCGCGGCAATTGTTTTGCGTTACCCCGCAGGTCTTCGCCCTGCGCTACAGCACCGTTACAAACGGCTGCCTATGAAACGCCGGCCCCGCGTCATCCAGCAGGTCGTACGCCCACTCCCCGTACTCCCGCTCCTCGCGCCTCTCCCGTTCATACAGCGCCGCGCGCCGCAAGACCCGCGCCTGCCCCCGCGACCACTCGATCGCCTGCGCAATCCGCTCCGCCGCCGTCGCCGTCAGTTGCAGGAACTCGCCCCGCCGCCCTTCCAGCGTGAAGCAGTGCTCGTACTCACCCCGCGAAGGATACGGCCCCAGCGCCGGCACGCTGCGCCCGTCCGCAATCTCCGCCGTCTGCGCGTACCAGGCCCGCGGCGAGCCGTACACTTCCGGCGCCACCCAGCGCTCGATGTGCCAGCGGTTCACCGCCGGATACTTCGGCTCCTGCCGCAGCTCCACCACTTCCCGCAGCAGCGCGCCCGTCTGCGGATCGCGCTCCTCGAACTTTCCGCCAATCCACGCCAGCCGGTTCCAACCCCACACCGCCCGGTAATTGCCCCCGCCAAAGCGGTTCACGCCCCCGGCCAGCAATAGCCGCCGCGCCACCGTTTCCGGCGCCTCGTGCCTCTCGCGAAGAATGACAATCATGGGGAATGCCACAGAGACACGGAGTCACAGAAGAAAAAAGAAAGAAGGCCGGCTCTTCCCGGCCTTCTTTTTCGTGCCTTTTCTCTCCGTGTCTCTGTGCCTCTGTGGCTAATCCTTCTTAGTAGCCGCTCGGCCGTGCCAGCGTGTCGATGTACGCGCCGCTGCGCGGCGAGTCGCTCCACACCTGGAACGCCGTGTCGAAGTAGAAGATGTAGGACGCCGCGAGCCCGCCGCTCGCCCCGTAGATCGGAAACACCGTGTTGCCGTTGACCTCGAAGAAGTCGATGTCCTTCAGCACGGCGCGGCCCCAGTGCGACAGGTCGAGGAAATCCACGCGCGTCTGATCGGCGTTCACGCTGGACTTGATCGGGATCCCGCTCATCGTCTTGCGCCCGCTGAAGAGCAGATCCAGGTCGTTGCCGTCGCGTCCGCCGCCTTCCTTGATGATCTGGCTGACGGTGATCCCCAGGTTTTCCCAGGCGTGCTCCTGCTCCACCGCCATGTACGCGATGAGCTTGCCCAGATGGTTGATGCCCAGGGCCTTGCGCACCTTGTTGATGGCCAGGCGCACGTTGGCCGGCGTCAGCGCGGCGTTCCCGGCATTGACGCGCGGGGTCGCCAGTTGCACCGGATAGGTCGCGCGGTTCAGGTTCAGCCACGTCCCGGTCGTCGCGTTGTTCTGGTGATACTTGATGCCGAACAGCGACACCGGACTCGCCCCGCTCAGCCCGTCGTGCACCAGCACGTCGCCCACCACCAGCCCGCCCGGGTTGGCGTCCAGAGTGATCGTCTGCGTCGCGCTGATGGGGTCCGCCGCGGTCACGTTGGCCGTGCCGCGGTTGGTCGTCAGCGTCGTGTCGTACGCCTGGATCGTTTGTCCGACGTAGACCAGCGCGGCGCCGCTCGGCACGCTCATCGTCAGCGTGGTGCCGTTGATCGCGCTGACCGTGCCCAGCACGCCGTTCCCGCCCGTCTGCATCAGCTTGTCGAGGAACGCCCGGAACTGCTTCATCCCGTTCGCCACCTCGCGCTTCGCCGCGTTTTCCACCGCCCGCTCGCGGCCCGCCGTCGCGTACTCCACCAGCTTCGTGATTTCAATCGCGAAGCGGAAGAAGATCGGCGAGATCGTGGCCACGTCGTACTGCGTTCCGGAGCCGCGGCCCAGGTCGCCGCCGTCCGCGTTGTAGCTGCCCGCCTTGCCGCCGGGGTTCACCTGCAGCGGCAGGCGCATCGCGCGGTTGGAAACCTTCTCCACATCGCCGCGCTGTTGGATCATGGTAAGCAGAATGTCGTCGCGCTCGTAGAGCAGGGGCACCTTGTCGCGCACCTTCTCGAGCTGCAACGCGACGACGTTCGCGTTGTTCTGTGCTGGCATTCGTTTTTCTCCTTAGAATTGCTGCTGCACTCCCGAAGGGAATCCGCTGGGAATCCACAGAGACACTTCTACCGCTGTGTCCGTTGTGCCTCTGTGGCAAATTTTGTTTTTCTTGGGGACTACATCTCCAAAATCTGTTCGTCGCTCATCTTCCGGTAATCCACCCCGCGCGCTCGGGTCGCGCCAGCGTCCCGGTCGCGGCTGGGCCTCTCCGGGCTGCCGCGTAAACCCGCGGCCGTCTCCGCTGCGGCCCTGCTTCGGGAACTCGCCGGCGCCACATCCGTCCGCGCCGCAGCCGCATCCCCCCGCCCGCCCCGCGCGCGATGCGCCGCCAGTGCCGTCTGCGTCCACTCCTGGAGCACGCGCCGCGCCGCGCCCGGCACCAGCTGCCGCGCCCGCTCCCCGATCAACCGCACCACCTGCCCGCGCGCCTCTTCATCCAGCCGCGGCCCCTGGGCCCCCGCGCCGCCCAGCACCCGCGCCACTTGTTCGCCCAGTTGCCGGTCGCTCCGCAGTCCCGCCTCCACCTCTTCCCGGATCGCCGCGCTCAGCCGCTCCTGCACCGCTCCGCGCCCGGACGCGGTCGCGCCACGCACAGCTTCTCCCGGCCGCCCGGCATCTCCGCCTGTTTCGGCGTAGGGCAAGGCCCGCGCAATCGTGCGTGCAATCTCCCCGCCCACCTCGCGGTTCAACTCCTCGTTGGCCGCCCGTTCAAACGCCGCATACCGCGCCACCCCATCCTGGCTGGACCGATCCGCCGCGGGCGAATTTCGCATTTCGCTTTTCGAGTTTCGTCCTGCCTCAAGCCCGGGCCTGGCCGCGAGCCCGGCATCTTCCCGCTTTTCTCCGTGACTCTGTGCCGGCGCTTGCCCCGGCCCAGTCGGGGTGGCTTTCTGAAGAATTCTTACTCCCGCCGCCACCATCTCCCGGAACGCCGCCGGATCCTCCCGCAGCAGCGTCTGCGCCAGCTCCTCCCGCGCCGCCGCCGCTTCCTCCGGACGCCCGCCGCTCGCCCCGAAATACAAGCGGTCGAGCGTCTCCAGTTGCCGCGCCCGTTCCGCCGCCGCCCGCGCCTCTTCCGGCTTGGCAAACACTTCGTGGTACGCCGCCGCCTCCTGCTGGGCCTTCTGCGCCCCTTCCCAGAACGCGCGGGCTTCCGCGCCGCGCTCGGCATCGCTCATCGCCCTCTCGAGCCATTCGGGCGCTTGCCCCTTGTCTTGCTTCGCCGCAGGCGCTGGCTCGACAGCCGATGCTGCCCCGTCGGCCGTTCCTGTAGCGCGGGGCGTCAGCCCCGCGGCATTTTCCGCTCGCGCATTCCCTTCCCCGCGAACCGCAACACCCGCAGGGCTATCGCCCAGCGCTACACGCTCGCCGCGCCCCGCCCCCTCTTCCCGGCTCGCGTCTCCTTCCGGCTCCATCTCCAGGATCTGCTCATCGCTCATCGCGTACAGCACATCCCCCACGGCCGAATGCCCGTTCGTCCCCGCATCGCTCTGTGGATTCACGCTCATGATCATTGCTCATTCGCCTCGTTGAGCCCGCAAATCGTTCAGGCAATCCCCGGCCGCTGCGGCATGGCCCGCAGATGCGCTTCGGCATGCGCGCGCACGTTGGCAAACCCCGCCGGATTGGTCATCTTCGCAAGTGAGTGAACAGCAGTAGTCTCTTCGATCGGCGCACGGGCCACTAAAGTCGTCTTTAATAAGGGGATTCTTATTAAAGATACGCGCCGTTATCTTTAATTATGCCGTTTGTTACAAACCTATGCTAAAGTAAACTCTGCTATGAATCCTGCAGATTTCAAAGCAGATAGCCCTGGTCGATTGATTGCCATCCCCGAAGGTGGAATGGCATTTGTGCCCGCACCTATTCCTATCGACCTCCCGCTCAGCTCCGAAATCACGCAGCTTGCCGAGGAGGCAGGCCATGCGCTTGGTTTGCTCGAAGGCGTCACTCGTTCGCTCCCAAACTCGAAACTTCTCGTACGTCCATTATTGCGCCGCGAAGCCGAACTCTCCAGCCGCATAGAAGGAACGTATGCTTCTCAGAAAGAGTTGCTGCTGTTTGAAATCAACCCCACAGAAGCCAAGAACCCAGACGTAAAGGAAGTACAGAACTACGTCGATGCTCTAGAATATGGACTCAAACGTCTCCGCGATTTGCCTGTATGCCTCCGATTGATCAGCGAGTTGCATGCGCAACTCATGCGCGGTGTTCGCGGAGGGGATCGGCGGGCTGGCGAGTTCCGGCGTGTACAAAACTGGATTGGACGTCATGGCCGGTCAATCACAGAAGCGCGATTCGTGCCGCCACCTCCCGCGGAACTAGCTGCTTGTCTCGATGCATTTGAGAAGGTACTCCACGCAGAAAGCCCGCTGCCGTTCCTGGTTCGGCTTGCGCTGAGCCACTACCAATTTGAAGCAATTCACCCGTTCGAGGACGGCAATGGCCGCATCGGCCGTCTCCTGCTGCTCCTCTTGTTGTGCGAGAGGGGCATCCTCTCGCAACCCGTCCTCCAATTAAGTGCCCATTTTGAACGTAATCGAGCTGAATACTACGACCATCTCCTCGATATTAGTCAGTCGGGGGCATGGGAGTCTTGGATCACCTTTTTCCTGCGCGGTGTGGCACAGGAAGCAAAGGAAGCAACAGCACGATCGGAAAAACTCTTGAATCTTCGTCAGGAGTACCGTGACCAGTTGCAGGGCCCGCGAGCATCCGCTCACGCGCTAAAGCTAGTCGACTCCCTTTTCATGACACCTGCAGTGACAATTTCCGGGGCCGCGCAAATATTAAAAGTAACTTTTCCGAGTGCCCAAGCCACTGTCCAGAAACTCGTGGATGCCGGCATCCTGCATGAGATTACCGGCAAACCCCGTAATCGGGTTTATTTGGCCCCGCGCATCCTATCTATCGTGACCCACGGTCAAGCATCTGCTAAGCCGGAGTAATCGCTCGTACAAACCCATCTCTTAAGAACGGCTATCTCGCATCGCCCGCAGATGCGCCTCGGCGTGCGCGCGCACGTTGGCAAACCCCGCCGGATTGGTCATCTTCGCCGCCTGCCCCGCATCCGAATTCGCCCAGCGCTTGCACTCCTCGAATTCCGCCGCATGGTCGTCCAGCAGCTGATCCACAGGCACCGACGGCAGCAGCAGAAGCGGTGCCTGGTCACTCGTGACTGGCGCGCCCTGAGCAGTGTCGAAGGGCGGCTCGTGCAACCCACCCTCGGCCCCACCTGTAGGGGCGGGGCTTGCCCCGCCCGCCGCTGCGTCTTGGCTGGGCGCATCGCTCATGCCCGAATTTCGAGTTTCGTATTTCGAGCTTCGCGTGTACACCGGCACCACCATCGGCGCGCTCGAGAGCAGCTGCTGGATCTCCCGCAACTGCTTGTTCCGCGCGTCCTCTCCCGGCACCACCAGCTCCGTCAACCCCAGCACGTTCTTGATGTATCCGATATTCGCCGGTTCGGTCAGCGCCCGCTGGATCACCGGGTCGTTGATCCCAAAGAGCTGCTGCAGCACCCCGCGCTGCTGCGACTTCAGCCGCGGAAACGTTTCGTCCGCCTCCGGATGCACGCAGATGTTGCCCTTCAGCTCCGCCAGGCGGATCACCCGCGAATCGAACACGCCGTCCGGCCCCAGCAGCGGTATCTCCGCGTCCTCCGGGCGGTTCTTGCGGAAGCAATCCACCCCCAGGAGCATCACGTCGGCGTAAAACTGCTTCGTGCGCCGCCACACCAGCCCCAGCCGCCCCATGGCCTGGTCCCGCGCCATGGCATAGCCCGACGCCGTCTTCACACCCTCCATGTTTCCGCCAAACACCGCGGGAAACAGCCCCGTCAGAAATTGCGACACCGGACCGATCAGGTCCTGTTGGTGCCGCAGCATGTCCGGAGGCACCTGCGCCGGCGCCGGCTGGAAAAATCCCGCCGCCAACGGCTGTCCCGGCCGCGCGCGCGCCGGAAAATGCGCTGCCGGCTCGGCCACCTGGTTGGACAGCGCGTCGAAATCCAGCACTTGCGGATCGGCGTAGATCGGCGGGATGCCGTATTCATACGTCTCCGCCTGCATGTTGGAGAGCACGTTGTAGCGCTCCTGCACCTGCACCAGCGAATCGCCGACGCTCGGGCGGTTCTGCCCGTCGCCCGGCAGCGCGTGCAGCACGCGCCAGTGGTCGTCCATCGTTTCGTTGCGCGCTTCGCAATAGGCCTCGCCCGCAAACGCCACGTAGCAGCCGTCCGGGAACAGCGCCAGCAGCTCCGCGCGCACGTCTTCGTCCTCGATCGCGTAAAAGGCCCACGGCCGGATCCACGTGCGATCGAAGGTGATCAAATTCACCAGCGCGTCGCCCGGATGGATCGACGGCAGCCCCTGCGACACGCTCAGCCGCGACACCCGCGCGTACACGTCCTCGGAGCCCTGCGACGGCGAACTTTCGATCTTGTCCGCCGCGTGCGGATACGCCGCCTTCAGCTTCGCGCGATGCACCTCCGCCTGCCATTGCAGGTAGGGATACTCGTGCATCTCGTTGGCCCACACCGGCGTATTCAGCTCCAGCCCGCCGACGATCGAGATCACTTCCTGCCCGTTGGCCACCCGCCGCCGCCCCGCCACCCGCGGCACCGTCACCCGCTCCGCCCGCCGCAGATCTGCATCGGAAAGCTGCGCGCCACAATCCGGGCATTGCGCCTGTTCCCCGCTCTGCGCACCTTCCTGTGCGGCGAAATTTGAAACTCGAAATTCGCCATTCGACTCAGCTTCGCCGTCCTCGCCGCCCGAATCTCGATTTTCGAGTTTCGATTTTCCATTCTCCTTCCCGCACTGCGGGCACACGTACACATCCTCGCCCAGCGGAATCTCCACCGCCTCCAGCAGCTCTTCCTCGTGAAATCCGAAGCGCTGCCCGTCCGCCACGTAGCGCACGTACCCGCCCAGCTTTCCGTCGGTCCACAAGTGATAGCCGACCAGCGTCAGCAGGTGCTCCATGTGATTGTTCTGTTCGATCAGTTCGGCCACGTCGCTGGCCGCGCGCGCCGCCGAAATATCCTCGAGCGATTGCGCCGACTGCGGATAGAAGCGCACCCCCGGCACGTCCTGCGAAAGCACGGCGATGAACGACAGCCCGAAGCCCTGGTAAAAATTCGTGACGAACTGGTACCGCGGCATCTCCTCCAGCGCCCGGTCGTCGGAAGAGCGCGACTCGAACGGCAGATGCCAATTCATGTCGTTGGGGTTCCACCAGGCGTACTGCAGCCCCTGCCAGAACAGCCGCGCCTGGCGCATGCGCCGGATCTCGTGCCGCCGCGCCACCACGCCCTCTTCGCGGTACTGCCGCACCAGGTCGCGCAGCGCATTCACCAGCTCCGGCCGCAACTCCTCCAGCCGCTCGAAGTTCGGCCCCAGATCTTCTGTCGCGCCCGCTTTTAGGGGGGTATCTCTTGCGCCGTCGCCTTCTCTGTCATTCCGAGCGAGCGCGTCATTCGCGCGAGTCGAGGAATCCCGGCTTGCATCAAACGGATCCTCGGCACGATCCGTCATCACCCGCGCCTGGGCGGTTCCAGCGTGCCCCGCATTCCCATCCGCCGGCGCGATCGTGCCTCTCGCCTCAACTGTGTGGAACGGGTCCATAGATCCTCTCCTCCGCGCTCACCGCCGCATCGCCCGCCGTCCCGAAGGGATCAGGACGCGAACGGCGCGCTTCGGTCTCGCGCCACGCCTGGAGCTGGGGCCACGAGCGCTTGCGCAGCCGCGGCAACGCCTGCGGCTTCGGCGCCTCCGGAAACTCCACCGGCGGAAACCCCGCCGTCCCCAGCAGCGAATTCACCAGCGCCCGGTTCTCCGCCCGCAGCCGCTCCACGTCCTCTTCCAGCGCGCGAACATACCTCGACCGAACGATTTGTTTGAGCCAGTTGATCATGGAGTCCTGGTAGCACAGGCTTGAGCCTGTGCGTGGTGCTGCCTGGCAAATGCCAGAGCGAAACACAGCCGGAAGGCTGTGCTACCACCGCCGGGGAAACTTCGCCGGGCGGAACGCCTTGCGCGCCTCGCTCTCCAGCCGCTGAAAATGGATCGCCCGCGACGTCTGGTCCGTTGCCGTCACCTGCCGCGCAATCTGCTCCCCCAGCGGCATGCCCGTCACAAAATGCGGCCCCGCATCCGCCTGTAGGGGCACGGCACGCCGTGCCCGTCCGTCCCTATCGCCTATCGTCAACCCCGCCAGCCGCGCTCCCGACACCAGCCCGTACCGCGCCGCATCCGCCGCATCATCCCCATCCATCTTGCGGATGTCTTCGACCCGCCGGTCGTCGCGCACCAGCAGCGGCAAACACTCGATCAATCGCGCGCAATTCTCCGTGATCACCCACGCGTCGTTCTCCAGCAACTGGTACATCCATTGCCACCCGCCCACGCGGTCATCGTCGGCCGGCGCCGGCCGCGGCAGCCCGTTGCCCGCCAGCACCTCGCCCAACTGCTCCGCGATGGACGTCTCCGCCGTGCGGTGCGCAAACGCATCCGGCGAGAGAAACACCTCGCCGATCCGCTCCCGCCCGCTGCGCTCGGCAATCGCCTGCCCCAGCATCCGCGGCGACAATCCGTTCTGCACAAATTCCCTGTAGGTGACGATTCGCGCGCTGTCGGTTCCTGCGGCGGGAACGGCGCAATGCCAATACACCGCGCTGGGATGCTGAAATCCCCAGTCCACCGAGATCCACCGCGGCCACCAGGGCTCCAGCCGCAGCTCCTCCGGCCGCGCCGTGTGCCGTCCCACATCGAACACGTCGAAGTACTGCCCGGCAAAGACGTTCCAGTCGCCCGCCAGAAACGCCTGCCGCAGATGCTCCGGCAGCGCTTCCAGCGTCCGCCGGTAGGCCGCATCGTTCGCGTAGATGGGGTTGTCGTCCAGCCGCGCGCGGATGAAATCGTACTCTTCTGGGTCGTACAGCTCCGCCCGCTCGAATCCCGGCGGCGGCACGTGGTCCACCCACAGCGCCTTCACCCAGGCGTGCCCGATGTTCCCCGGATTCGTCGCCCCCGCCATGCACGGATAACTTCCCCGCACGGGACAGCGGTTGCGCGAAGTCAGAAACTGCCACTGCTTCAGGGTAAAATGCGTCAGCTCGTCGATCCCGATGAACAGAAACTCCGCGCCCTGGTACTGATAGACGTCATGTTCATTGCGGCAGTAGCCGAACCGCGTGGTCGACCCGTTGTGCCAGGTCACCACATGCTTCGATTCGTTGTAGCTGCGATACAGCGCCCGCGGCACGTCGCGCCGGAGATAGGCCAGCAGCGACGTCTCCAGCTCCGGATACGTCCGCCGCAGCAGCAGCGTGTCGCACCCCGGCGTCTCGTTGGCCTGCAGGATCGCTTCCCACAGCAGCGCCTTGGTCTTCCCCGGCCCCGCCGCGCCTCCAAAGAGCCGGTACTTCGCCGGCGAACAATGAAATTCGCGCTGCCGCGGGAACGGCTGGTAGTGCGCACTCACCCGCAGCGCCCCCGCCCGTCCCCGGCTTCGTCGTGTGGCCATTCCCTGTAGCGCAGGACCCAGCCCTGCGGCTTTTCTCTTCCAGCCGAACCGCCGCCAAACCCGCTCTGCAAGCCCTCTACTGCGCCCGCAGCTTCTTGCCCACCACGTACGCCGTGCCCCCTCCGAGCAGCGCCGCCGCCACCGGCCAGTGATGCAGACTCATTACCAGTCCCGCCACCACCGCCGCCACGCCCGCCAGTTGCGCAATCTCCCCGATGAACACCGTCTTCGCATTCGCCATCCCGCTTCTCCTTCCTTTCGCCGTCAGCCACTCCTCATTCTTCACGGCTGCACTCCCCGCTCGGCGGCGGCAACTCCAGCCTGACCGGCGCCGCCGGGGTCGCGCTGCGCGAGCACCCACGGCCTTTGGCAACGCGCTGGCCCTCGCCAGCCCTGTTCACGCAGAGTCCCAGCACCGCGCCGGCGATGGCCTCCCCATGCTTCCGGCAAAACAGGGACGGACCCTCCGCTTGGCGTGCACAGGGCGCCCATCCCTGCCGGGTACCTCCCAGCGGAGAGTAGGCCGCGCACATTTTCATGAGACTGTTCCAGCAGGCTGCTGCAAAATGCTGTTTGCATCCGGTTCTCCGCGGAGCGCGGAGATGCGCGCACGGCGCCGCATTTCTCGCCCCGCGCCTGCCCGCCACCCTTCGGGAATCACCCGTGACGAGTCACTCTCTGTGCGGCCGCGGCAGATCCAGCACCACCTGCGGCGCCTCGTCGCTCACTACCGCGCTTTTCCCAAACTTCATCTCCAGCATCCGCTCCCACGCCCGCTGCGCCACCTTCTCGTCCTCGCTGCGCAGCAATCGCGCGCCCACGTCCAGCGGATTTACCCGCGCGAACATGGCGTTGACGAACGCCGCGCCGTCCTGCATCCACGCCACCCCGGCGCTCGCTTCTGGAGCCGGCTCTTCCGGAACGCGCGGCTCGGCCCCATTCCTCCGGGGCAAAGCCACCTCAGCGTACGCCTCGCGGTCCGTGCGGGCCGCGGCGGAGGGCGCGGCCGTAACAACGGATGTTCCGCTAGCGTCGTCAGACGCAGCCTCGCCTCGAGGAATCGAGGGTGAGCCATGACCGTTGGTTGCGGTCCTGGCCTCGCCCCGACTGCTCGGGGCCTTGCCCCGGCTTGCCGGGGAGGAGCCGCGCGTCCGGGAGATGGGCGTCCTTCCGGAGCGCTTCGCGCGCTCCGGCGACATCGTTAAAGCCGGCGGCGCGCTCGCAGCGGCCGCCGCATTCAGAGGTGTCGATGCCGGTGGCATCGCGCATGAAGTCGATGCCCTGGGCATCGCGCTTGATTCGGTGCAGCCGTCGGCCTTGCCGCTCTTGCCGGCGCCTGCTGCCTGCTGCGCTTTTCCGTGTGCCCCGCTCATTCGTTTTCTCGGTGTCGCTGCCTCGGGCAGCGCACTTGAAGCCGATGCCCTCGGCATCGCCCCTGCTACCGCCTGGGTCTCACTGTGTCTCGCCTCGAGCGGGCTATTGAGTCCCGCTTCGAGCGGGCTATTGAATCGACACAGTGAAGCTCACGGGCGCCCCGGGCTTTACGGTGGCAGTAGCAGTTGCCGCGTTTGGGTTTGACTCCGTGCCGTCGGCCATCTGTGCCGTCGCGCCGAAAGTCCTCGACCCGGCCTTGAGTGTAAGCGCGGGGCTCGTTCCCGTGATGCCCGTTACCGGCCCCGTCGCGCCCGGCGGCGCCGCAATGCTGAAGAGCAGCACCGGTGTCGCGCCCGTCAGATCGTAGATGTTGAACTGCTTCACGCAGCCGGTCGTCACTGTCGCGCCGCACGCATTGTCCACCGTGAAGTCGTAATTGAGCGTCGCGGTAACCGTGTGCTGGCCGGGAACGGCAAAGGCCGCCACAACGCCGAACAGCAATCCCCCAATGAGCGCCATGATTCTCTTCATGTTTTCTCCTAGCGGCATCCCACGCCCATCAGGGCCATGGAATTCGCGCAGGGCGGCGCGCCGCCCGATGCTTTAAACGTGATAATTACAGCGGTCCAAGGCTGCGTGGAGGAGATCGTGGCGTTAGCCGAAATCGAACCCGCCGTGCTTTGTACCTGGTCCTCCAGGGCGCGCTCATTGCTTCCGGTGGCGGGAGAGCGCAAGGTATATCCGCTGCCCGCAGACCAAGTTATGCCCGCGCCGCCATCTTGCGTGAACAGGCCCACGATCAATTCTCCGCTGGCTGTCGTGGTCACGGATGGCGATGTAGGCGTCGTCGAGGCGCCAAATGTGCCGGCGGACTGATCGAGGACGCCCGAGGTGGCCGTTCCGCTATACTCGGCAATTTGAATCCAGGCCGCGCCCGAAGTAGAACTGCGGTTGCAGGTGACCGTCGGTTTTGTGCCACCGCCCGCCGTGACCACCGTATAGGCCGATTCCGTGCGCAATACCGTGCCATCCGTCACGGATGTATTCGTTAGAAGGGTGTAGGTGTTTCCTGCCGTATCCGTTACGGAATTCAGAGTCTGCGTCGTCCTTGCCCACAAGCAATGCACCACAAGCAAGTCATTCGCCGTGATATTTGCGGCTGTGAATGCAGTACTGGCGTTGCCCGACCCGCCGTTTCCGGCGCTGGCGTACTGCACGAAAGCGGGAGCGCTCCACGCGGAAGGGGCCATAAACAAAAAGACAACCAAGGCCCAAAGCGGCCAGCGCCTTAGAACTGTGTCCACGAGATCGTCCCCGATACCTGATTCGCCGCTGAAACGAGAATGCACACGTTGTCCGCCGCCGTGGCCGTGCGCATGATGGCCCCGACGCCGTTTCCCTGAGTAAGGCCGCCGTTCGCCGCGAAGTTCCAGCCAGTGGCCGCCGTGGTTCCACCCGCCATGCCCGCGATGCCCGTGGCGCACGTCGTGCCCGTTCCCTCGACCACCGCCACGTTCGTCGCCGCGCCCGCCACCAGGTTGATCGAGCAGACGTAGGTCTGCTTGCTTGCCGCGCCGGTGATGATCTGCGTGTTCGCCGTCAGGCTGATCGGCGTCCAGTGGTCGCAAACCGTGACGCCCGTGAGGTTGCCGCTCGCATTGCCGCCGAGATATGCGGCCTTCGCCGGAACCGCCGATCCGGTGTTGCCGTCCGCCGAATCCGTCGTCAGCCAAGGCGTGGTGTTCGCCGTATTGCCCGGCTGCACCGTCCACGTCCCCCCCTGATTCGCCGTAACCGTTCCGGAGACCGGCTGCGTCACGCCCGAGCCGTCCACCGGCAACCGCCCCGCCGCTGGCGTGTACTGCGCCAGATTCACCGCGCCGATGGTGTTTCCGCCGGTGGGGAGCGCGGGCAGACCGTCGGCGGTCACATGAATGGACCGCGCGGAAGCATCGCCGGTAGGCATGGAGTTCGTGCCGTCCGTCACCTTCACCGGCCACGCTCCGGCCAGCGCCCCCGCGGTGCCCTGGTTTCCCGTCACCGTGCCGCTGACCCCGAACGTTCCCGTCCCCGCGTTCGCCGTCACCGTGCCGGAGACCGGCTGCGTGGTCGTCCCTGTTGGGTCCGTGCGTAGGGGGTTGAACGCCGTGCCGATCTCCGTCCCGGAAGCGTTGCGCAGGTTCACATGCATCGCGCGGCTGCTGGTGATGCGCGCTGCCGCTGCGTTCCCGCTGGTCACCGCCGCCAGCGCATCGTTGAACACCCCGCCGATGTTCGATTCCGCGCTCGTTCCCGCGGTGAACCCCGTGTTATCCGTAAATCCCGCGCTCCCGGAACAGCCGCCCGTGCAATTCACATTCAGGCTGCTGCCCGTCAGTCCCGGCACGCTTCCGGCGATCTTGCCGATGTTCACATAAAGCATCCGGTCTGTTGTGGCGCGAATGGCGCCGGCATTGCCGCTGGTCAGGTTCGCCGCGGCGTCGTTGAACAGACCGGAAATGTTGGTGACGCCCGTCGCACCGGTCGTGAAGGCGCTATTGTCCGCAAACGACCCCGTTGCCGAGCAGCCCACGACGCAGCTCACCTTCAGCGCCGTGTTCGCGCTGTCGTACAGGCCTGGCGACACGCTCGCGCCGCCGATCTGGTTCAGATTGGTGTTGGCGCTGCTGCCCTGCTGCTGCAGTTGGGCCAGCAGAATGCCTGCCGGCACGCGCAACGCCAGCTCGCTTCCTTCCGCATCCCGCGCGCGCAGCGCCACCTCAGCCACCTCGGATCGAAGCGCGCGCTTCGGTGCAGGCCCACCCTGCGCCGCTGGCAGTACACAAAGCCTAACCATTACGCCCAGCACGGCCAGGAGCCACGCCCTGTGCATTCGCCGCTTCATGGGCGCAACCGCTTGTACCAGGGCGCTCGCGGCGGCAGCGCTTTTTCCGCCGCCTTCTGCCGGCCGCCCAGCTCGAGCAATCCCCGCAGCACGCCGAATTCCACGGCCTGCTGCTGTTCCGCGCTCGCCGGCACGAGTAGGACAATCTCCCGGTCGCCGTGCACCACGCCGCCCGGCCGGTCCACCACGACCGGCAGCTTCGAGAGCTGCGTGATGTGCTTCAAGAGGGCCGCCTCGAACGGGCAATCTACCGAATCGATGTGGATCCGCTCCGTCCCCGCAATCTCTTCGATGGTGATCACGTAGCCGGCCAGCGGCCCCTGCAGGACCGCCTCGCCCGGCAGAAATTCCGTCACCGCAAAGCCCGCCTGCCGCAGAAGCCCTCGCGCCGCCTTCGCGCAATCGTTTTCGCCAATGATCTTTACGCGCATTTCCACCTCATCGCACAAATGTCGCCAGCGCCGGCCCGGTCCCGCTGCCCGCCTGCAGGTAGCAGATCGTCTCGCCCGCGCGGAACCTCTGCGGCCCCGCATCAAACTGCACGCTTCCCTGCGACCGCGCCACCATCACGCCTTCCTGATTGCCCGCGGGGATCGTGTCCTGTGTCGCCGGATCGGCCGCATCGGTCCGGATCTTCAGGTCCACGGCCACGCTGTTCTTGATTCCCACGCCCTGGCAATCGATCGGCGCCACCACCGGCGTCCAGCTCACCGTGTCCACGGCCACCTGCTTCTTCACGTAGTTGGGATGACTCGCCATCTCTTTTGTCCCTGTGCCGTGCCGCCCCTACGCCAGCACCTTCGCCGTCAGCCCCGCCCCGCCCGTGTTGGACACCACCTTCGTGCGGATGAACTTCCCCTGCACGCTGGCCACGGTGCGCGCCTCGCCTGCTGTCGCCGTAGACGTGTCGATGGTCTGGTACTCCGCGTCCACGTCGGCCATCGCCGTCTGCAGCACGATGTTCACCGCCGTCGGCGCCGTCCCGAAAATCGTCTGCCAGCGGATCGTCGTTCCGGTGTCCGGCTGTCCCGCGTAGCTGGGCAGCGCGAACTGCGTCCCGGCGGTGTTCGCCGAGGGAAACGCCTCGTTATTCCAGCTGAAGCCGGCGTCCCCCGGAAACAGGGAATACGGCGGCGTTACGTTCTGATAGTTCGGCATCGCAACTCCTCGTCCAGGCGCACCTGTGCGCCGGAATTCACTGCAAACACAAGATTTCGTTTAGATGGCCCTGCCGGAAGGATGTCCCCAAAATAAAAACGCCCCGGACCTGTCCGGGGCGTTTGACCGTATTTCTACAGGCATAAGTGTAGCACACTAGTACATCCTGTCAAGCCCCATTCTAAACTTTTTTTTGCACAGGCCGGTCATCGCTTTGCCGGCTCCTCGCTCTTGACTTCGCTTTTCGCCGGGCGCATATTCGCGCAATCCCCGGAATTTTCCGAGCGGGGCCGCGCAGTTGACCGCTCTGCGGTCACACAGGCCACGGTCCGCTCTCCCCGAAAGGAGCCCTCGCATGCCGTACTTTCTACACCAAGTCAGTTACACCCCGGAAACCTGGTCCATGCTCATCGCCAACCCACAGGATCGCATGGATGCCATTCGCGCACCGATCGAGAAGCTCGGCGGGCGCATCCAGACCGGCTACTTCGCTTTCGGCGAATTCGATGTGGCGGTCATCACCGAGATGCCCGACAACATCAGTGCCGCAGCCATCGCCATGGCCTTCGCTGGCGGCGGCGCCGTCAAGAGCCTCAAGACCACCCCGCTCATGACCACCGCCGAGGCCCTGGACGCGCTCAAGAAGGCCAGTATGTGCGGCTATCGGCCTATCACCGCTGCTGCCCGGGCGGCCTCTTCCTGAGGCCTTCGGGTAGGCACCAGGGTTGCGGCGCACCGGCGTTTCGCGAACGCTGCGCCGCAACCCTCCCTCAACTTTTCCCGCGGATTTGCTAAGATGTCCGGATGCGCACCGGCTCTTCCCACGTTCATCTCGCGAAGATCCGCCTGCACCCCATCAAGTCCCTGGATCCCGTCGAAGTCTCCGCCGCGCGCATCGGCCCCCACGGCGGCCTCGAGCTCGACCGCGCCTGGGCGCTCTACTCCGTGGATGGCCGCTGGGTGAATGGCAAGCGCACCGCGGCGATGCACCTCATTCGCGCGGACTTTGCTCCGGATCTCAGCTCGGTCACGCTGTCCGTTCCCGGTGACCGCCGTAATATCCCCGCGAGGACATTTGCCTTCCCACGCGACACCGAATCCGCCGCCGAGTGGTTCAGCGTCTACTTCGAGCAGCACATCCTCGTGCGCTACGCCCGGGAAGGCTTCCCGGACGACAGGATCGCCCATGGCCCCACGATTATTTCCACCGCGACGCTCGAGGCCGTCTGCGCGTGGTTCCCCGGTGTGACCCTCGACGACATGCGCCTGCGCTTCCGCACCACCCTCGAAATCGATGTTGACCGTTCCACAGTCACACAGGATGTTGACCGCTCTGCGGTCACGCGTGATGCTGACCGCTCCGCGGTCACACCGGACGTTCTCCCTGCTTTCTGGGAAGATCGCCTCTTCGGTGAAGAAGAACGCAGCGTCGTGCGCTTCCACATCGGTGAAGTCGCCTTCGAGGGCAGCAATCCCTGCGCCCGCTGCGTCGTCCCGCCCCGCGATCCCCGCACCGCCGCGCCCATCGAGGGCTTCCAAAAGCGTTTCGCCGACCTCCGCCAGGCCCAGCTCCCCGCCTGGTCCCCCGCCTCCCGCTTCGACCACTTCTACCGCCTCGCCGTCAACACCCACGTCGCTTCCACCGAATCCGGCAAACTCCTCCGCACAGGCGATCCCCTTCTCTTGTAGCGCCGGCCAGGACATATCCCGACTTGGTCGGGAGGTCGGCATCTTCTCTTGCCTTTTCCGGCAGTGGGTCAGCTTGAAATTTAAAGAATATTTTTTGTTGCCAGCAGATGTTTACATGTTCTCTGGGTATGAATAGTGCTAAACGTGTAACTTCATCTAAACTCGTAATTTGTCGTCTACTCTTAGCTTACTTACACTATCAGATGATGGCCTTAACCTTTGCAGAGAAACTTGCTGCGGCTTTGGGTATTCCACGAATCGTGCCACCCGGTCCCATACAGGTTCTCTTTAATCGGTATAAGAAACACCTGCACCAACAGGCTGTCGATAGCCCATTGCCAGAGGTAGTTCATCTACTGCCAGAAAATTTTCTTTACTGGATAAAACTCGAATACCCAAATCTAGCTAAGCCAGATGAATGGATTCAGGCGAAACCGAGTGTCGTATTACCCATGCTTGAAAAGGGCATTTTCGATGAAACAGGTTTCAGAATTAACGAGCAGAGAGCCAACGCGCTGTTTAATATCCCAAATCTCCTCAAAAGGCCAAACTGCATACACAAGAATCTCCGCAATCATGAATATCGCGGACAGGGTGGAATCAAAGGCGACCACATCTATGTCGTCTATCATGGGAAACATACTCGGAAAGTAGCCTTTACACGACTCGACCCGAAATTGCAGAAAGTGATACTAGTGAGTTCTTTTGGAGTATCGAAAGAATGGGTTACAAAGTGTGCTGAAATTCCTGCGCTCTACGTGAGAGATGGATGCTCCTGCACTTGCAAATAAAAAAGGCCACGTCTAAAGTGGCCTTTTTTATGCCCGTCGTCCTGGGTCCAGGTCATGGCCTAGATTACTCTAGGCGGGATTTCAGCTACTACCTTACAACATTCCCCGGTTGTGTCAAGGAAAATCTACCTCCAGCGTGCCTTAGCGCTTTTAAGGCTTTTGTTTTCTGCTGCTTAGCGGTTAGCTTCTTTGCCCTAGCCTTGCCGTCATTTGGCCCATACTGCCGACCGCGCTCTATGGCCTGAGCGTTCTTCCCCCTTGTTTTGGTCAGTCTATGGCTCAATCGCTTTGATACGCGCGCGCCCAGTTTCCGATACTGCGGCGGGCGAGTGCAAGACTTATTTTAAATTGACCCACTATCCCTGTTCCTGTTTGTAGCGGCGGGTAATCCCGTCATCTTCCCCTTGCTCTTCAGTTCTGTAGCGCCGCGCTCTTGCCGTCCGCTGATCTGCGCTACAATAAAACTGCGCCTATTCAGTCCGGCGATTAGCTTATGTCTCGTTACCTCAATTTCGCCTTCGCCCTGCGCGCCCTCTACGTCGTGCTCGGCCTCTTCCTGATCGGCTACGCCATCACCCAATCCACCGCCCGCATGATCCTCTACGCTCCGGCCATCTTCGGCATCCTGCTCCTGATCCAGGGCTTCGCCGGCACTTGAATCACCTGCCTCCTGCCCGGTCCGGGCAGGCGTAACTGAACCCGCAAGAAAACTTTTGAAACGTGTCATCCTGAGCCCCGATGTTCTGCATCGGGGCGAAGGATCTCAACGGAGACCTCTTGCAATCGCCATCGTTGCGCACAGTCTGAGCGTCCATTTCCGGTTTTACTTTCCCGCTCAGCTCGCTTCCTGAAAATACTTTCGCGGCGGAAACATCTCCCGCCGCAGCAGCTCCCGCCCGCAGCGCCGGCGGATCTCCTCCGTCCAGTTCGTCCAGCCCATCTCGCTCAGCCCCAAGAACGGCCGCGCCCGCTCGTACGGCGCCAGCCCCAGGTAGAACACCCGGAACAGCACCAGCCGCGACGCCCACTCCGCCCCGTGCAGCGCCGCCTGCCCCGCCAGCGCAAAGTCCGCCACATACTCATTCAGCCGCGGCCGGATGTCCGGCCGCCACAGAAATTTCGTCGGCTCTGTCAAGTTCAGCGCCGCGACCCCACGCTTGGTCTCCAGCACCTCGCGCGCCCCGCGGTAGACCTCCCAGCACACATCGAACGCCAGCTCCGGCTTTGCGCTCATCGTTCCTCCTCCGCCGCCTCCGCTTCCATCTCTTCAACTCTTCAATCGTTGCCACGGTTAAACAGTTGAACCGTCCCCACGCGAACTCCCCGTTGCTAGGCCACGCCGCCAGGTTCTCTCTGCAGCCGCAGCCGGTACTCCCACAGCGCCCCCGCCTGCTCCGGCCGCGCCCACGACTCAGCCTCCCGCCGTCGCTTCTCCACCACGTACCCGCCGTTCCACGGCTTGCGCAGATGCCGCAGTTGCGCCGAGATGCTGGCCTCGCCGAACTGCGTCAGCTGTGCCAGCTCCTCCAGCGTCAGCCACGCTTGCCCGGAGTCTCCCGCATGCGTTGCGCACTCCCCCGCCGAGAGCAGCACGTCGCAGAGTATCTCCCGCTGCGTCCGCAGTGCGGTGCGCCGCCCCGGACCGCGCCCCCCGTTGCGTTTGCCCGCCGTCCGCCTAGTCCGCACATCCCGCAGAACCATAGCCACCTCCGCTCTTACCGATCCCCACAGAAATCTTCCCCACCGCCCTCTCCCGCCCTTTCCGGCCACGCGTTACTCCCGTCGTCCTCGCCTTCGTCCTCGTCCGGCGGCGCCGTGCGATCCGGATCCTCGTAATCCCCCGCGCAGGCGCTGCAGGCGTGCAGCGCCGGGGCCCAATGCGCGTCGAAGTCCCGGCGGAGATTTCCACAGTTATCCACAGCCCTTACTCTTTTCGGCACTTGACTAGTATTACTAGTCCGGTAAGGTACTCGGGCGTTCCCTCTGGAGGCCCTTATGAGTACCCATAAAACGCAACCCCCGTGGGAGTTTCTTTTCTCTGCCTCATCTTTCTCCCTGCAGAGTTACGAACTCTCCCGGCTCAACCACGCTGCAAACCTGCGCAAGGACATTGGCCGCTTGCTGGATCAATGGATGGAAGAGAGCGCCAGTGCCCTGCTGGCCCGCTGGCTCATCGAACAGCGCGAGCGCTCCGTGCAGGCCCCGGCGTTCCCTCCAGAAGGGACTGCCGCCACGCAATCCCCCGGCCCCGCGTCGAATCCTGCGTCCGATAATTTCCTTACCGAATTTGGGATGCGCCGCGGCCCGTCGTAGCGCGGGCCGTCCACCCGGTGGCTTTCCGCCCGGTCGGCGGCCTTAAACGACTGGTTCCGTGCATTGTCCGAATTGTTCCGATGGTGTGCCCGGCGCGATGCACTCTGGCCCGCCCCGCCGCCACCGGGCAGGAAGGTGTGCCTTGTCACAGGCTCAAGCCCGTATCTCCCGCGCCCGTCCTGCGCATCCCACGCGGCCGCCATCGCTCGCCTCCCGGCACTTACGTCTCGTTGCCCTTATATTTTTTATAGGAAGGAAGAGAGCGCACACCCGTATCGCAGCTGCGCACACACGCCGTGCTATTTATGGAGGAAACGTGATTTCTGCAGGATTACGCGGTGGCTTTGGCACCGGCCGCGGAGCGCACCGGAGCGGCAGCGATCTTCTCGAGCAGCTTTTCTTTGCGGTAGATCAGCGAGTTGATGTCGTAGCTGGCCAGTTCAAAACCGTGTCCGTGGGTGATGGCATCGGTGGGGCAGGCTTCCACGCAGTAGCCGCAGAAGATGCACCGCGAATAATCGATGTTGTAAACCTCGGCGTAGCGCTCGCCTGCGGAAATGCGCTTCTCGCCGGTGTTTTCCGCGGCCTCGATGTAGATGCAGTTGGCCGGGCAGGCCGCGGCGCACAAAAAGCAGCCCACGCACTTCTCCAGTCCGCTCTCATCGCGGTGCAGCACGTGAATGCCGCGGTAACGCGCCTGGAAATGCACCGGCTCATACGGATAGTTTTCCGTCACCGGTTTGCGCAGCATATTGCGGAAAGTCACGCTGAAACCTGTTGCCAGCGCGCTGAACGTCTCGGCGATATCGCGAAAAATGGATTGTTTTGCGGTTCCACTTGAAAGGGAGGCCATGGCCCGTCCAGTTTAGCAAACGCCCGAAGTTGCGGCAAACCGCCGTTCGCGCCGCATCACCCGGTATTACTGCAGCGATTTCACGATCTGCTTGCCGTGCAACCGCCCGTTTTCGATGAAGATCTCGCTGGTGTGCCGCCCGCCGATGATCACTCCCGCCAGGTGCAGCCCGGGCACGTTGCTCTCCAGCGTCTCCGGGTTGCAGACAGGTTTGCGCGTCTCCCGGTCCAGCCGCACGCCCAGTCTCTCCAGAAATTCAAAGTCCGGGTGATAGCCCGTCAAGGCGAACACCTGCCGCGCCGGTACCCTCTGCTCCCGCCCCCAGCCGCCGCCCACCACGACGTGGTCCGCGGCGATGCGCGCCACCTGCGTCCGGAACAGCGCGCGAATTTCCCCGGCCTTGATGCGGTTCTCGATGTCCGGCCGCACCCAGTATTTCAGGGACGCTCCCAGACTCCTGCCGCGGTACACCAGCGTCACGCGCGCGCCGCCACGGTAGAGGTCCAGCGCCGCCTCCGCCGCCGAATTCTTTCCCCCGATGACTACCACGTCGCGGTTCCAGAACTCGTGCGGCTGCGTATAGTAGTGCGAGACGTGCGGAAGATTCTCCCCTTCCACCCCCAGCAGATTCGGCTGGTCGTAGTAGCCCGTGGCCACCACGATCTTGCGGCCCGCATAACGTTGGGCCGTCCCGTTTTCCGTTTGCGTGAACACCGCGAACTTCCCGTCGCTTCCCTCGACCCGCTCCACCCGCTCAAACAGCCGCAGCTCGAGCTGATAATGCTCCGCCGCCTTGCGGTAGTACTTCAGCGCCTCGCTTCGCGTCGGCTTCTCCGCCGCGCACACCAGCGGCAGGTCGCCGATCTCCAGCAGTTCCGGCGTGGTGAAAAACACCATGTTGACCGGGTAGTGGAACAGCGAATTGCACAGGCAGCCCTTGTCGATCACCAGCGCGCGCATCCCCGCGCGCCGGGCCTCGATTGCGGAGGCCAGGCCCGTCGGTCCGGCGCCAATGCAGATCAGGTCGTAAGTCGTCATGTGGGGTCGACCGCTTTGCGGTCGCGCAATATTTCGACCATTTTGCGGTCGCGCAACCTAATGAGTTTGCCGGGGCGGAAAACGGAATGCAAATCTGTGACCACTACTGCGGGAGTCCCTGTTCGAGCAGTTCGTTCAGTTCGGCCCGGAATCGTTCCAGCTCCTCTCGCCGCTCCGCCGTGGCTTCCAGTTCGCTCTTCTTCCACACGAAGAGCTCTTGGCCGCCGCGCTGGATGCGCACGCTGAGCTTGCCTTCCACCAGGTAGCTGGGCGGCGCCTGCAGCCGCAGACCGCCGTTTTCCACCAGCGCCAGCACTGCCGCGCACTCCCCGCGGCGCACGCACAGCGCGTTCTCATACGGGGGTATAGCCATAGGGCGGAAGCCCGCCGCAAACAGCCGCTCCACAATGCGCATCTGCTGGGGTGTGAGTTCGACCATGGGACAGGCGGGCCGGCGGAGTCCCTCCTCCGGCCCTTCCTTGCGAACAGCCGCCTAAGCGACTGCGGAGTTCGCCGTTTCCGACGACTCCTCGAGGGAAGCCAGAATCTCGCGCAGCGTGCTGATCAGCTCGTCTCGCGACACGTTGCTCTTCCGGAACTGGATGCGCAGCTTGAACTTCTCCGTCTCCGGCTCAAAATGGAAGACGAAAGGCTGCGGCCGCGGCCCGCCCTGCTGTTCGTCGCGCCTCTCGCGGCGCGCCTGGTCGCGCGTCAGCCCGCCCTGCAGGATGCGCTGCAGCATCTCGGCCATCTTCTTCTCGGTGGGTTGCCGGGCGATCTGCAGCAGCACCGACTTCGAGGCCACCCCGTGCTCCGCGCACTTGCGCCGGATGGCCTCGGGGATATTGCGCAGCGACAGTGTCTCCGTCACCGAAGAGCGCGCCCGCCCGATCTTCCGCGCCAGATCTTCGTGCGTGTATTCGAATTGCGTCGCCAGCCGGTGCAGCCCGTCGGCCTCTTCAAAGGGCGTCAGGTCCTTGCGCTGGATGTTCTCGATCAGGCCCAGTTCCAGGGTTTCCGCGTCGTCCGCAACCTTCTCGATGCACGGCACTTCGCGCAGCCCCGCGGCCCGCGACGCGTGATAGCGCCGCTCCCCCGAGATGATGTGGTAGCACTCCTCCTGCGTCACGTAGCGCACCAGCAGCGGTTCCAGCACGCCTTTCTCCCGGATGGAGTCCGTCAGGTCGCGCAGGTCGCCCAGGGCCTTGCGCGGCTGTTCCGGATTCGGCCGGATATTCTCCACCGGTATCATGCGCCCTATCGCCGCGCCGCTGTACGTCGTCAGCGACTCGATGTAGTGGGCGTCATGCCGCATCTTCAGCGTGACGGGCAATCCGATCCTCTTCGACACGTTCGACACGTTGGATAACCTCCGCGGCTAGCTTTTTATAATCGGCAGCGCCGGGTGACTTCGGAGCAAACGTTAAAATCGTTTCCTTGTATGCCGGGCTTTCCTCCAGACGCACGTTCTTCCCGATGCGCGTCTTGAACAGCACCCCGCCGAACACCGAGCGGATCTGCTCGTGCGTGTCGCGCGAGATGTTCGTGCGCCGGTCGAACAGCGTGATCACCACGCCCAGCACCTTCAGCGCCGGGTTGGGCCGCGCGCGGATGCGCTCGTAGGTTTCCAGCAGGTCGTCGGTGCCTTCGATCGCGAAATAGGCGGCTTGGATGGGCACCAGCAGGTGCGTGGAGGCCACCATGGCGTTCACCGTCAGGATGCCCAGCGACGGCGGCGTGTCCAGAATGACGTAGTCGAATTCCCGCAGCACCGGCGCCAGCGCGTCCTTCAGCTTGTACGGCGCGTCGAACTGCCCGGCCAGCACCTGCTCGAGTTTCGCCAGCGCCAGGCGCCCCGGCCCCACAAACAGGTTCGGATCTTTCGTGGGCTTGATCACCTTGGCCATCTCCGCCCGCGCATCACTGAGCACTTCGAACATGGACAGGGCCACATCGCTGGCATGAAAAAAAGCGATCGTGGAATTGGCTTGCGGGTCGAGATCGATGAGCAGGGTCCGCTTGCCGCGGTGCGCGAGCGACGCGGCAAGATTGATCGCCGTCGTGGTTTTGCCCACGCCGCCTTTCTGATTCGCGATCGTGATGATGGCCGTCATGCGCTTCTGCCTCCATCCGCCGGCGCATACCGGGGCCGCCGCGGTCCGGCAACAGCCTTCCTATATGTAGGTGTCTCCCGCAATTACCCCCCAAGGGCTAGGCTAAATGTACGGAAGCTGCCTGTGGAAGTGCAAGCAAAAAGTACACTTTTTTGGCCTCGCCGGGCCCCCTCGCCCCAGAGCCCCCTTCCCCGCCCACCCCCTCTCCTTCGCGCTGCCCGCTGGCCTGTCGGGCCCCTTGCTCCGTAGCCTGGCTCCCCAAAAAATCAACGGGGCTGGACCTCGCGGCCCAGCCCCGTTTCTCATTTACTCGACCTAAACTTGTCCGTTTCCCGCTTTCAACCGCAGGCGCCGCCCGTAGCCCCGCTCAGAAATCCAGGCTCCAGAAGTCCACCGGAGGATCCTGCAGCTCCAGGCCCAATTCCCAGCCGGTGCGGCCTTCGTGGCCGCGCCAGACGAGCACGGCATCGCAGCCCTGGTTGGTTACCAGATTGACCACCCGCATGCGCTGGCCCACGGTGAAGCCCTGGGGCACAACCGCCAGGCAGCCCTTCGAGCTGACATCCAGGGTAACCCCTTCTACGCGCATGCTGTTGCTGGCCTCGGTCCACTCCACGGCGATCGGCACCCGCGAATTCACGCGCGATACCGTGCGGAAATGCTTTTCTGTGCTCTCGTTCAATCCAGAACCTGGAAGGGCCACAGTGCTTCTCCTCCGTAGCGCGGGGCGCGGCAAAATCCTGCCACCATAAACGCTGTCGCAATCGGCCGCGCGCCAGCGCGCTCACCATATTCCTACTCTTTTACCCTAAACGTCGTATCCAATTCGGTCAATGGAACTTACGCACCAGGGAGTATCATCGGTTACCTCCCTGCCCCTGCTGCCTTCGGCTTTATTTCCGGGGCCTCTCCCGCTTACACTTGCCTCGCCATTCGCCATGTTCCGCATGCGCACATTGCGGGCGGAGTTCCGCCCCACGCTTAAGCTGGCACTGCCCCTGGTTCTCGCCGAGCTTGGCTGGATGAGCATGGCCATCGTGGACACCATGATGGTCGGCCGCCTCCCCGACAGTGCCGCAGCCATCGGCGCCGTGAGCATCAGCTCCATCCTCTTCCATGTCCTGGCCCTGTTCGGCGGAGGCCTGCTGATCGGCCTGGACACCCTGGTTTCCCAGGCCTTTGGCGCGGGCCAGCGCGAGGACTGCCACCGCTCGCTGCTCAACAGCATCTACCTGGCCCTGGCCATGACGCCCTGTCTGATGACCCCTATTTGGTTCTTCGCGCCGCTGCTCACCGCTCTCGGCGCGGAACCCCGCGTCTCCGCCCTCGCCGTCCCCTACATGAAGGCCCTGGCCATGGGCGTGCTCCCCCTGCTGCTCTATTTCGCCCTGCGCCGCACCATGCAGGCGATGAACCTCGTCAAGCCCGTGGCCTTCGCGCTCATCACCGCGAACTTCGTCAACCTCGCCGGCAACTGGCTCCTCGTCTACGGCAAGTGGGGCGCCCCGGCGATGGGCGTGGTCGGCTCCGGCTGGTCCACGGCCATCGCGCGCACCTATATGGCCGCCGTGCTCGTCGCTTACCTGCTCTGGTACGACCGCAAGCACCGCACCCGGCTTCTGCACACGCCGGTCGAAGTGGATCTCCGCCGCATCCGCCGGCTGATCGCCTTGGGCCTTCCCGCCGCTCTGCAGATCACGCTGGAGATGGCCGTCTTCGCCCTGGCCACCGCGCTCATCGCCCGCCTTGGCGCCGTGGCTCTGGCCAGCCATCAGATCGCCCTGAACACCGTTTCCTTGACCTACATGGTGCCCCTGGGCATCTCCTCCGCCGCAACCGTGCGCGTCGGCCAGGCCATCGGCCGCAAAGACCCCGCGGCTGCCGCCGACGCCGGCGGCACGGCCATCGCTCTCAGCGCCTCCTTCATGTGCTTCGCCTCGCTCGGCTTGCTGGTCTTTCCCCGCTGGATTGCCCGCATGTACACGCCCGACGAAGCGGTGATCCGCAACACGATACTCCTGCTCGCCGCCGGCGCGGCCTTTCAGCTCTTCGACGGCATCCAGTCGGTGGCCACCGGCGCGCTGCGCGGTACCGGCGACACCCGCACGCCCATGCTCTGTCACTTCTCGGCCTACTGGCTGATCGGCTTTCCGCTCGGCGCCTATCTCTGCTTCCGCCGCGGCTGGGGCGTCTTCGGTCTGTGGACCGGCCTGAGCTTTGCCCTGATCCTGATCGGATGTGTCTTGTTGCTCGTCTGGCAAAGGACCGTGCGCCGCCTGCGCGCATCCGCCGTCCGCTAACCCGGATTCCTCACGCAACGAGCCGGTAGGGGCGCGGCACCGCCGTGGCCGTTTTTCTTTTCATTTGTCCTGGACGGCCCTGGGAGATCGAGAAGAAACGCGGAGACACCGAAAGTCCGGAGAAGGAAAAAGAGCAGCGGCATGACTCACGGTCAACCGCATGTGGCTGTCAGAAGTCCTGCCGCTCTACATCTTGTAGCGGCCGAGGTCGTCGTCGGAGAGGCCTTCGAGCCAGTTGCGCAGTTGCTCGGTGGAGTTCCGTTCGGAAACCGCGCTCGACACCTTGGAGCTCTTCAGCACTTCTTCTTCCACGAAAATCGGGCAATCCACGCGCAGCGCCAGGGCCAGCGCATCGCTGGGCCGCGAATCGATGGCCATCAGCTCGCCCCGCGTCTCCACCCAGATCAGCGCGAAAAAGGTGTCGTCCTTGAGGTCGTTCACGACCACCTTCTGCACGTGCACGTCCAGCCCCAGCAGCACGTTGCGCAGCAGGTCATGGGTCATCGGCCGCGGCGTCTGCACCTTTTCGATCTCCAGGGCGATGGCGTTGGCTTCGTAGATGCCCACCCAGATGGGCAGCACGGCGCTGCCCTGCAGGTCCTTCAACACCACAATGGGCATGTTGGTCACGGGATCCATCATCAGGCTGCGAATCTTCATTTCGACTTCCATCGAGCCCTCCCGTAGCACAGGCCGAACTTGTCCCGACCGAGTCGGGAGCCTGTGCTCCTCATTTCTCACCGCGCACCATCCACCGGTACAAACTGAAGTCTGGGCTACAAAACCTGTTCGCCCGCCAGACTGTTGGGCCCTGCGCTGCTCACTTGGATCTGCACGTATTGTCCCAGAAGCTCGGCGACCGGCGAAGTAAAATTCACCATGCGGTTACTAGAAGTACGCCCGGCCCACTGGTTCTGCCTCCGCGACTTCCCTTCCACCAGCACCTCGAAGCGCTGCCCCGTCAGCGCCGCGTTGCGCGCCGTCTGGATCTCCCGCTGCTTCTCCAGCAGCACCGCCAGGCGCCGGCTCTTCTCTTCCTCGGGAATCGCGTCGGCCATCGCCTGCGCCGGCGTATTGGGCCGCGGTGAGTACTTGAAGGAGAACGCCCCGTCAAACTGCGCCGCATCGAGCAGGCTGAGCGTTTCCTGAAAATCCTTTCCCGTCTCGCCCGGAAAGCCTACGATAAAATCCGTCGTCACGCTGATGGCCCGCCGCGCGCTCCGCAGCAGCTCGATTTTTTCCAGATACTCCTCGCGCGTGTAGGTGCGCTGCATCGCGCGCAACACCCGCGTCGAGCCGGACTGCACCGGCAGGTGCACGTGCTCGCAGACCGCCGGGTGCGCCTCGATCGCGCGCACGATGTCCGGCGTGAAGTCCCGCGGGTGCGACGTCGTGAAGCGCACCCGGCGAATCCCCGGAATCTCCGCGGCCGCCAGCAGCAGCTCCGCAAAGCGCATCCCGCGCGGCGTGGGATCGCGGTAGGAATTCACGGTTTGTCCGAGCAGTTGGATTTCCGTGTAACCTAGATCCGCGAGCTGCCGCGCCTCTGCCAGCACCGCCGCACTTGCCCGGCTGCGCTCCGGCCCCCGCGTGAACGGCACCACGCAGTAGGAGCAGGCCTTGTCGCAGCCCTCGATGATCGTCAGGTAGGCGCGCCAGGGATTGTCGCGCCGCGTAATTTCCGTTTCGAAAGTTTCGTCCGTGTCCGTCTCCAGCCCCGTGACCCGCCGGTTCCCCGCTTCCCACTGCGCCAGCAGCTCCGGCAGCTTGCTGTAACTGGCCGAGCCGCATACCAGCCCCACCCACGGCGCGCGCTCGAAGATATCCGCGCCCTCCTGCTGCGCCAGGCAGCCCAGCACGCCGATCATCCGCCCCTCGTTCGGCTGCGCGCGAAACTCCCCGAGCCGCGAGAAGACCTTTTGCGCCGCCTTTTCGCGGATGCTGCAGGTGTTGTACAGGATCACCGAGGCGGACTCGGGCGAGTGCACCTGGCGGTACCCGCGCGCCACCAGCACCCCGGCCACTTTTTCCGAGTCGTGGTCGTTCATCTGGCAGCCGAAGGTCTCCAGAAAAAACGTGCCGCGCGCGCCGCAGCCCGCACTTGCAGGCGTCTCCCGCGAAGCAGCGCCTCCCGCCGCCAGCGCATCCAGCCCGATATCAAAGGCTTTTCCCATGCTTTCCCGGCCAGTTTAGCACACTCCCCGGCACGCCTCTTGGCAGGCTTGCCGGACGAATTCATTGCCGCGGCGCCAGCCCGGCGTTACACTCCAGTCCCTAACACAGGAGGTATATCTTGAAACATCTCCGCCGAATGATTTTTCTTCTTGTCCTGTGCATGTTTCTGGCCGCCTCCAGGCTCCCCGCGCAGGAGATTCCCGCTGACTACCAGGCCGTGCTCCGGTACCTGAGCCGCAGTGGCGACTACAAGGCGGCCGTTCTGAAGATCAACATTCCGCGCAACGATCTGCATGTACAGATCGCCGGCCGCGATACGCCAACGCCCTTCGGCTTCGGCGGCTGGATTGGATTGACGAAGGGCGATGGGGACATGGATGTGCTCATGGGCGATTTGGTCCTGACGCAGGAAGAAGTTAACCCCGTGCTTTCCGCGCTTCTCGATCACGGCTTGGAGGCTACCGCTCTCCACAACCACTTTTTCTGGGAGGAGCCGCGGCTGTTTTTTCTTCATGTGCACGGTCACGGAAAGGCGCTGGATCTCGCGCAAAGAATCAAGCCCGCACTCGACCTCGTCGGACACGCCACTCCCGCCTCTGCGCCATCCGCGCCCGGCGCTTCTCTTGCCGCGCCCGCTCTGGATGCCGCTGCGCTTACCAAAATCATCGGGCGTCCCGGCGAAACGTTTGGCGCGGTGCAGAAATTCACCGTCGGCCGCGACGATCTGCACCTCACCGAAATGGGAACGGTCATCAACGCCCGGATGGGATTGAACTCCTGGGCCGCCTTCGCCGGCTCGGATGGCGATGCGCAGATCGCCGGCGACATCGCCATGCGCGAATCGGAAGTCCAGGGTGTATTGAAGGCGCTTCGGGTGCACGGCCTGAACATTGTGGCCATCCATCAGCACATGCTGAAGACGCAGCCGGCGGTTTTCTTTCTCCATTACTGGGGCCGCGGGCCTGCCGCGAAGCTCGCCGAAGGGTTCCGCGCCGCACTGGACCTTCTGGGCTCCTCCGGCGCTCACTGAGCGCAGCATGCAAGCAGGCGGCAAAGACCCGTTGGGCAAATCCCGCGAAGCTGCGGCGGATCCCGCCACGCGCGGCAGCCTCCGCGATTTCCTGTCCTACTTCCTCCGCTTGGGAACCTTCGGATTCGGCGGCCCCATCGCTCTTGCCGGCCACATGCACCGCGATCTGGTGGAAGAACGGCAATGGATTTCGGAACGCGACTACCTCGAGGGCCTGGCCTTCTCGCAGCTCTCCCCGGGCCCTCTTGCGGCCCAGTTGGCCATGTATCTCGGCTGGGTCCGCTTCCGGCGCCTGGGCGCCACGCTGGTCGGCGCGGTCTTCATCCTGCCTTCCTTCCTGATGGTCCTGGCTTTGGCTTTCTTCTACGTGCATCACGGGACTCTCTCGTGGATTCGCGCCATCTTCTATGGCGTCGGCGCTGCGGTCATCGCCATTCTCCTGCGCAGCGCCTGCAAACTTATCCGCACAACGCTGAAAAGGGATCCACTGCTGTGGCTGCTGTTTGCGGCTACGGCGCTGGTCACCGCCCGGACTGAGTCGGAGATTGTTTGGCTCTTTCTAGTGAGCGGGCTGATCGCACTTTTTCTGAAGGCTCCGCCTGCTTTTCTCCGTCAAGATATTGCGCCCGCGCTGCTCGGCGGCCTCGGCTGGCTGACGGGGGGCATTCAAGGGCCAGCCTCCGCGGCGAAAACCACCACCCTCTTTCTCTTTTTCCTGAAGGCCGGCGCTTTCGTATTCGGCAGCGGGCTGGCGATTGTTCCATTTCTTTATGGAGGGGTTGTCGCTCAGACGCACTGGCTGACCGAACGCCAATTCCTCGATGCCGTCGCCGTCGCCATGATTACCCCAGGGCCTGTCGTGATCACCGCCGGCTTCATCGGCTACCTCGTCGCCGGCCTGCTCGGGGCCGTGCTCGCCTCGCTCGCTGTCTTCGTCCCGCCGTACCTGATTGTTCTGGTCGCCGCGCCTCTCTACAAGCGCTTCACGCAAAATCCGCAGGTCAAAGCCTTCGTGCAGGGGGTGACCGCCGCGGCGGTGGGCGCCATCACGGGGGCCGTCTATATTCTTGGCCGCCGCGCCCTGATTGATCTCCCTTCCGTCCTGATCGCGGCAGCGGCGCTCTTTCTTCTTCTGGCCGCGAAGAAAATTCCGGAGCCGGTTTTGATTGCCCTCGCAGGTCTCGCAGGACTACTCTTCTTTAAGGGGCCTGCCTGACGATGGACTTGCGCTCCACAGTCCGCATGGCTTTGCGCACCCTCGGGCGCAACAAGCTGCGCACCAGCCTGACCATGCTCGGCATCACCATCGGCATCGGCGCGGTCATTTGCACCGTGGCCGTGGGACAGGGCGGGGCCGGCCAGATCCGCCAGCAGATGCTCATGCTCGGGGACAATTTTGTCTGGGTGGAGGCCGGCGGCCGCAGCGTCAGCGGCGTGCGCACCGGCACCGGAGCCACCAAGACGCTCCGCCTCAGCGACCTGCAGGCCATCCTGCAGGAAGTTCCGCTGATCAAGACCTGCTCGCCCCAGGTGGACGGCCGCACCCAGGTCGTTTATCAGAACCAGAATTGGAACACCGTTTTTCGCGGCGTCTCCTCGGATTTCCTCACCGTCCGCCGCTGGTCGGTCGTCTCCGGCGGCATCTTTTCCCCCGATGAGGTGGAAGCCTCGGCCAACGTCGCCGTGCTCGGGCAGACCGTCGTCGGCTATCTCTTCCCCGAAGAGAACCCGCTGGGCAAGACCATCCGCATCGGCAACATGCCCTTCCGCGTGGTGGGCGTGCTGCAGGCCAAAGGTTTTTCCGCCACCGGCCAGGACCAGGACGATTTCCTCCTCATTCCCTACACCACCGCGCAGAAAAAAGTGAAAGGCATCGACTGGCTCGACGACATCCTGTGTTCGGCCATCTCCCCGGCGGCCATCCGCCCGGCGCAGGACAATATCACCCTGCTGCTGCGCGAACGTCACCACATCCTTCCCGGCACCATGGACGACTTCAACATCCGCAGCCCCCAGGAGATCCTGCAGGCCCAGGAACAGGCCAGCAACACGCTGACGCTGATGCTCACCAGCGTGGCGCTGGTCTCTCTGCTGGTCGGCGGCATCGGCGTGATGAACATCATGCTCGTCTCGGTCACCGAGCGCACCCGCGAGATCGGCCTGCACCTGGCCGTCGGCGCCACCGAGCACGACGTTCAGTTGCGCTTTCTCAGCGAAGCCGTGGTCCTGTGCCTCTTCGGCGGGCTCTTTGGCGTGGTCGGCGGCGTCTTCGCCGCGCAAACCCTCGCCCGGCTCTTCGCCTGGCCGGTCACCATTTCCGTCGAGACCATCGCCGTCGCCGTCCTCTTCGCCACTCTCACCGGCGTCTCCTTCGGTTACTACCCCGCCCGCAAAGCCGCGGCCCTCGATCCCATCGAAGCCATGCGCTACGAATAGTGCGCCTCCTGCGCACCCAGCAATTTTTCCGCCGTGGCAACTCTTTTCGACACTGCGCCGTCCAATTATCTTTGACCGCTTCCGGAGCGTGTGCTACGGTGGGCGTGCGCGAAAAAAAATCTGCGACGGAGGGTTATCGTCATTCCCCTGTACGCGTCGATCCTGCTCTTCGACAATATCCTGACCAACGTTCTCAGCCAGACGGGCTGGATAGCCCGCGTCGTCCTTCTCCTCCTCCTGGTTTTTTCCGTCGTTTCCTGGGCCATGATTTTCCAGAAGCTTGGCCTCTTCAAGCGCATCAACCGCGAAAGTGACCAGTTCCTGCGCATCTTCCGCGCCACGCGCGGCGTTGCCGATCCGAAAGCCCTGGCCAGCGCCGGTTCGCCTTTCGCAACTCTTTATGCCACGGGCTTCCGCGAGCTGCAGAGCCAGCTCGCCGCCAGTGGGCAGTCCCGCAAGCTGAAAAGCATTTCCGCGGTCACCGTCCGCATGCAACTCGCCGCCGCCGAAGAGATCCGCCGTGTGGAAAAGGGCATGTCCTGGATGGCCACCACCGGCTCGGTTACCCCGTTCATCGGCCTTTTTGGCACGGTGTGGGGCGTCATGGACGCCTTCTCCGGCTTGGGCACCGCCGGCGCCGCCAGCCTGCGCGTCGTGGCCCCCGGCATCGCCGAAGCTCTGGTGACCACCGCCGCGGGCCTCTTCACCGCCATCCCGGCCGTCATTTTCTACAACCAGTTTTTGCAGAACATCCGCGACCTGGCGCAGCGCATGGATAGCTTCGCCCTGGAAGTCGCCGCGGAGATCGAGAAGACGTACGACTGAATTTCGCCGCGCCCCCTGCCGGGCGCCTTCTGCCGACGATGCCGCAACTTTCCAAATCGACGCAGACCTCGCTCTCGGAAATCAACATGGTTCCGTTTGTCGACGTCGTTCTCGTCTTGCTCATCATTTTCATGATCACCGCGCCCATTTTGCAGTCCGGCATTGAAGTGGATTTACCCAAGACCCACACGGTCAAGGAGATTACCGAGCAACGCCTGGTCATCACCCTGGACAAGACCCAGCGCATCTATCTCGGCAACGAGCCGGTCAACATCCACGAGCTTGGCGCAAAAGTCCGCGGCCAGCTCCGCCGCCCCCAGGACGCCGTCTTTCTCCGCTGCGATGAGACCGTGCCCTTTGGCAGCTTCGCCATGGTCGTCGACACCCTGCGCCAGTCCGGCGTCACCAACATCAGCATCGTCACCGAGCCGCTCTCCGACCGGCCGCGGACACGCTAACAATGAGTGCCGCCGCCGCCAGCTACGACGACCTCAGCCTCCGGAAAACAGTCGTTTATTCCGTGCTGCTCCACGGCCTGCTCGCCCTCGCTGTCGTTGCCTCCGCCTTTTTCCAGCATCCGGGCAACGTCTGGGGCGGCATCGGGGGCACTTCCGGCGGTGTCAAAGTCACTCTCGTCGGCCCGCTCGCCGGCATTCCCATGCCTACGCCGCCCGTGGTTTCCCCCAGCCAGGTTGTGGATCCCACCAAGGGCCTCTACAAGGAAGAGCCCAAGAAAAAACTCCCCGAGCCGCCCACCAACGCCCAGAAAATTCCTCAGTTCGAAAAAAACAAGCCGCCCAAGCCGCTCTCTCATCCTTCCCGCGTGTTCGAAGACAAGCTGCCGCCTCCCGACAATGCCGTCCCCTACGGCCGCGGCGGCACCCCCAATCTCCCCACCGGCTATTCCTCCGTGCCCGGCGGTCCCGGCGGCCCGGTCGGCGTACAGGGCCAGGGCGGCGGCGATTTTGCCGCCCGCTACAGCTGGTATGTCGAGTCCGTGAAGCGCCGCATCGCCGGCAACTGGCTGCAGAACACCATCGACCAGCGCATCCTCGTGGCCCGCACCGCGCACTGCGTCGTCATCTTCTCCATCTACCGCGACGGCACCGTCAAAGACGTCCACATCGCGCAAACCAGCGGCAACTCCTCCATGGACAATTCCGGCGTGCGCGCCGTGCTCAGCTCGAACCCCATGCCCGCCCTGCCCGGCGACTATTCCGGCTCGTATGTAACCGTCACGTTTGATTTCGATCTGGGAATGAACCGATGAATCGCATTCCTCCGCTGTGCAGGCTTCGCGGATGGAAGCGGGAGGAAAACGTGCTTCGCCTTTCCAAGCTGGCTGGTTCGCTGCTGTTACTGACCGCCGGGTTCCTCTGCGCGTGGCCCGCGGCCGCGCAGGACTGGTTTCGCACCGGCACCGGCCTCGGCGTGGAAAAGCCGCGCGTGGCCGTCGCCGATTTCGCTCCGCGCAGCAGCGCCGCGCAGCCGCACAGCAAGCTCTTTACCGACGTCGTCCGCGAAGACCTCCAGTTCAGCGGCATCCTCGATCTGGTCAGCCCCAGCTTCTATCCCCAGCAGGTTCCCAGCGTCCCCGCGGAATTGAAGCCGCTGGACTGGAGCGAGCCCCCCGCTTCCGCGCATCTCGCGGCCTTCGGTAATCTCTCTGAGTCCTCCACCGAAGTGGCCATCGAGGCCTGGCTCTACGACGTGCGCAACACCTCCGCTCCTGCGGTCGTCGGCAAGGTCTATCGCGGCGTCCCCACCGACGCCCAGGTCCGCAAATTCGCCCACCAGTTCGCCGACGAGATCGTCAGCAAGCTCTCTGGCGGGCTGCCCGGCGTGGCCTCCACGCAGATCGCCTTCGTCAGCACGCGCACCGGCGCCAAGGAACTCTGGGTCATGGACTACGATGGCGCCAATCAGCGCCCCCTCACTTCCCTGCGCTCCATTTCCCTCACCCCGCGCTGGTCCCCCGACGCTTCGCGCATCGCCTTCACCTGTTACGCCGCGGCCTATGGCGTCGTCAGCCCGCAGATCTGCATGTTCTCCATGGACACCAATCGCCCCGTCGCCATGCCCCGCTTTCGCGGCACCAACAGCGCTCCCGCCTGGTCCCCAAACGGCTCGCAGATCATGTTCTCCTCCTCCATGCAGGGCACGCCGGAACTTTTCGTCATGGACGCCAACGGCAACCGCCCCAAGCGCCTCACCTTCGCCTCCGGCGCCAGCACCTCCCCGGCCTGGAATCCCAAGACCGGGCAGAGTGTGGCCTTCGTCAGCGACCGCGGTGGCATCCCGCAGCTCTACATGATGAACGCCGACGGCACCAACGCCCAGAAGATGGACCTCCCGGACATGGGCTATGTCATCGACCCGGCCTGGGCGCCCAACGGCCAGTTGCTGGCCTTCAGTTGGCGCCGCCCCAACGGCAACTACGACCTCTACGTCATGGAAGCCGCCACCCGCCAGATCATCGAGCTCACCCGCGACGTCGGGCGCAACGAGCGCCCCTCCTGGGCCCCCGACGGCCGGCACATTGTCTTTGAATCCACCCGCGGCGGCTCCCGGCAGATCTGGGAGATGCTCGCCGATGGCACCCAGGCGCGGCAGTTGACCCAAACCGGCACCAACGAATCGCCCAACTGGTCGCAACAATGAGGCAACTCTTGCGCCGCCGGAGGTGTCTAAAATGTATCGTAGTACGACCCTATTTTCTTCTCGCGTTACCGGCTCGGTGGTAGGATATTGTTTCTTGCGGGCTGCAAGATCGTGGAGATACACACAAGGGTGACCGCTTCGCGGTCACAGAAAACGAGGATAGGTATGATTCGAGCGTCAAAGCTATACCGCACGTCCCTGCTGATTGCCTTCGCGGCCGCCGCACTCACGGTGGGCTGCGCCAAAAAGCCCGTTGCGGCTCCGGCCCCGCCGCCCCCGCCTCCTCCGCCCCCGGCGAAACCCACGGTCACCCTGCAGGCCGCTCCTGCGTCCATCCAGAAGGGCGACTCCACCACGCTGAGCTGGTCCTCGACGAATGCCACGCAGCTCGTCATTGAGCCGGCCGTCGGCGCCGTCTCCCCCGAGGGCTCGACCAAGGTCGCCCCCGAAGCTTCCACGACCTACACCATCACCGCGACCGGTCCGGGCGGATCCGTGGACGCCTCCGCGGCTGTCGCCGTCACCGTGCCCCCGCCGCCTCCCCCACCGCCCCCGCAGCCCACCATCGAGGAACTCTTCCTGCGCGACGTTCGCGACTCCTACTTTGATTACAACAAGGCGGACATCCGTCCCGACGCTCGCGAAGCCCTGGCCAAGACCGCGGACTTCCTCAAGAACTATCCGCAGGTCAAGGTCACCATCGAGGGCCACTGCGACGAGCGCGGCTCCACCGAATACAACCTGGCCCTGGGCGATCGCCGCGCCAGCGCCACCAAGAACTACCTGGTCTCGCTGGGCATTGCCGCCGACCGCATGAACACCGTCAGCTACGGCAAGGAAAAGCCCGTTTGCACGGAGCACAACGAGGACTGCTGGCAGAAGAATCGCCGCGGTCACTTCGTGTTGGCCAAGTAGCTCGCCTGCACTTCGCGTTTTCGCCCAGAGCCGCGCTGCGGGTAAGCCCTCTTGCCCGCACGCGGCTCTTGCCGTTAAAGTCTTTTCTTCCGGCCCAGCCCGGGAAAACATGCTGGCCCGGAAATGTCTCAGGGGGAGGAGTTTCGATGCGCACCCGTACTCTTACGCTGTTTGGCGCCGCCATGCTGGCGGGCGCACTTGCCGGCAGCCTGCTGGGGCCCAGCCCGGCGCAGGCCGTGGCCCGCGAAATCATCGAGCTGCAGCGCGACGTCACCACGCTCCTGCAAGGGCAAAAGGACCTGGCCACTTCCGTGACACAGGACCACACCGTCCTGCGAACACTCCTGGAGCAGTCCAACGACAACGTCGGCAGGCTCAACACCACCATGGGCTCGCTCCAGAAATCCGTCCAGGACGTCCAGGCCAATTCCGGCGCGCGCCTCGACACCATGTCCACTCAGGTGCAGGGACTCTCCGACAACCTCGAAGAGATCAAGTCCCGCCTCGGCAAGCTCAACCAGCAGCTCACCGACGTCCAGAACTCCGTGCAGAGCCTGGACGCCAAAGTCTCCGGCTCGGCGCCCGCCGTTTCCGGCGCCGCCGCTCCCGGCGCAGCCCCCGCCGCCAGCCCCGCTCCTTCCGCCGATACTCTCTATTCCAACGGCCTGCGCGACATCACCAGCGGCAAATACGATCTCGCCCGCCAGGAGTTTCTGGACTACCTGAAGTTTTATTCCGACACCGATCTCGCCTCCAACGCCCAGTTCTACCTCGGCGAGATCGCCTTCGCCCAGAAGAGCTACGACCAGTCCGTCGCCGAGTACGATAAGGTCCTCATCAACTACCCCAAGAGCTTCAAGCTCGCTCCCGCGCACCTCAAAAAAGGCCTGGCCCTCATCGAACTCGGCCGCAAATCCGCCGGAACCCGCGAGCTTCGCGAAGTCGTCCGCCGCTTTCCCGGCACCGAAGAAGAGCGCCGTGCCCGCGCCAGACTTAAAGAGCTCGGCGTCCCCCTCTCCTGACCCGGCGCTACCCGGATTGTGTTTCCCCGGCCAGTATTGGTGCCGGCCCCGTCGGGAGCCCGCCCTCTTGCCAAAGCAAACCGGACCAGCGGAAGCCGCTCCCGCCGAGTTCCATTTTCCATACCGCCGTGTTATCTTCCTCGCCGCAGGGGGAATTCATTCATGTCCGTGAACAAAGTGATCCTCGTCGGCAATCTGGGCCGCGATCCCGAAACCCGCTACACCGGCGGCGGCCAGGCCGTCGCCAATTTTTCGCTGGCCACCAGCGAATCCTACAAGGACAAAAACGGCGAGCGCCAGAAGCGCACCGAGTGGCACAAGATCGTCGTGTGGGGCAAGCAGGCCGAGATCGCTCAGCAGTACCTCAAAAAGGGCTCGTTGATCTTCCTCGAAGGCCGCATCCAGTCCCGCGACTGGCAGGACAAGGAAGGCCAGAAACGCACCAGCTTCGAAATTGTCTGCCAGAACTTCCGCATGCTCGGCGGACGCGGAGATGGCGGCGGTGCGGGAGCCCGCGGGGGCGCGGAAGCCGAGAGCCAGGTCTCCCCCGGCGAAGAGAATTTCGCCGCCGGCTCTGGCGGCGCCGAAATCTCCGACGAAGACATCCCGTTCTAGCCCCTTCGTGCGCCCCTTGGGTGGCGCTTTCACAGCGGCGGCCTTATGCCGCCATTTCTTGCGCGGTCGTCCTGAGGCGATCCGATGAGGATCGCCGATCGATCTCGGATTTCGACCTTGTCGGAAAGATTCCGACCCGGGCGGAAAGGATCTCCACCGCCTGCGTTTGCACGATGCAACACGATGTCGCGAAAAATTATGCCCGACACCAATCGCCAGCTCCTCTTGAAATCCCGCCCCACCGGCCTCGTGTCTCGCGACAACTTCGACGCCGTCACCTCACCCCTCCCCGATCCCCGCGACGGCCAGGCCCTCGCCCGCATCCGCTTCCTCTCCGTTGACCCCACCATGCGCATCTGGATGTCCGACCGCGAAGGCTACCTTCCTCCCGTGGCCCTCGGCGAAGTCATGCGCGCCCTCGGCATCGCCGAGGTCGTCTCCTCCAGGCATCCCGAATTCAAAACGGGCGACCTGGTCTTCGGCATGACCGGCTTCCAGGAATACGTCCTCCTCGGCGCCGGTGAAAAAGTTCCTTTCCGCAAGCTGCCTGCCATTCCCGGAGTTCCCGTCACCGCTTTCCTCGGTGTCCTCGGCATCACCGGCATCACCGCCTACTTCGGCATGACGGACATCGCCAGGCCCCAGGCCGGCGAGACTCTGGTCGTCTCCGCCGCCGCCGGCGCCACCGGCAGCATCGCCGGACAGATCGGCAAGATTCACGGCTGCTGCGTCGTGGGCATTGCCGGCGGCGCGGAAAAGTGCGCCTGGCTCACCGGCGAGCTGGGCTTCGACCACGCCATCAATTACAAGGAATCCGGCTGGAAGGAAAAACTCGCCGCCGCCTGCCCCCAGGGCATTGACATCAACTACGAAAACGTCGGCGGCGACATCATGAACACCGTGCTCAGCCGCATGAACCTCCACGGCCGCGTCGTCCTCTGCGGCCTCATCTCCGGCTACAACCAGGAGGACCCCGCCCTGGCCAGCTTTGCCACCGTCCTCATCAAGCGCCTGCGCGTTCAGGGCTTCATCGTCCTCGACTACGCTCCGCGCTACGGCGAAGCTGTCGCCCAGCTCGCCCAATGGCTCGCCGCCGGCAAACTCAAAGATCGTCACACCGTCGTCGAAGGCCTGGACCGCGCCCCCGACGCCCTGGCCATGCTCTTCACCGGTGAAAACATGGGCAAACTCATCGTCCGCCTCTAAAAATCACCGCTGCGCGGAAGTGCGGATGTGGCGGCACCGCTTGCGCTTCTACCGGATGACGGACGGAAAGGTAAGGAATCTGCCGTGAGTTCAGAAACAACTGTCAGCCGCAAGATCGAATGGGGGCCGCTGCTCGTGACCGGCATCGGTGTGGGGATCCTGCTTCTGGGCGCGCGCGCCTTTTATCTGCGGGGGCACTTTGGATTTGCTGATGCCCTGCACTGCGGCTTGCTGCTCCTCCCCGCGGCAGTGCTCCTGCTGCTGACGAGTTACGTTTTCCAGCATGCCAAACTCGTGGTGGTGATGCCTGTTTTCATCGCCGCAGTGCTGATCCGCGCCTACCCCGCGTTTGCCGTGGCCCTGGGATTGGCCCTGATGGGAGCCATCGTTGGACCCGCGCTGAGCGAATGGAGAGACGCAAAGCGCCGGCGAAAGGCAGCGCCGGAGACGAATCTCCAGCCCGGAGACACCGGCAAGTAGCGCCAGCGTCCGGAGATTTCTCGCCGCAAGTTGCC
The DNA here is from genome assembly GCA_020072785.1 of Terriglobia bacterium. NCBI lineage: Bacteria > Pseudomonadati > Acidobacteriota > Terriglobia > Terriglobia bacterium. The sequence goes on along the minus strand of JAIQGG010000002.1, from coordinate 1,354,647 downwards.
CTTGTTTCCCGGCGCGCCTCCTTGCTTGCGTTTCCGCAATGCCCGCCCTGACGCCGGGTTCCTATTCATAGCGCAGCGCCTCGATGGGATCGAGTTGTGCGGCCTTCCGCGCCGGGTAATACCCGAAAAATATCCCCACGGCCCCCGAAAAAATCGCCGCGATAATAATGGCTTTCACCGAGATCATTGTCGGCCAGTTCAGCAGGCTGCTGATCAGCGCCGACCCCGCCAGCCCGGCAATGATCCCCACGATCCCGCCCATCATGCTCAGCGTCACCGCCTCGATCAGGAACTGGCTCTGCACGTCGCTTTCCGTCGCCCCCACTGCCATGCGTACTCCGATCTCCCGCGTCCGCTCGGTTACCGACACCAGCATGATGTTCATGATCCCGATCCCGCCCACCAGCAGCGACACCGACGCGATCGACCCCAGCAGCAGCGTCATCACGCTCTGCGTCTGGTTCGCCAGGTCCGCCACCTCCGACTGCGTGCGCACGAAGAAATCGTCGTCCTCCCCCGCGCGGATGTGGTGCCGCTCGCGCAGCAGCGCGGTGATCGGCCGCACCGCCGCCACGGAAGCCTCCGGCGTCACCGCCGACGCGTTAATAAACTGAATCCACGTAATCCCGGAAATCTTTTTCTGTACCGTGGTGTACGGCGCGAAGATGCGGTCGTCCTGGTCGTCGCCCATCACCGACTGTCCCTTGGATTCCAGCACACCCACCACGCGGAACGGCAGATTGCCGATACGCACCGTCTTGCCGATGGGACTTTCATTCGGAAAAAGCATGTTCGCCACCGTCGTCCCCAGCACGCAGACGTTCGCCGCGTAGTCCACCTCTTCCTGGGTGAATACCGTCCCCGACTGCACCGGCCAGGAGCGAATGTCGAAATAGTTGGGCGCCGTCCCCAGAATGCTCGTGTTCCAGTTCTGGTTCTGGTACACCACCTGCCCGCGGCTGATCACCGCCGGCGCGGCCTGCCGGATCAGCGGCACTTCCCGCAGGATCGCGTCCATGTCCTCCAGCGTCAGCGATTTCACCGCCCAGAACCCCATGCGCGCCCCGCCCGGCCGCCCGCTCCCCGCCGCGATGAACACCGCGTTCGTGCCCATGCTCTGAATGCCCTGCTGCACCAGATACTGCGCGCCCTGCCCGATGCTCACCACGGCGATCACCGCGCCTACGCCGATAATGATCCCCAGCATGGTCAGCGACGAGCGCATCTTGTTGCGCGCCAGCGCGCGCAGCGCGATCCGGAATGTATTCAGGAAATCCATGGCCGCTAGCGCTTACGCCGGCGGAGAAACAGGCGCCGCTTCCTTCGCGGCCGCCGCTCCCGCGCCGGGCTTCTCCCCCTCCGGCCCCTCGGGCGCCGGCAGCGTGGGCAAAACATCCCGGGCGATGAGCCGCTTTTCGATGGGCCGGTCGCGGAGGATGCGCCCGTCTCGAAACTCGATGGCCCGCTTGGCGTAGTGCGCGATGTCCATCTCGTGCGTCACGATCACCACCGTCAGCCCCTGCTCCTCGTTCAGCCCCTGCAGAATGTCCATGATCTCGACCGACGTGCGGCTGTCCAGGTTCCCCGTGGGCTCGTCCGCCAGCACGATCTGCGGATTGTTCACCAGCGCCCGCGCGATGGCCACGCGCTGCTGCTGCCCGCCGGAAAGCTGGCTCGGGTAATGCCCTTCGCGCTCGGCCAGCCCCACGCGCGCCAGCGCTTCCCGCGCCCGCCGCGTGCGCTCTTCCGGTGCGAGGCCCGCGTACACCGTGGGCAGTTCCACATTTTCCAGCGCCGAGGTTCGCGAAAGCAGGTTGAATTGTTGGAAGACGAAGCCCAGCTTGCGGTTGCGGATGCGCGCCAGCTCGCCCTTGCTCATCCGCGAGACGTCCACCCCGTCCAGAAAATACCGTCCGCGCGTCGGCTTATCCAGGCACCCCAGAATATTCATCAGCGTCGATTTGCCCGATCCCGAAGCCCCCATGATGGCCACAAACTCCCCGCGCCCGATCTCCAGCGATACCCCGCGCAGCGCATGCACCTGCACTTCTCCCAGGTCATACGTCTTCGCCACGTCCTCCAGCCGGATCACCGGACCGGCCCCGCCCTGCGCGCTCTGTGCTTGTTTGTCTTCCACGCTTCGTCTCTTCCACGTTTTGACTCTTGGACTTCCCCCTACATTCTCCGCTGCACCCCCGGCCCGCCCATGGGACTCTGCTGCGCCGGCTTGCCGCTCTTGGAGACCTCGCCGATGACCAGCGCGTCGCCCGGCTGCAGTTTTCCTTCCTTCATCGCCGTAAACGTGAAATCGGTTACCCCCAGCTTCACGCGCACCGGCTCCAGCGCCTTGTCCGCGTGCAGTTTCCACACAATCGCCGAGTCCTCGCGGTAGCTCACGCCATTCTGCGGCGCGGCGCCTCCCGGCCGGCCACCGCCGCCGTTCGCGGGCCGCGCGCCCTTTCCCCCGCCTGCGGCTTCCGCCACGCCATACTTCGTGAACAACGCCTTGCGTTGCGCGTCCGAAAGCTCCGGCTTGAAGCGCAGCGCCCCGTTGGGGATCTTCACCGCGTCGTTTTCCCACGCGACGGGGATGCTCACGTACGCGGTCATCCCCGGGAACAGTCGTTGCCCGGGATTGTCGAAGGCCACGATCGTGTCGTAGGTCACCACGTTCTGAATGGTCGTGGCGTTCATGCGGATCTGCGTGACCTTTCCCGTGAAAGTCTCCCGCGGAAACGAATCCACTTTGAACGTCGCCGTGGCCCCCGCCCGGATGCGCCCCACGTCCGCCTCGTCCGTCTTCGCGTAGACCAGCATCTTCGTCAGGTCCAGCGCGATCACGAACAGCGTCGGCGCCTGCAGGCTGGCCGCCACGGTCTGCCCCACGTCCACGTTGCGGGCGATCACCGTGCCGTCGATCGGCGCATAGATATGCGCGTGCAGCAGATTCAGCCGCGCCAGATCCACCGCCGCCTTGCGCTGTTTAATCTGCGCGCGGGCCTGCTCCAGGTTGGCGATGGAGACGTTCAATTTGGCTTTGGATTGTTCCAGCATGGCTTCCGCGGAATGTAGGGAAGCCGTCGCGGAATCCGCCGTGGCCTGCGCCGTGTCGCGCTGGGAAACCGCTACGATCCCCTGGTCGGCCAGATCTTTGGCCCGTCGGTACTGCAGTTGTGCGTCGTTCGCCTGGGCCTGCGCCTTGTCTACATCCGCCTTGGCGGAAAGCAGGTCGGCGCGCTGCGTTTCGATCTGCGCCGTAAGGCTCAGGGCGTTGGCCTCGGCGTTGGCCAGGTCGGCTTCCGCCTGCTGCAGTTGCGCCTGGAAAATCGCCGGGTCGATCTCCGCGATCAGTTGGCCTTGCTTCACACGCGAATTAAAATCCACATACAGGCGCTTGATGTTTCCCGAGACCTGCGAGCCCACCTGCACCGTCGTGACCGCGTTGATCGTGCCCGTTGCCGACACGACCTGCACCACGTCTCCGTGCTCCACTTTCGCCGTGTAGTATTCGGCCGCTCCCGGCGCGCGCACCCACCACACCGCCAGCACGAGCACCAGCGTCCCCGCCCCGGCCATCGCGCTCCAGCGCCACAGGGGGCGCTCCCGGATTGTTTTCAGGATTTCAGACAGGCTGCGCATGGATACCTCGGCGGAACGCCTCCGCAGGTGCAAGAAATTTCAGTCCGTTAATAGCCCCTGCTCTTGCGTTCTTCGTCGAGGCGCTTCAGCAATTCTTCGAACTTCGGTTTCTGTTCCGGGGTGAGGATATCCCGAATGCGGCTGCGCGCCTTCTCTCGCGCCTCATTCATTTGCGGCTTCATCTGTTCGCGAATGGTCTTGAACTGCGCCTGCAAATCCTTGCTGATCATCTCTAGCGAGCCTCGCTGCGCAGCGCTGAGCTGCAGTTCCTGATTGAACCGCTCCAGAATCTGCGCGTGCCGCGCTGCCGGCGTATCCGCGGAGGACGCCGAGGCGGTCCCATGGTGCCCCACGGAAATACCCACGACCACCCCGAGGCCGCCGCCCAGCAGAAAGACCAGCGCTACCCAGACGACCGCTTTGCGCCGGGTCGGAATGCTGTTCATGGCTCCCTCTCTGCGAGGCTGGTAAGCACTTCACCTTCATCTGCGGGCGGCGGCGCGGGGTCCAGCGATGCCCCCATCGATTCCACGGCGCTGCGCCGTTCTACGTCTGCGGCGCGCGTCTCATACAGCCAGGTTGTGGCCAGCACCAGCACCAGCGCGGAAACCATGGCCACACGCTCCGCCAGGGCCAGCACTGCATGCCACGGATTTGCGGAAGTCGCCCGGCTCGTGGCCTCCTGCTGCGCAACGGCGCGCATCACCCGCCCCGCGAAAAATGCCCCAGGATCTTTCGCCGGCGCCATGTGCTGCCGCACCAACTGCCGCACCGCCAGCGTCTCTTCGAATTCTGCTCGGCACTCCCGGCAGATTTCCAGGTGCCCGCGCAGACCGGGATCGCCCGCGCTGAGGCCCGCTTCTACCGTATTCGCGGTGCTGGAATTCAGTAGATTCTGAATCCAATCTTCCGCCGCGCGGCATTCGCCTGTTTTCCGCCTCAGCCAGTTGCCCATCACCGCACTCCTGTCCATCATGCACTTAGACGTGCTCACACCCCGCGATGGTTTCACCTATCGCATCCACTCTTCCTGTCCGGCCCGTTTGCGGTGCTGCGCCACCATGCGCCGCCGTGCCCGGAACAGCCGCACCTTCACGGTATTGGCATTCAGCTCCAGAATCTCTCCGATCTCCTCCACCGAGAATCCTTCGATCTCCTTCAGCACCAGCATCAGCCGGTCGCGCGGCTCCAGCGTCTCCAGCAGCCGGTCCAGCTTTTCCTGGCCCTCCAGCCGCTCGCGGATATCCGGCAGGCTGCGCGACGATGCTTCCACCGAGGAGCCGAATTGTCGTTTCTGCTCTTCGCTGAGGTCCGATTCGTACACCAGCGGCCGGACTTTCTTCTTGCGCAGCATATCCCAGCACTCGTTCACCGTGATCTTGTACAGCCAGGTGCTGAACGCCGCGCGCTGGTCGAACTTGCGCAGCGAGAGGTAGGCCTTTACGAACACCTGCTGCGCGATGTCCTCCACATCCTCCCGCCGGCGCAGGATTCCCCCGGCCACCGCAAACACCCGGTGCTGGTGCCGGCGCACCAGCTCTTCAAAGGCCTCCGTGGCTCCGGCTTGCGCCCGCGCCACCAGCGCGCGGTCTTCCACGGCCTCTGCCGGGCTGCGTTTCAGGCGCTCTGGCGGTTCCTGCAAGGCGAGTTTCGGCGCTCCCGTCATATCGCTTGCTGCCAGCCGCTCACTATAGCTGGCGGCTCCCGCGATTCCTATGTCTACAAATGTTTCTGATTCCCGGGCCTAAATTTCCCCTTGCCTCGCTCTTATCTACATGGAATAATATCTTCATGATTATTGGTGACCGTCTTCGCGCCCTGCGCGAAGAAAAGAAACTCTCCCAAGGCGACATCGAGAAGCGGACCGGGCTCTTGCGCTGTTACATTTCCCGCGTCGAAAACGGACATACTGTCCCGGCTATTGAAACGCTGGAAAAGCTGGCTCGCGCTCTCGAAGTGCCTCTCTATCAACTCTTTTACGACGGCGAAGAGCCGCCCCAGCTTCCCAATCTGCCCAAGCGCAAGACTTCGGACGACATCGCCTGGGGCAGCACCGGGAAGGAAGCCCGCTTCCTCAACAAGCTGCGCCGCCTGTTGGGCAAGGTCGACGAAGGGGACCGCAAGCTGATCCTCTACATGGCCCAGAAAATGGCCAACCGCTGATGCGCGTATTTTTTCCGTCATAAATTCGGGGGCGCACAGCAGCCTCTGCTGCGCGCCCCTTTTTCCCTGACGGTTCTTCCCGCGCTCCCGCTGCTCCTGCCTATTCCCACTCGATCGTGCTGGGTGGCTTGGAGCTGATGTCGTAGACTACCCGCGTCACCCCGCGCACTTCGTTGACGATCCGCGTCGAGATCTTTTCCAGCACTGCTGCGGGCAGCCGCGCCCAGTCCGCCGTCATGGCGTCTTCCGATTCCACCACCCGCACTGCCACGGTCAAGCCGTAGGTCCGGAAATCGCCCATGACCCCCACGCTGCGCACCGGCAGCAGCACCGCGAACGCCTGCCATACCTTGTTGTACAGTCCGGCGCGGCGGATCTCTTCCTCCACGATGGCATCGGCCTCCCGCAGCGTGGCCAGGTGCTCGGGGGTCACTTCCCCGAGCAGGCGCACGGCCAGCCCGGGTCCGGGAAACGGATGTTTCTGTAGGAGCTCGTCCGGCAGCCCGAGGTCGCGCCCGATCCGCCGCACTTCGTCCTTGAACAGATCGCGCAGCGGCTCGATCAGCTCGAAAGGCATTTTTTCCGGCAGGCCCCCGACGTTGTGATGCGTCTTGATCGTGGCCGAGGGCCCCTTCACGGAGACGGACTCGATCACGTCGGGATACAGCGTTCCCTGCACCAGAAATTTAATCTCCCCGTGAGCCTCGCCCCGCTGCAGCTCCCGGGCCTTCTTCGCGAACACGGCGATGAACTCCCGCCCGATGCGTTTGCGCTTTTCTTCCGGGTCCACAACCCCCTGGAGCTGCGCCAGAAAGCGCTCGGAAGCATCCACGCCGACGACGTGCAGCCCCAGCCGTTCGCGCAGCATCTCCAGGGTATCCTCGAATTCGTTCTTGCGCAGTAAGCCGCTGTTCACGAACACGTTGGTCAGCCGGTCGCCGATCGCCCGGTGCACCAGCACGGCCGCCACCGTGGAATCCACCCCGCCGCTCAGCCCGCAGATCGCCCGCTCATGCGGCCCCACCTTGCGCCGGACGGCCTCCACCGTCTCCTGGATAAACGCCGTGCCGCCCCAGGTAGGCTTGGCGCCGCACACCTGAAACAGGAAGTTGCGCAGGATATCCGTTCCGCGGTCGGTGTGTTTCACTTCCGGGTGAAACTGCACGGCGTAGATCTTGCGTTGCGGGTCTTCCAAAGCGGCCAGCGCGCTCTCCGTGCGCCCCGTCTCCCGGAATCCCGGGGGCAATCCGAGAACGCTGTCGCCATGGCTGCACCAGATGCGCAGCGACTTTGGCAAATCCGCGAAAAGCGCCGAACCGCACCCGGCCTGAATGTCCATCTGTCCCCGCCCGTATTCCCGGCGGTCGGACTTCTCCACCTTGCCCCCCAGCGTTTTCGCGATCCACTGCATCCCGTAGCAGATCCCCAGCACCGGAATGCCCAGCCGCAGGATCTCCGGGTCGCACACCGGCGCGTCCTTGTCGTACACCGAGCTTGGCCCGCCGGAAAGCACGATGCCGATGGGCTCCAGCTTGCGGATCTCTTCCGGGGCCACGGTGCACGGCAGGATCGTGGAAAAGACCTGCTGCTCGCGGATGCGCCGCGCGATCAACTGCGTGTACTGTCCGCCGAAATCCAGCACCACTACGCCGCCGCGTTCCGTCATCCGTCCTCCCTGCTCCGTTGCGCGCTGCGCTGCGCTTCCCATCACCCCACCACCAGGTTCACCAGTTTGTCCGGCACCACGATGCGCTTCACCAGGCGCTTCCCCGCGACGTGCGCCCGGATCGCCGCATCCTCCAGCGCCCGCGCCACCACTTCCTCTTCCCCCAGCCCTGCCGCCACGCGCACCCGCCCGCGCACCCGCCCGTTGACCTGCACGGCCACCTCGACCTCCTCGGCCCGCGCCAGCTCCGCATTGTAGTCCGGCCAGCGCTCCGTCCACAGCCCGTTCCTGTGCCCCAGCATCTCCCAGAGCTCTTCCGCCAGGTGCGGCACCATCGGCGCCAGCATCAGCGTCATCAGCTCCAGCGCTTCCCGCAGCACGCCCGGCCGCACGCCTTCTTCCAGCGGCTCCTGCGCCTGAATCTCGTTCAGCAGCTCCATGATCAGGGCGATGGCCGAATTGAAATGCCAGCGCGTCTCGAAATCGTTGGTCACTCGCCGCAGCGCCTCGTGCGTCTTGCGCAGCAGGATCTTTTCCTTCCCCGGCGCCGTGGCCAGGTCCACCACCACGCGCGGCGCACCCGCCAGTTTCCCGGCGTGCCGGTCCACCAGCCGGAACACCCGGTTCAGAAAGCGCGCGCAGCCCTCGATGCTCTGCTCGCTCCATTCCAGGTCCTTCTCCGGCGGCGCCGCGAACAGCGTGTATAGCCGCCCCGTGTCGCACCCGAATTTCTGTGCCATCTCCTCCGCGCCCACCACGTTGCCCTTGGACTTGGACATCGCCGTGCCGCCCTTGAGCACCATGCCCTGCGTGAACAGCCGCGCCGCCGGCTCGCTGTGCTGGATCAGCCCCAGGTCGCGCATCACCTTGCACCAGAACCGCGAATACAGCAGGTGCAGAATCGCGTGCGTGATCCCCCCGATGTACTGGTCGATCGGCATCCAGTAGCCGACCTTCTTGGAATCGTATGGCGCCTGGTCGTTTTGCGGATCGCAGTAGCGGTAGAAATACCACGACGAATCCACGAAGGTGTCCATGGTGTCCGTCTCGCGCCGCGCCGCGCCCCCGCACTTCGGGCAGGCGGTGTTCACGAATTCCGGCGTGGCCGCCAGCGGCGATTCGCCCATCCCGGTCAGCTTGGGGTTCGCCGGCAACAGCACCGGCAACTGCGCGTCCGGCACCGGCACCAGGCCGTCCTTCGCGCAGTACACCACGGGAATCGGCGTGCCCCAATAGCGTTGCCGAGAAATGCCCCAATCCTTCAGCCGGAAGATCGTCTCGCGCCTTCCAAAACCTTTGGCCTCGGCCTCCGCGGCCATCTTGTCGATCGCCGCCTGGGTCTCCAGTCCGCTGTACGGCCCGGAATTCACGCTCTTTCCGAATTCGCTGTAGGCTTCTTGCTGCGTCGCGGCGCTCAGCGGTTCGCCCGCCAGCGGCTGCACCACGATGGGCTTGGGCAAGTTGTACTTGCTCGCAAACTCGAAGTCCCGCTGGTCGTGCGCCGGCACGGCCATGATCGCGCCCGTGCCGTATTCCAGCAGCACGAAATTCCCCACCCAGATCGGCACCTGCGCCCCGTTGAACGGATTCGTCGCATACCGCCCGGTAAAGAACCCTTCTTTCTCCGCCGCCGCCAGGTCCGCCGTCTTCACCGACATCTGCCGGATCTGCGCCAGCTTGGCCTGCGCTTCGGCCTCCACCGGCGAGCCGGCCAGCAGCTTGCCCACCAGCGGATAGTTCGGCGCGAGAATCAGCGCGCTCGCGCCATAAACCGTGTCGATGCGCGTGGTGAATACCTCAATCGGCTCGGCTCCAGCCACATCGGCCACCGCGAACTTCACCTTCGCTCCGTGCGACTTCCCGATCCAGTTGCGCTGCATGGTGATGACCCGCTCGGGCCACCCGCCTTCCAGCAGCTGCAGGTCGTCCAGCAACTGGTCCGCGTACGCCGTGGTCTTCAAGAACCACTGCTCGATCTCCTTGGCCTCCACCGGCGTATCCTCATGCCGCCAGCAGCCGCCGTTCACCACCTGCTCGTTGGCCAGCACCGTGGCGCACTTCGGGCACCAGTTCACCCGGCTCTTCTTGCGGTACGCCAGCCCGCGCTCCAGCATGCGCAGGAAGAACCACTGGTTCCAGCGGTAATACTCCGGCTCGCACGTGGAGATCTCCCGCCGCCAGTCGTAGCTGAACCCGAATAGGTGCAGCACCCGCTTGAACTCCACGATGTTGTTGTTGGTCCACACCCGCGGGTGCGTGTTGTTCTTGATCGCCGCGTTTTCCGCCGGCAGCCCGAAGGCGTCCCAGCCCATCGGGTGCATCACGTTGAAGCCCCGCATGCGCTTCACCCGCGCCACCACGTCCCCGATGGTGTAGTTGCGCATGTGCCCCATGTGCAGCGTGCCCGAGGGGTACGGCAGCATCTCCAGCACGTAGTACTTCGGCTTCGCGGGATCCGCCTCGCTCTCGAAGACGCGCGCCTCCTCCCAGCGCTTCTGCCACTTCGCCTCTATCGCCTGTGGATTGTATTCCGCCACGTCCCGCTCAGCCCCTCTTCTTCTCTGCGTTTCTCTGCGGCCCCTGCGTCTCTGCGTTAACCCTTCTTCTTCTCCGCGCTTCTCCGCGGCCTTCGCGTCTCTGCGCTAGCCTTTTTCTTCTTCTCTGTCTTCTTCTGCGCTGCAATCTTCTTCTTCGCCGCCGCGCTCAGCATCGAAAAATTCTTCTCCGCCGCGGGCGCCTGCTCTTCGAGCCCGGCCAGCTCCCACAGCCGCTTCACGTTGCGCCGGTCGTCGCCCGGATCGTCAATCGGCGTCTCCAGCAGAAACGCCCGCCCCGCCAGGCCCTCCGGCGGCGCTGCGCCCAGCCGCGGATGCTTCAGCAGCCGCGCAAACGCCTCCGCGCCGATCTTCCCCTCCCCGATGTGCGCATGCCGGTCCACCCGCCCGCCCAGCGGAATCTTCGAATCGTTCACATGAAACACCGGTACGCGCTCCAGCCCGATGGTGCTGTCGATCATCGCGATGGTCTGCTTCAGCCCGGTCTCGCTGCGGATGTCGTAGCCGGCAGCAAACAGATGCGCGGTATCCAGACACGCGCCCGTCGGCAGCCCGCGCAGCAGCTCCACGATCTGCGCCACCTCCTCCAGCCGCCAGCCCACCGCCGTACCCATCCCCGCCGTATTTTCGATCAGGATGCGCAGCCCGCCCAGCGGCACGCGCTTGGCCGCCTGCCGGATGCTGTCCGCAATCGTGGCCACCGCGCGTTCCGGCGTGGAGTCCCCGCGCGAGCCCGGATGCACCACCAGATAATCCGCGCCCAGCGAGACCCCGCGCACCAGTTCGTCCTGAAACGCCTGGATCGACCGCGTGCGCAGCATGGGCTGCACCGCCGCCAGATTGATCAGGTAGTTGGCGTGGATCACCAGCGGGCCCAGTCCCAGCTCCTCGCGCCGCGCGCGAAAGACCTTGGCATCCGCCTCCGGAATGCGCGACGCGCCTCCGGCCCACATGCGCGGGCTCGCCGAAAAGATCTGCAGCGCGTTGCAGCCCAGCTTGCGCGCCGCTTCCAGCGCGTTCAGGTAGCTGCCCGCGATCGAGGTGTGGATCCCGATGCGCAGGCTCCCGTCCATCCACGCGGGCGGGGCCGGTTCGGGCTCGGGTTCCGGACGGTATTCGTCTTCCGGGTCAAACGGTGCGTTTAACGCGTGCAGCGGGTCGGGCATTCGGTCAGTTGGCATTCTGTTCAGTCTGTAAACTATCTATTTTAGCCGACCTGCGCCAAATCACCAAGCCGCGCGTTTTCCGCGCCTCCCCCGCATTTGCCGCCTCCCCGCGCCTTGCAGTACACTGAATGTTTAAGTTGCATTTCCGGGAGCCCCCGATGCTGGTCGTCATGCAGTCCCATGCCACCCCCGAGCAGATTCAAGCCGTCTGCGCGCGCATCGAAAGCCTCGGCCTGAAGGCCCACCCCATCCCCGGCGCTCTGCGCACCGCCATCGGCGTCACCGGCAACAGAGGCGCCGTGGACCTCGGCATCCTCGAAGCCCTTCCCGGCGTCGTCGAATGCATCTCGGTCAGCAAGCCCTACAAACTGGTCAGCCGCGACGCCAAGCCCGAAGACACCATCCTGCGCATCCCCACGCCTTCCGGCGACGTCTTCGTCGGCGGCGACAAGATCGCCCTCATCGCCGGCCCCTGCGCCGTCGAAACCGAAGAGCAGCTCATGACCGTGGCCGAGAGCATCGCCAAAACCGGCGTGCGCCTCCTCCGCGGCGGCGCCTTCAAGCCCCGCACTTCCCCCTACAGCTTCCAGGGCCACGGCGAAGAGGGCCTGAAAATCCTCGCCAAAGCCCGCGAGCGCTTCGGCCTGGGCATCGTCACCGAAGCCGTGGACAACGAGAGCCTTGACCTCGTCGAGCGCTACGCCGACGTCATCCAGATCGGCGCCCGCAACATGCAGAACTTCTCCCTCCTCAAGCGCGCCGGCCGCGCCAAAAAGCCCGTCCTGCTCAAGCGCGGCATCTCCGCCACCCTCGACGAATTCCTCATGGCCGCCGAGTATCTCCTCTCCGAAGGCAACTACAACGTCATGCTCTGCGAGCGCGGCGTGCGCACCTTCGCCGACCACTCCCGCAACACCCTGGACCTGAGCATCATCCCCGCCGTCAAAAAGCGCAGCCACCTGCCCATCCTCGTGGACCCCAGCCACGGCACCGGCCTGCGCAGCAAGGTTCTGCCGCTCTCCCGCGCCGCCATCGCCGTCGGCGCCGACGGCCTCCTCGTCGAAGTCCATCACGCCCCCGACCAGGCCCTCTCCGACGGCATGCAGTCCATCCTCCCCAGCGAACTCCAGCAACTCGTCGCCGAAGCCCGCCAAATCGCCGCCGTCCTCCACCGCTCCGTCAACTAGCCCCGTGGCACAGCCATTCCTGGCTGTGTGCCTTTTCTGCCGCCCTGCCTTTGCCTCGCAACTTTGTAGGGGCGACGGCATTCATCCCGACCGGGTCGGGATGCCGCCATCTTGTTTCTACTTTCCACGGTCCCTCCCCTCCCCACCCGTCATTTCGAACGAAGCAAGCCGACGCTCTTTCTTCCCGCTTCGTTCCTGCGAAGCGGTCGGCTTGCGTAGTGAGAAATCTCTCTTCCTCCACGCCTGCTGCCCGATCTGGAGTCACCAAAACACAACCGCCTCCGCTCTGCGCCGTAGGTGCGCATGGCGTTTACCCCGACCCGGTCGGGGCATCCCGGTCCGCTTTTCGGACTCCGGTGGAGGCCCTCCTGGGACTCTCGAAACCGGAGATGCTGTCACGGGGCGCGCCAGACGTCAGGCCAGCCCGTCAGGACTGGGAAAACTGGCATTTGAGATAACGGTCGGCTAGAATCTCGCCGGGCGGAACATCGGTCTTTTCGCGGGAGCGCTTCGTGATCGCCGGCCTTCTTCGCTTTCGGCGAACACAAGCGCCTTGCCGTAAAAGTGACCGGCGGCCGCGGCATCGCAAGCCTCAAGGTCCTGCAGCTATGACCTACACTTCCCATTCTTGTCATACCGAACCCGCCGGCTCTTTATCACTCGTCATTCAGGCGTTTCGTTGTCATTCCGAACCCGCGGCCTCATCGCAGGTGAGGAATCCGCTTTTTCCGGTCTCCACATGAACCACCACTACGCCATCTACATCCTCGCTAGCCGCTCCCGCTCCCTCTACACCGGCGTAACAGACAACCTCGAACGCCGAATGATCGAACATCGCCAAGGTCTCGTCCCGGGCTTTACCACTCGTTACCGAGTCTTCCGCCTCGTCCACTTCGAATCTTTCGGCCACATTCAAGACGCCATCGCACGCGAAAAGGAAATCAAAGGTTGGCGCCGTGAAAAGAAAATCCGCCTGATCGAATGTAAAAACGCAACGTGGGAAGACCTTGCAGTCCAATTACCGCACGCTTACCGGAGTCGGCAATTCCAAAGCGGATCCCTCACCCGTTCGCTAAAGACCAGCGAACGGATTCGGGATGACAACCAAAAAGATCACGATCGGCTACCGGGAAGCTCATGACCATTAACACCAGCATCACGGCTGGTTGTCATTCCGAACCCGCCGTTTTTTGGTGGGTGAGGAATCCGCTTCTCGCTTCGGTCTTTTCCTTTTGTCATCCCGAACCCACCGTTTTTTGGCGGGTGAGGGATCTGCTCTTTTTCCTTCCGGTTCTGCTTTTTCTTCCGGTTTTTCTTTTTCCTCCTGTTTTCGTTTTTCTCTCTGGCGTCATTCCGAACCCGCGCTCTTTGCGGGTGAGGAATCTGCTTCTCTCTTGAATCCTATGGCCACCAAAACCATCGACCAGCTCATCATCAACTCGCCCTACAGCGAGCCCGCCGAACACCGGAAATACGACCGCGAATCCCGCCTCTTCTCCCCCGTCCCCGCCCGCCGTCCCGCCGGACACCAAGGCACCCATGTCATTCCGAACGAAGTGAGGAATCTGCTTTTCTCTTAGACTCTCATCCGCGTCCCGGCGCTTTTAGCCGGGAAGCCCGGCTCTGCTCTCGGGTTGTGTAGCACCGGGCGGAATTTATCCCGACACAGCCGGGAAGCCCGGCTCCCGGTTTCGTCTTTTGTTTTGCCCGTCATTTGCGTATGGCGTTTACCCCGACCCGGTCGGGGCATCCCGAACGGTTTTGCGGGATCGAACGAAGCAAGCCGACGCTCTTTCTTCCCGCTTCGTTCCTGCGAAGCGGTCGGCTTGCGTAGAGAGAAATCTCTCTTCCTCGGCGCCTGCTGCCCGATCTGGGAATCACCAAAACACGCAGCCGCCCGCACTCCCCGCTGTCCATGCCTTTGTAGACGCCGGGCTTGAGCCCGGCTCCTGGTTTCGCCTTTTGTTTTTGCTCGTCATTTCGAACGAACGTGAGAAATCTCTCTTCCTCGACGCCTGCTGGCCGATCTGGGAGTCACCAAAACATACAGCCGCCTCCGCCCTGCGCCGTAGGCGCGCCAAACGTTAGCCCAGCCCGCGCGGGCTGGGAAAGCTTGCAATAAGAATCGCGAGCGCCGTAGGTGCGCCAGACGGTAGCCCAGCCCGTGAGGACTGGGAAAACTTGCGGAACCGACCGCAACGGAGAAATCTCTCTTCCTCGACGCCTGCTGGCCGATCTGGGAGTCACCAAAACACACAGCCGCCCGCACTCCCCGCGGACACTCCTCCGCCCTGGATGGCCTCTGCGCGCTCAATTCGCTGTCTCTCCTGCTTCGCTACTCGTTCGGCAGCGGCAGCGCCGCGATCCTTCCCCTTGGCCGCCATTCAATCGCCGCTGAAAAGGCGATTTATTGGCCAGGGAAAGACCTGCAACTCTTTTCCAGTCTTGGGGTTTGATAACTTGAGGAGGCGCCTCAGACGAACCTGAGACGCCAGTAGGCCTTCAGATCCAGGTAGGTTTAGGACCGCTCTTCCGGATCTGACGAAAGGTCCAAAAATGCGCTATCTAAGGTATCTCGCTTTCCTTGGCATTTTCATGCTTACCGCAGGTTACTCCCAGGCTCAAGTTTCCGTTGGCATTGCCATCGGCCCGCGCTACGGCTACGTCCGCGTAGCTCCCGTTTGCGCGTACGGTTACTATGGCTACTACCCCTACGAATGCGCACCTTATGGCTACTACGGTCCGGAGTCATTTGTCGGCGGTGTCTTTATCGGTGCTGGCCCGTGGTTCCACGGCTACTACGGTCGTGGTGGATACGGCTACTACAGCCGCGGGCGTGGCTACGCTCGGGACTATGACCACGACCGCTACTCCGGTCGTGGCTACGGCTACTACGGCCGCGGCAACAGTTACTCCGGGCGCGGCAACGGCTACTACAACCGCGGCAACGCGTACTCCTCTGGGCGCGGCAATTATGGCCGCGGCAACGCCCACTCTGGGCGTGGTGGATACGGTCATGGCGGCGGTGATGGACGCGCCTCAAGTGGCCGTGGCTACCAGGGTGGTCATGGGGGTGGAGGCTCCCACGGCAACAGAGGCGGTGGATCCCGCGGTGGCGGACATCGGTGATTTGACACCCATAGTAGGCGGTTGGCGCAAATTTAATGACCGGGCAAGATCGGGGTGCCCCTCGATAAGAGCGAAGCACGTTTTTTGCGCCCTGGTTGAGTTTACGGGCATGAGTGGGGTTTTTCTCTTTGCTGTTCTCCTCATCCTTGAATGCGCCTCGCCGCACCATTCGAAATACCACTAATCTATATAGACTCTGAGTACATTCTGCGCTATAGTAATTTTGTTTTTCGGCGCGGAGGAGATAGGAACTCGCCCCTTGTCCTCTCCACCGCTCGCGCCGCAACTCTCCCTCCCCGGCCGCCAATTCATCGCATACACCAACGCATCCAAGCCCGTCCCGCAACCCCTCCAGAATCAGCACTTCCGCACTCTCCCGTATCAACGAAAATCTACACGACTTAAAATTCTTTCCTTTGATACTCTTGCGCACTCTTTCGCGCACAGCGCAATGCAACTCCCAAGAAATCAATTCTTTGCGCACTCTTTGCGAAAAACACGGGGGTGGGTAGGGGGTGCCGTGCCACATCTTAAAACTTTACTTGAACTCCTGTCCCCTTCCGGCTCTGCGCGACTCTGTGCACGGAGCTCGCTCCGATCTTATCGGTGCGTCTCTGCGTTATCCTTTTCTTTCTCTTCTCCCTCCGCCCCATGCGACAATTCGGGAACTCTATGAAGCGCCTTAACAACTTCCGTGTCTATTTTCTCCTTGCCGTCCTGCTCGTCGCGGGCATCGTCGTGATCCTCCGCGAGCACGGGCCCTCGTTCCTGCGCCCCGGTCTGCGCCTCTGCGCCTACGTGCTCACCGACGACGGCGATGTCACGGTCGTGGATCTCATCCGCCTGGCCGTCTCCGCGCGCGTCCCCGTGGGCCCGGCGCTCTCCGGCCTGGTGGAGCACCCCACGCGCGCGGAGATCTGGGGCGTGAGCACTGCGGGCGGCTACGCCTGGGTTCTGGACGCCAAAAGCAACCAGGTCGCCGCGCGCATCCCCGTCGGCGCTTCCCCCTATGCCGTCTCTTTCTCCCCGGACGGCCGCCGCGCCTACGTCACCGCCGCTGCTGGCGAATCTCTGGTGGTCGTGGATTGCGCCTCGCGCCAGGTGCTGGCGCGCACGCACATCCCCGGCGAACCCGTCCTCGTGCGCGCCACCCCCGACGGCAAATCCCTGCTGGTGCTCAACGGCCGCGAAGGAAAGTTGGACGTCTACGACGCCGCTTCGCTCGCCCCGCGCGAGGCCATCCCGGTCGTGCCCCGCCCCGGCCAGATCGCCGTCCTCCCCGACAGTTCCTTGGCCTTCATCGCCAGCCGCGAGAGCCGCCTGCTCTCCGTCGTGGACCTGCGCCGCGGCGTCCTTCTCGCCAACCTGGAGCTCGCCGGCATTCCCACCGACCTGCTGCTCAAACCCGATGGCGGCGAACTCTACGTCCTCTCGCCCGGCGCCCACGGCCTGCAGGCCATCAACACCTGGACCCACGAGGTCGGCGACTACGTCCTGCTCGGCTCCGCGCCCACCCGCGGCATTCTCAGCGGCGATGCCAGCCTGCTCTACGTTTCGGACACCGCCGCGGGGCGCGTCGCCCCCGTGGACATCGCCAACCGCCGCGTCAGCCGCCCCGTGCAGGCCGGCCAGAATCCCACTGTCTGCCGCTTCGATCCCGGCGAAAACCTTCTCCTCGTGGTCAACGAAGGCTCCGACGACCTCGCCGTCATCCGCGTGCGCACCAATAGCCTGCTCACTCTGATCCCCGTGGGCAGTCATCCCCGCGAGCTTGCCGTGAAATTATTTTGATGGCTCCCGGAAAAAAACGGCAACGGCCGCGCGCTACGAGGCGGGTTCCAGCGGCCACGAGGAATCTTCCTCGCCCAGGCTGGCTTCCAGCGTGCCTTCCGCCGGCAGCACGTCCACCGGCAAGCCCCCGTGCCATAACGCCGCGCCCAGCCGCAGATGCGTCTGCCCCGCCAGGTTCAGCAGTTCCTTCTGCACCGATACTTCGAGGATGCGGTCGTAGGCCACCGCCGCCACGCTGCGCGGGTTCAGCAGGCAGATGCGGTTTTTCTCCACCGCAAATTCCTTCACCCGCCCCCGCTTCAGCATCACCACGATCGCGATCTCTTCCGCCGCGCCGATGCTGATGCGGAACTCCGGATCGTCCATCTGCTCGATGGCGTCCGGGAAGGGATCGATGCGCACGAATAGGCAGTCCTCGCTGAAGCCGTAGCGCAGCTCGTGCAGATAATAGGTGCGCCCGTGCATCGCCCCCCCGCGCCGCTCCGGGGCGTAGAGCCCTGCGCCCATCCACTCGAAGTATGAAGTGTCCCGGCCGTCCACGGTCACCCGCAGCAGCCCCGCGGGCGCCAGCTTCACCGCGTGTTCCGGCTGGCGCTTGATCGGTTTCCCCAGCTCTTCCGGCGCCGTGCGCCCCAGCGCCAGGTACACCCCCGTCAGGTGCTTGCGGAAGAGCGCGTCGAATTCCGCGTCGTTCGCCGTGCTGTGCTCCGGCCCGAACCACCAGCACCAGTCGCTGCCTTCCGCCGTCAGCAGCGATTCGTAGGCCGCGGCCAGCGCCGTTTCCGTCGGCGCACTCTGCATTCCCTTGGCCCGCGCCTCCGCCCCGCGCGTGTACGCTTCCCGCGCATCCCACAACAGTTCCCAGGCCGACACGTCCTCGTTGTGCCCGATCCACACGTCGAAATTGGCGTTGATCCACGAAGCCGGGAAAATCACCCGCGACGTCGGCAGCTCCCCGCCCGCCTCAATCGCTTCCGAGCCCGTGAGCGGGCGGATATCCGCATCGTCCTGCACCCGGCGGTAGAACTCCCGCAGGAATTCCCGCCCGTTGCCCGGATAGTATTCCCAGGCATTTTCTCCGTCGAGAAACAGGCAGACCGTCAGCGGATGCTCCGCAGCCACGCTCTCGCCGATATGCCGCAGCCGCCCATGCAGGTCGGCCGCCGCGTCCTTGCCGTCCAGCCGGCTGTAGACGAACCCGATCAGGTCCGAGAGGTGATGGTCGCGGAAGAGTCCGGCTATCTCCTTCCCGCCGGGCTGAAAGCGCCACGGCTGGTACAGGCGTTCCGCGTTTGCGGGCAGCCCCGCGGCATCGCGGAAGAAGCCCACGTTCAGCGTGCGTCCCAGCACGCCCTCGTCCGTGCCGAACCAGCGGAAGCCCTCTTCCGCCGCGATCCGCAGCGTCTGGTCGGAGACCGAGCCTTCCGAAGGCCACAGCCCGGCCGGTTGCGTGCCGAACACGCGCTGGTGATACGCCCGCGCGCGCTGCAACTGTTCCCGCACATCCTCCGGGTGCCGAAACGCCCGCCGCGGAAGTGGCGTGCCCGGATTGGCCACCCGGGCAATGTCTGAATCGCACAGCAGCGGCAGGATCGGGTGGTAGAACGGCGTCGTCGTCAGCTCCACCTGCCCGCGCGCCGCCGCCTCGCGGTACGCCGGCAGCACCCGGCTCAGCAATTCCAGCTGCTTGGCGCGCAACTCCGCCTTGTCCTTCTCCGTGTAGTCCTTGCCTTTCGACGCCAGCCGGCTCACCACCGCATCTTTTTCCAACCAGTACTCGTCCATCCAGGCCATCTGCGAGAGCACCTGCAGGTCCCGCCAGTCGCGCAGCGAAAACGAGACCAGCGCCTGCGCGCCCCCCGCCGCCTGCGCCCATTCAAACAGTTCCACGAGCCGCGGCCACCGCGCCATCAACCGCTCGTGATTCACCTGAAACGCCCGCGCCAGAATTTCCCGCTTGTCTTCCCCGCTCAGTTCCTCCGCGGGGCGGAAGGCCAGCGTGAACCAGGTCTCGTCGAATGTCCCGCTGGCGTACTCCTCCAGTTGCATGCCCAGCGACGGCACCACGTTAAACGTCGCATGCACCCCCGGGAACTCCCGCAGCAGTTCCACCATGCCCCAGTAGTCCTTCAGGGCGTGCAGCCGCGTCCACGGCAGCACGTAGGTTCCGCTGTCCGGATCGCGATACTGGGGCTGGTGCATGTGCCACAGCAATACCAGGTGGACCCGATTCATTTCTCGCTCCGTTCCTCGGACTTCTCCTGCATCGTGCTACACTTGGCTCCCGCTCTATGCGCATCCTGGACCGCTACATCGTCCGCGAAATTTTCCGCCATGCGCTTCTCGGGCTAATCGTCTTTTCGTTCGTTTTCTTCATCCCCCAGCTCGTCCGGCTGATGGAACTCTTTGTGCGTCACGCCGGCTCCAGCGGGCAGATCCTCACCTTGCTGCTCTGCGCCTTCCCCGGCATCCTGGTCTTCACCCTGCCCATGGCCGTCCTGGTCGGCGTTCTGCTCGGCCTCGGGCGCATGTCCGCCGACAGCGAATTGATCGCCCTCACGGCCCTGGGCATCGGCCGCCGCCGCGTGCTCCTGCCCGTCGCCGTCCTGGCCGCCGGGGGCGCGCTGCTCACCCTGCTCATGACCCTGTGGGCCAGCCCCCTGGCGCTGCGCACCTTCCGCTCCATCGAGACGAGTCTCATCGCTTCCCAGGTTTCCTTCCAGGTGCAGCCCCGCGTCTTCGACGAGCGCTTCCCCCGCCTCGTCTTTTACGTCAACGACGTGTCCCCCAGCGGGATGCAGTGGCGCGGCGTCTTCCTGGCGGAGGCCGGCGGGGAGAGCGGTTCGCGGCTCACCTTGGCGGAAGAAGCGATTGTAATTGCCGAATTGCAGCGCGGCAAGCTCGAGCTCCACCTGCGCGGCGGCACCACACACGAATTCTCCCGCAAAGAGCCCGAGCGCTACTCCGTCACCGCCTTCGGCGACAGCGACTGGCCTCTCGAGCTCACCGACCTGGCCCCCATCTCCCAGCGCCCGCTCAGCAACGCCGAGCGCTCGGCCGGTGAACTTCTCGCCGTCGACGGCCCCGCCTGGCGCGACGCCCGTGTCGAACTGCATCGCCGCCTGGCTTTCCCCGCCGCCTGCCTGGTCTTCGCGCTCATCGCCGTGCCCTTCGGCGCGCGTCCTCGCCGGGGCGGCCGCGCCGCCGGCTTCCTGCTTGCTGTTCTGCTGATTGCCTCCTATTACCTGCTGCTGGTTCTCGGCGCGGGATTCGCCCGCCAGGGGCTGGTCCCGCCCGCCGTGGGCATCTGGGCCGCCAATGCCATCCTCGCCGCGTTGGGCCTCATCCTGCTCCCGCAGATGGAGCAGTACCGCGGCGATAGCCCCCTCCTGCAGCGCCTGGAAAAAATTGCCGTATGGTTTCGCCTACTGCGCCGCCGCCTGCGCGCCCGCGCCGCCGAGCGTGCCGCTAATGGCGCGCGCAGCAGCCGCGATGCCGCTGTGCTTTCCGGCTCCAGCTTTCCCCGCCTGATGGACTTCTACCTCCTGCGCCGCTTCTTTTCCTTTTTCCTGCTGCTGATGGGCGCCTTTATCTTCCTCTTCGAGACCTTCACCTTCTTCGAACTGCTCGACGACATCGCTCGCCACCGCGTCCCCTTCCTCGTGGTGCTCAACTATTTCCGCTTCCTGACCCCCTACCTGCTCTACCAACTGGCCCCGCTCGGCGCGCTCATCGGCGTCCTCGTCACCCTGGGCGTCATGTCCAAGAACAACGAGATCGTGGCTTGCAAAGCCAGCGGCATCAGCCTCTACCGTCTGGCCCTGCCACTGCTCCTCGCCGGTCTGGCCCTGGCAGGCACCATGGTCCTCCTCGACGATATTTATCTCCCCTATGCCAACCAGCGCCAGGACGCCCTGCGCAATCTTATCAAGGGCAAGCCCGCGCAGACCTTCTTCCGCCCCCACCGCCAGTGGATCTTCGGCGAGAACTCGCGCATTTACAATTATGACCTCTTCGACCCCGCGCGCAGCCTCTTCGGCGATTTAACCGTCCTGGAACTCGATCCCGCCACCTTCCAAATCCGCCGCCGCGTCTTCGCCGCGCGCGCCCACTGGGCGGAGGCCCAGAAGATCTGGATTCTGGAGTCCGGCTGGATCCGCGACTTCTCCGGCGGCACGATTACGCGCTTCGACCGCTTCAACGTCACTTCGCTCCCCGAGCTTACCGAGCCGCCCAGCTATTTCCACCGCGAGGTGCGCCCGGCCATCCAGATGAGCTGGAGCGATCTGCGCGCCTATATTGACGACCTGCACCAGGCCGGTTTTGACGTCTCCGCGCTCACCGTGCAGTGGCACAAGAAAATCGCCTATCCCCTGATTGCCCCCATCAGCATTCTCCTGGCGATTCCCTTCGCCTTTTTCGTGGGCACGCGCGGCGCCGTCGGCGGCGTGGCTCTGGGTGTGCTTATCGGCATCCTTTACTGGGCTGTGGCCGCCCTGCTCGAAGCTATGGGCGGCGTCGGCCAGCTTCCCCCGCTCCTCGCCGGCTGGTCGCCCGATCTCATTTTCCTCTTCCTCGGCCTCTACTTCTTTCTGAAGATGCCCACCTGATTGCCGCCGCCTTTTCCTCCGGCTTCCGGTCACCGCGACGCGTGACCTCCATCACTGACCCGCCCACAGGACCCGATGCAGACTTATCTGGCCGCAGACAACGGGATGTTTCCAGTCCCCCCTCCCGCATTTCCTGCCCCGCTGGAAAGGATGACGACCTATGCGCAAACTTTTCTTCCTCTTGGGCCTGACGCTCTTCGCCGCTTGGCCCCTGCCCGCACAGCGCAACGAGACTCCCCTGGCTGAAGTCTACGTTGGCCCTTCGCTGCTCCGCAATGACGCCTTGACCTCCGGCGGACGCGAATTGTTTGGCGGTTGGCAAGCCAGCTTGAACTGGAATTACTCCAGCGTGCTGGGTTTCAAAGGCGACTTCGGCGGGCACTACCGCAGCATCGGCGGGATCAACTTCCACCAGCACGAGTACCTGTTCGGTCCGCAGCTTTCGGCGCGCTCCCACAGAGCCACGGGATTCCTCCATGCTCTGGCGGGCGCCGCGACCTTCGGCGGGGGCGGCAGCAGCATGACGGGCACGGCCATGGCCTTCGGCGGCGGCGTGGACATGCATGCGGGCCAGCATTTCGCCATTCGCGCCGTGCAGGTCGATTACCTTCCCAAGCGTCTCGCTGGCGACTGGTTCCACGACGTCCGCGTCAGCGCGGGCATTGTCTGGCGCATTGGCGAGAAATAAAGCCGCGCGCGGACTATCTTATCCCGTGGCCGGCGCCGGTGTGTCCTTCGGCAGGAGCAGGACCAGCCCCGCTCCGGCGAACAAGGACACCCCCACCGCCGCAAAGCCTCCGGTCACGCCCCACTGCGTCTGGCTGATCGCCCCGATCGCCCACGGCCCCGCAATCCCGCCCAGATTGCCCACCGAATTAATGAACGCAATGCCCGACGCCGCGGAAAATCCCGTCAGAAACTCACTGGGCAGGGACCAGAACGGCCCCAGAAAGCTGTAAATCCCCACAATCACCAGGGCCAGCAGCGCCATCGAGAAGAAGGGCGAGCGGGTCGTCCCCAGCAGCATCAGGGCCAGCCCGCCTGCCAGCACCGGAATCGCCGTGTGATACCGCCGTTCCCCGCGGCGGTCCGAACTCCACGACACCAGCAGCATCCCCAGCAGGCCCACGAGGTACGGCACCATCACCAGCACACCTACCACGCTGTTGGAGTACCTCCCGGAGAGCGCCTTCACCGTCTGCGGCATCCAGAAGCCCATCGAGTACAGCCCGATCATCAGCGCGAAGTATGTCCCCGCCAGGTGCCACACCCGCCCGTGCGTCAGCGCCTGCAGCGCCGATACCGGGTGCGCGCCCCTCTTCTGCTCTTCCTCCCGCTGCAGCTCCCCCAGCAGCCACTCTTTTTCCTCCGCCGTCAGGAATTTCGCTTCCGCCGGACGGCTGGGCAGCAAGAAATACGTCAGCACTCCGCAGACCACCGCCGGGATCCCCTCCAGCACCAGCAGCCAGCGCCAGCTGCTGATCCCCAGCCAGTGCACATGATCCAGAATCAGCCCCGAAAGCGGCGCCCCCACAATCGACGTCACCGGCAACCCCGTCAGGAACAGCGCCAGCGTCTGCGCCTGCTCCCGCTGCCGGAACCAGTAGGTCAGATACAGAATCATCCCCGGGAAAAAACCGGCCTCCGCCACTCCCAGCAGAAAGCGCAGCACGTACAACTGCGCCACGCTGTGCGCCAGCCCCGTCAGCACCGCCACCATCCCCCACGTCAGCAGGATCCGCGCAATCCACACCCGCGCCCCGATCTTATGCAGCAGCAGATTGCTGGGAATTTCAAACAGGAAGTACCCGACGAAGAAAATCCCCGCCAGCAGCCCGAACTGCCGGCTCGTGATCCCCAACTCCTGGTTCATCGTCAGCGCCGCAAAGCCGATGTTGATGCGGTCCAGAAACGCCACGATGTACAGCACGAACAGAAACGGCAGCAGCCGCCCGCGCAGCTTGCGCCGAATCCGCGCTTCCCTTCCGCCCGCCGCACTCGTCAAGTAACCCGCTCCTCAGCTAGCGGCGAATTTATCCCGCTCCGCTTCTCCGGAAAGACCCGGCACAACAGCAGATGCGCCGGCACATAGACCACCGCCACCAGCCCCAGAAAAATCACCCCCAGGTGCACGGGCCCGGGCCCCCACGCGCGGTGCAGTAGCGGATCCCGGTAGGCAAAGTTGAGGTTCAGTTCCGGCGGCAGGAAGCGCGATACCACCAGCAGCACCGCGGCAATCCCGGACTGCGCCGCCAGCCCCCGCCGATCGTAGCCCGTCTTCCGCAGCGTCCACAGCAGCACTCCGGGCAGCGCCACGTGGTAGAGCGAGAGCAGCCGCACCCACTCCGGGTAGCGCGCGTCCCACAGGTACTCGGTTCCGCCGAACAGATGGCGCCCGGCAACCAGCCGCCAGCCCACATCCAGAGCCCAGAGCAGCCCGGCGAAGAGCGCGCTCACCGCCTGGCTGGAAAGCAGCAGGCGGCTTCCCCGCCACACCCCGATGCACGCGAGGATCACCGCAGCGTCGCACAGCAGCAGTTGGTTCGCCCAGCCCCACACCCGCACATACACCGGCAGCCACACCAGCACCCAACCCAACGCCACCCAGCGCAGCACCGGAAATGGCTCGCGCGCGGCAGTCATCGGCACTCCCTGCTTCCCGCTGCCGCTCCGCGTCACTTGCGTCCCACAAAGCGCAGCCGCGCCGTAAACGACCGACTCTGCCCGCCCGCGAACAGCAAATAATTCGGCGCGCTGATGTTGTTCACCACCGTATCAGGATTCTCCCGCCCCAGCACATTCACCGCGGAAATCCGCGCCGCCCAGTAGTAGCCGCGGAACTGGAAGCGCTTCTCGATGCCCAGATTCAAACTGGCGTAATCCGGGTAACGCTGCGCATTGGCCGCCCCCGCGAGTTGCTGGTAAGCATCCACGCTGCTGAAGGGATAGCCCGTCCGATACTCGAAGAAGTAGCTCAGGAACAGCCCCCAGAAGCGCGTCTGCGCCCAGCCCCAGCTGAGCAGCCGGTTCGGCGCGTCCCATGCCACGGGCCCGGATTGCTGCGCGGCAAATTGCAGCGCGCCCAGCGCCGGATCCAGCACGGCGCTCGAGTGCGCGCGCGACCTCGTGTAGCTGGCGAAAAGCTCCGCCTTCTGGGCAAAGGCATGGCGCGCGGAAAACGCCGCGGCACGATAACGGTCGCGCCGCGTGTTCTGCAGCACAAAGAGCGTGCCGGGCTGCCCGGGCTGCTGCGTTTCATACATCAGGCCATCGCGGCCATTGCGCGCGAGCAATTCCACGCCCAGCAAGGTACCCGTCCCGATCTTCTGTTGCCAGCCGGCGCTGGCGCTCGCAAAGCGCGGCTGTGTCAGCCCGCCCACCGGCAGTACAAACCGGCTCGCCGCCGGCCCAGCTACTGCCACCTGTCCGCTCGCGTCGTAAAAAGTATCCACCTGCGCCTGATCGCTGGCCTGCCCGAGCAGCGCGAGATCCAGCGGCGCATTCGTCACGCTCCAGCCCAGCGAAAGCTTTGCCGTGTCTTCCCGCAGCGGCAGAATGTTGACGGCCACGTGCGACCCGGCCATGGCGTGCTGCACGAGGCGGTCCCAATCTGCGCGCACGCCGCCCTGCAGGATCAGCCGCCGCGTAACCGCCCAGGTGTCCTGCACGTAGCCGCCAACCTGCGTATTGGAAAGCCGCCACGCAGAGTATCCGCTGAACGTGCTGCGCCGTGCCAGCGTTCCGTCGCCGCGCCACACCTCCACTTCGCCGCGCGTCGCCGCTTGCGACACCGCCAGCGCGTTCCCGTTGAAGCCCGCCGCTACTTCGTGCGTCCCGTGCCAGCGCCGCGCAGGCGCCGTCACGCTGCCTATCACTTGCAGCCGCCTCCCGCGCCGCCGCAGCCGCTCGAAATAGTTGCCGGAGGCGCCTCCCGGCGTCAGGACGTACGCTGCGCTGCCCTGCGGCACGCGCTCCAGAACTCCGCTGTCCGCGGCCATCCCCAGCGTCACCAGCGCGGCGTGCAGCCAGATTTGATCCTTCACCGCGACGAACAAGCGCCGGCGCTCGCCATCCAGCGTCGTGGACAGTGGATCGAACGCGTCCAGTCCCAGGTGCGTGTCGCTTTCGCGGTCGTAGAGATAGCTCGCGGAAAGAATCTGCCGCGCCGTGAGGTTCCACTGCAGCCGCAGCAGGCTCTGCCCGGCCCACTGCGATGTCGTGTCCGCCCCGGGCGGCTGCTGCTTCACCAGCGTAAAGGTGTGCTGCAGACTCAGCGCCTCCGAAAACCATGCCCGGCCCCGCGCCAGCGGCCCAGAAAATTGAAACCGCGGATACCAGTTGCCGAGGTGCCACCCGCGCTCCACGTGAATCCCGGGGACGAAGTTCGTCGTCCCGAACCGCCAGCGGTCGTCTCCGGAGATCGTATCCAGGCTCAGGATGCCAGCTCCAGGATGCGAGTAGCCACTGCCGAACCGCCCGGCCTGCACCTCCGCCGAGCGCACGGCATCCACATTGAACCGCGCGCTCAACCCGCCCGTCGCCGGATCGCCGATCTCGAACCCGTCGAGCAGATACTGCGTCTCCCCGGCGCGCGCCCCGGCAACATGGATCGCCCCGCTGTTGTCGCGGAGGATGTCCGGCAAAACCACCAGGCTGTTGAGCAGCGTATGTGTGTTCGGTACCGGAACGTCGCGAATCTCCCGCGCCAGCAGTGCGGCGCGTTGCGCCGTCTCCTGCGGTTCCATGCGGCCCGCAGCGGCGGTGACCTCGACCTTTTCGTGGAGTTCCTGTTCGTGGTTCAGCGTGTAGGAGGCTTCGTTCAGCCCTTCGTGCAACCTGAGCGGCTGCTCCGCCAGGACGAAAAAACCCGGCTTGCGCACGGTGATGTGGCCGTCTCCAGGCGGGAGATGGCTGAGGGAATACCGCCCCAAGTCATCGGTCAGGGTGGTCAGGACTGCCGGTGGCTTCGCGGCCGCTGCCTGCTCGCTGGGCAGTCGCAGCACGACTTCGGCGGCCGAGACCGGCACGCCGTTTTCGTCGCTCACTTCTCCGCGAAGCTCCGCTGTGGTTTGCGCACAGCTTCCGGTGGCGGCACTTAAGAGTGCCAGCAGGGCGACCGGAATCAGCACTCGCCGCACAATTCACACCCCGGGAGACCTTTCGTGCTGCTTCTGCACCTTCCACTATTACTTTCAATTTCAGAATCAGCGCTTGCTGCGGGCCTTTTTGGCCGGCTTTTTAGCTTCAAGTTCTTCTTGAATAGACGCCTGCGCCGCCGCCAGCCGCGCAATCGGCACCCGGAACGGTGACGCGCTTACGTAATCCAGCCCCAGCACGTGGCAGAACTTCACGCTCTCGGCGTCTCCGCCGTGCTCGCCGCAGATCCCCACCTTCAGCTTGGGCCGCGCTGTGCGTCCCTCCTTCACCGCCCAGCGCATCAGCAGCCCCACACCGGCGGTATCCAGTGTCTGGAAGGGGTCGGCGGCGAAGATCCCGGCCTTCTTCTCGTCCACGTAGTCGGGCAGGAAGCGCCCCGCATCATCGCGGGAGAGTCCCATGGTGGTCTGCGTCAGGTCGTTGGTGCCAAAGGAGAAAAATTCCGCGACCTGGGCGATGCCGTTCGCCAGCAGCGCCGCGCGCGGCAGTTCGATCATCGTGCCCACGGCGTAGGGCAGCTTCACCTTGGCCTTGGCGATGAGCGCCTCGGCCACGCGCCGCGTGCCCTGCTCGAGAATGCGCATCTCCTTCTCGTCCAGCGTGAGCGGATGCATGATCTCCGGTATCACTTTAATTCCTTCGCGCTGGCATTCGATGGCCGCCTCGATGATCGCCCGCACCTGCATCTCCAGTATTTCCGGATAGGTGATGGCCAGCCGGCAGCCGCGGTGTCCCAGCATGGGATTGGCTTCGTGCAATTGCTCGACGCGCCGGGCCACGTGCTCCACGGTGATCCCCAGCTTCTTAGCCAGCTCCTCCTGCTTGTCCCGCTCGTGCGGCAGGAACTCATGCAGCGGAGGATCCAGCAGGCGGATGGTCACCGGGTAGCCGTCCATGGCTTTGAAGATGCCGATGAAGTCCCGCCGCTGGAACGGCAGCAGCTTCCCCAGCGCTTTCTCGCGCGCTTCCCGGGTCTCCGCCAGGATCATCTCCTGGATCGCCAGTTGCCGCTCGTGGCTCTTCTCCGGCTGCTCGAAGTCGGTGAAGAACATGTGCTCGGTGCGGCACAGCCCGATGCCCTCGGCGCCCATCTCCCGGGCCTTGCGCGCGTCCTGCGGCGTGTCGGCGTTGGTGCGCACGCGCATCCGGCGCAGTTCATCCGCCCACTTCATGAGCGTGGCGTAAGCCGCTGGAAGCGTCGGCGTGCCCAGCGGCAGTTGCCCCTGGTAAACAATGCCCTCGCTGCCATCCAGCGTGATCCAGTCGCCCTCGCGGATGACCCGCCCGTTCACCTGCATCTGGTGGGCGTTGTAATCGATGTCCAGCGCCTCGCAGCCCACCACGCAGCACTTGCCCCAGCCCCGCGCCACCACCGCGGCATGGCTGGTCTTTCCGCCCGTGGCCGTCAGAATCCCCTGAGCCACGGCCATGCCCCCGACGTCCTCGGGACTCGTCTCGCGCCGCACCAGGATGACCTTCTCTCCGCGCTCGGCCCACTCTTCCGCGGTATGCGCCGAAAGGACCACTTTGCCGACCGCGGCGCCGGGCACGGCATTGATCCCATGCGCCAGGGTTTTCGCCGCCAAACCGTCGGTCTCCGAGTTGGCTTTGATCACCGGATAGAACAGCCGCTCGATATCCGCCGGCTGGATGCGTTGCACGGCGTCTTCCTTGCGGATCAGCTTTTCCTGGACCATGTCCACGGCCATGCAGAACGCCGCCGCCGGGGTGCGCTTGCCGGTGCGCGTCTGCAGCATGTACAGTTTGCCGGCCTCGACGGTGAACTCCATGTCCTGCATGTCACGGTAATGGCGTTCCAGTTTCGCGCGAACTTTTTCGAGCTGCGCGTACACCGCGGGCATGCGCTTGGCCATTTCCGTCAGCGGCATGGGCGTGCGAATGCCCGCCACCACGTCCTCCCCCTGCGCATTCACCAGGTAATCCCCGTAGAAAATTTTCTCGCCCGAGGAGGGGTCGCGTGTGAAGCAAACGCCGGTGCCGGAATTTTCGCCGATATTGCCGAAGACCATCTGGACTACGCTCACGGCCGTACCCAACAGGCCGGTGATGTGCTCCACACGGCGATAGGTCACCGCCTTCTCCGCCATCCACGATCCGAAGACCGCGCCGATGGCGCCCCACAGCTGTTCCTGCGGATCCTCCGGAAACGGCGAGCTGGTCTTCTCCTGGAAGTACTCCTTATAGTCGCGGATCAGATCTTTCCAGCCCGCGGCGCTGACCTGCGTATCTTCCTTCACGCCCAGACGCTGTTTCATCGCGCGCAGGCGTTCTTCCAGGTGTTCTTTGGGCAGGCCGGTCACCACCGTGGAATACATCTGCACAAGCCGGCGGTAGGCATCATAGGCGAAGCGCTCGTTGCCGGTGGCTCCGGCCAGGCCCTGGACCGAGCGGTCATTGAGCCCCAGGTTGAGGATGGTTTCCATCATGCCCGGCATGGAGCGCGCCGAGCCGGAGCGCACGCTGACCAGCAGCGGATTCTTCGAATCGCCGAGCTTTTTGCCGGTGATGCGTTCCAGCCGCGCCAGCGCTTTGGTGACTTCCAGGCGCAGTCCGGGAGGATGTTTGCGGCCGTTCTTGTAAAAGTGGTCGCAGGCTTCGGTGGAGATGGTGAAGCCCGCGGGAACCGGCAAGCCGATGCGCGTCATCGCGGCGAGCCCCGCGCCCTTTCCGCCGAGCAAGTCCTTCCACTCGCCTCTACCTTCTGCTTTACCTGCTCCAAAAAAATAGACCCATTTCTTCACGATGCACCTCGTTCTTCATTCCCGGCGAATCGCTGCCGAAGAAACCTGTTTTGAAGATCGCTTCCTGTTTGCGCTATCAGTCGGCATGCCGACATTCGGAGCTACGACTTTTTAAGTAACTTCAAGTATTACTTTCAATTAGTCTCAGCGCGTTTCTTCTCCGCCCAACTCCGAGAAATCGGCGATGGTGGTGAATTCCTTGAGCAGCTCTGCCAGCAGCGCCAGCCGATTGCGGCGCACCGCTTCCTGTTCCGCCATCACCATCACATCCACGAAGAAACGGTCCACCGCTTTGCGCAGACCCGCGATTACCTCCAGGGCCTCGCGGTACTGCCCGGCCCGCTTGTGCACCTTCACGCGCGCCGCCGCCTCGCGCACCGCGGTATACAGTTCGCGCTCCGCCTCCAGTTCGAAAAGATCCGGCTGCAGGGCATGCCCCTTTTCCTTCGCGTCCGCCTTTTCCAGAATCTTGCGGATGCGCTTGAAGGAGACCGCCAGGGGTTCGAAGTTGCGCGTCTTGCGGATGGCGCACAGCGCATCCAGGCGGTGGTGCGCATCCACCAGGTCGTCGGCGCCCGCGCGGAAAACCGCGTTCACTTCGTCGTAGGCCAAGCCCAGCTTTTCGCGGAAGACGAAGCGCGCGCGGTCGAGAATGAACTCCAGAATCTGCGCTTCCTGCTCGGGAGCGACCGCCAGCTTCGGCGGGTTGGCGTGCAAGGCCCGCGTCGCCGCGCCCAGCGCCTGGGCGAGCGAGAGCGTCAGCTTGCGCTCCAGGATGATCTTGACGATGCCCTGCGCGGCGCGGCGCAGCGCGTAGGGATCGCTCGAGCCCGTGGGAATAATGCCCACGGCGAAGCAGCCGGTCACGCTGTCCAGCTTATCGGCGAGCGCCACGGCGCAGCCCGTCAGATTGCCGGGGATGGGATCGTCGAGTCCC
Organism: Terriglobia bacterium; assembly: GCA_020072785.1. Taxonomy (NCBI): domain Bacteria; kingdom Pseudomonadati; phylum Acidobacteriota; class Terriglobia; species Terriglobia bacterium. The sequence continues at coordinate 1,323,885 of JAIQGG010000002.1, read as the reverse complement.
ACGGGGCGGTAGTGGTCATAGACCGCGTCGGCCACTTCGGGAGCTTCGCCCTGCGCGCGTGCGTACAGGCCGCCCACGATGCCCTGCAGCTCCGTGAACTCCTTGGTCATTTCCGTAGCCAGGTCGCACTTGGAGAGTTCCGCCGCGCGGTCCGCGTCCGGCACATGCGCCTGCTTCAGGCCCAGGTTGTACCATTGCTCGGCCAGCCAGCGGGCGATGGCCCGCATGCGTTCGACTTTGTCGCGGTAACTGCCCAGCCGCGATTCATAGGTGACGCGCTCGAGCTTCGGCAGATAGTCGGCGAGCCGACATTTCTGATCCGACTCCCAGAAAAAGCGGGCATCCGCAAAGCGCGCGCGCAGTACGCGCTCATGCCCCGCGCGCACCAGTCCCTTGGGATCCTTGGGCAGATTGATCACTGCCAGGAAATGCGGCGCCAGCTCCCCGTTGCGCTTCTCCACGGCGAAATATTTCTGATGCCCGCGCATCACCGTAACCAGAATCTCGTCCGGCAGGTCCAGAAATGCCGGATCGAAATCGCCCTGCAGGACCGACGGGCACTCGTTCAGATACGTCACCAGATGGAGCAGTTCCGGATCCTCGTGCAGCCGCCCGCCGGATTTCCGGATGAGCGCGGCGATCTCTTTTTCGATCTTGGCCCGGCGCGCTTCAGGCCGCAGCAGAACGCCATTCGCGCGCAGCTTAGCTTCGTAGTCGCGGAAATTCTTTACCTGCAAATTGGGGCGCCCGAGGAAGCGGTGGCCCTGTGTGCGGTCGCCGCTGCTTACGTCGCCATAGCTGAAGCGCAACGGCTTGCCGTCGAAGACGGCCACGATCCAGCGGATGGGCCGGATGAAGCGCACCCCGGAAAGCCCCGTCCAGGTCATGGAGCGCGGCCAGGAGAGATCGTGAATCACGCGCGGCAGGAACTCGGCGAGGATCTTCTCCGCCGAGCGTCCGGGGATGACCTGCCTTGCGGCAAGATATTCGCCCTTGGGCGTGGAGACGAACTGAATCTTGTGCAGGGGGATGCCCTGCTTTTCGGCGAAGCTGACCGCGGCGCGTGTCGGCGCGCCGACAGAGTCGTAGGCCACCGATTTCGGCGGGCCGGTCACCTCTTTCACGGCATCGGCTTGCTTTACGCGCAAGCCATACACCAAGCCCGTCAGGCGCCGCGGCGCCGCATACGCCGCGACGCTCGCTCCCTCCAGGAGGTTTTCCGCCTCCAGTGTCTTCTCCAGGAGGGCGCGCAACTCCACTTCCGCCCGCGGCAGCATTCCCGCGGGAATCTCTTCGCACCCGATTTCAAACAGCAACTCCGCGCGCCGGTCCAGGGCCTTTTTCATGCGCGCACCTCGGCCGCGGGGATGCTTTCTTCCCCGTTCCTCTGCTGTACGAAATACTCTGCGGTGCGGCAGGCCAGCGTGCGCACCCGGGCCATCAGTGCGGCCCGCTCGGTCGTGGAAATTACCCCGCGCGCATCGAGCTGGTTGAACAGGTGCGAACACTTCAGGCAGAGATCGTAGGCGGCCACCAGCGGATAGCGCTCCCGCGCCGGCCCCTTGGTCCGCTCAAACCCATCCAGGAGTCCCTTGGCCTCCTTCTCGTGGATCTCGAATTCGGAGCGAATGGCCTGCGCGTCGCTGCGTTCGAAGCTATACACGGAAAGCTGCTGCTCTTCCCGCAATCGAATCTCCCCGTAGCTGCGGTCCTCGGACCAGCGCAGATCGTAGACGCTCTCCACCCCTTGCAGGAAGGATGCGATGCGCTCGAGCCCATAGGTCAGTTCCACGGAGATGGGATCCAGATCCACTCCCCCGCACTGCTGGAAATAAGTGAACTGCGTGATCTCCAGGCCATCGAGCAGCACCTGCCAGCCGATGCCCCAGGCCCCCAGCGTGGGCGACTCCCAGTTGTCTTCTTCAAAGCGAATGTCGTGCTCGGCCAGGCGAATGCCGATGGCCTCCAGACTCTTTAGATACACGTCCTGTACGTCCGCCGGCGAAGGCTTCAGGACAATTTGAAACTGCAGATGCTTGTAGAGGCGGTTGGGATTTTCGCCGTAGCGACCGTCGGCGGGCCGACGGCTCGGCTGCACGTAGGCCACGCGATAAGGGGCCGCTCCGAGAACGCGCAGAAAAGTTTCCGGATGCATGGTGCCGGCGCCCACTTCCACGTCGTACGGCTGCTGCAGCACGCAGCCGCGCTTCACCCAGAATTGGGAGAGCGTGAGAATCAGATCCTGAACGGTGAGTCCCTGTTTTTTCTTCTCAAGTTTTACTTTAGTTTTCACGCCGTCTCCAAGAGTCCCCGGGTAATCAATTTTCGTTCCGTGTGATGCTCGATCCAATCGAGAGCGGCTTCGCGCAATTCCTCCGCCAGCGCAACCGGGACCGTGGTGTCTTCGATCTTGTCTAAACGCTCACTCTTCAAAATCTCGGCAATCTTGCGCGCCGCGGGCGAGAGCGAACGCATCCCGGGCCGCCGGCAATCCTCGCACAACAGCCCTGGGCTCCAGGAAGCATGATACCCCTGGCGCGAGCCGAGTACGCCGCCGCACTTCCCGCAGCGATCGAGAGGCGGAAGCCAGCCGCCCAGCTTCACCGTCCAGAAAGCGAAATAGCAGACGGGAAGCCGCCAATCCTTGCGCCGTTCAATTTCTCCCGCCGCCAGGAGAATCAGCCGGAACATGGCCTCCGCCGGCTCGCGCTCCGGCAAGACCATCTCGGTGATCTCGCTGATCATCGCCAGCCCGGTCGCCAGCGAGTACTCGCTCTGCGCCGCGTGAAACGACTCCAGCAGGTCGCATTGCTGGATGCGCACCAGATCGCGCGTCTCGCGCTCGATGTAATCCATCTGCACGTGCGCCAGCAGCTCCAGCGTCGAGCCATAGCGGTTCTTGAGCCGCCGCGCACCGGAAGCCACGCCGCGCATCCGGCCACTGGACCGGGAGAGAAAACTCACCAAGCGGTCGGCCTCGCCCAGAGGAAATGTCTTGAGGATGATCGCTTCCGTTTCCAGAGCAGGCATATCGCTGTCGGCGCGCCGACTCGCGCTTGCACGGAGCAGAAGAGCCGGCAAAGCATCGTCGAAGCGGGCTCTTGTTTACTTACCATACCCGCCACGCAGGCGCAATGTTTGCTTCAACCGGAAACACAAAAAAATCGGCCACTTGCGCGTTTCCCTTCGCCGCAACCACTTCCCGCGCAGCGCCATCGAGCGGCTCCGGCGTTCTGTTAACCGCCAAGTTTCCGCAAAATAATTATCGGACACGGCCGTCCCTTCCCGGAGGGCTTCCCAAACAGAGCCGCTTCCGCTACATTCCTCGAGTCCCGGACATACGGCATGTTCATCCCACTCAAAGACCTGAATCCACGCCGCGGCGTGCCGTTCGTGACGGTGCTGCTGATCCTTTGCAATGTGGCGGTATTTGCCTACCAAGCCTCACTCACGGAGCATGCTCAGAAAGTCCTGGCTTTTGCCTACGGCACGGTTCCGAACCGCTTCCCTGCTTTGCTGGCCGGGCACGGAGAGTGGACAACGGCGCTGCTGCCGCTGGTGACCAGCATGTTTCTGCACGGAAGTGTGCTGCACCTCGCGGGGAATATGCTTTTTTTGTGGGTCTTCGGCGATAACGTCGAGGACTACTTCGGGCACTTCGCGTATCTGCTGTTTTATTTTGTCTGCGGAATCGCGGCGGGTCTCCTGCATGTGGTCACGAACCTGCATTCCGTGCTTCCCGCGCTGGGGGCCAGCGGGGCGATCTCCGGGGTGATGGGGGCATACCTGGTGCTGTACCCGAGGTCGCGGATACTGACGCTGGTGTTCATTTTCCTGGTGCCGATTCCGGCGGTGATCATTCTGGGATGGTGGTTCGTGCTGCAGTTTCTGAGCGGGATGAGCACGCTGGGGATGCGCACGGCGGGAGGAGTGGCCTGGTGGGCGCACGTGGGCGGCTTCCTGATGGGCATGGCGCTGACGATCGGTGCGCGGCGGAGATAAGCGGAAGAAGAAAAAGAATTAACGCAGAGACGCAGAGGGCGCAGAGAAGAAAGCCGAAGATTTCGCACGCTGGAATTCAGCTTAAACAAACACTTTAACTCTCTACGACGCATTTTTTGCCACATATTCCGCCAGCCAGTCGCCAACGGCGGCGGTCTGAAGCTCGCCGCCAAGATCCGGAGTCACCCGGTTCACCTGCAGGGCGGCGCGGACGGCATCCTTCAGAAGCGCAGCTTCCTTTTCCCAGCCGAGGAAATCGAGCATCATGCCGGAGGTGAGGACGGAGCCGAGGGGGTTGGCGATGCCCTTCCCGGCGATGTTGGGGGCAGAGCCGTGGACGGGTTCGAAGAGTGAAGTGGCGCCGGGGTGGATATTGCCGGAGGGGGCCAGGCCCAGGCCGCCGGCGAGCTGCGCGCCGAGGTCGCTGACAATGTCGCCGAAAAGGTTGCAGGTGACGATGACATCGAACTGGCTGGGGTCGCGGACAATCTCCATGGCCAGGGTATCTATGTACAGGTGGCGGGATTCGATCTCCGGGTACTCCTGGCGGATGAGCTTGAAGACGCGCTGCCAGAGGCCGTGGGCGAAGGTCATGGCGTTGGATTTGTCGCTCATGCACAGACGCTTGAGGTGGTGCTGGCGGGCGTACTCGAAGGCGTAGCGGATGATGCGTTCGACGCCCTTGCGGGTGTTCATGTCCTCCTGGACGGCGACCTCGTCGGGGGTGCCCTTCTTGAAGATGCCGCCGACGCCGACGTAGAGGCCCTCGGTGTTTTCGCGGAAGACGATGAGGCGGATGTCGCGCGCGGTGCGGTTGCGGAGCGGGGTGAGGCGGTCGTGGAGGAGTTCGACGGGGCGGGCGTTGACGTAGAGATCGAGCTGGAAGCGCAGGCCGAGGAGGATGTCGGCGGCGTGCTGATTGGAGGGCACGCGGGGATCGCCGAGGGCGCCGAAGAGGATGGCATCGAATTCGTCGCGGAGCATCTCGATGGCGCCTGGGGGCAGGGTGACGCCTTCGCGGAGAAACTTCTCGGCGCCCCAGTCGAGGTCCACGAACTCCATGGGGCGCTTGACGGCGGCGTGCAGGACCTTGACCGATTCGGGGGTCACTTCCCTGCCGATGCCGTCGCCGGGGAGGACCGCGATGCGGGCTGCCGGACCGCCTTTGCGCAGAGGGATGTTGGCCAAGGGGAGAGCCTCCTGAGGTGCGGGAAGTAAACCAGGGCGCACGCTAACATGCGCTCCGGCGGGCGTCAATCGGGGGAAGGAGGGACAGACACCCTCGTTGGGTTGGAGGAAAAAGAGAGGTCCCTCGACTCCCGATGGTCGCTCTCCGACAAGGTGGGAGCAGGCGGGACAGATATCCTTCATCGGATATCTGGCTCCGACAGGGCCGGAGCAAGTAAACAGAATGACCCCCACCCCCTGGTGTTTTTTGTAACTGCAGATTCCAAAGGGTTTTAAGTTCTGTGTTTTGGAACTGCAGATTCTACAAGGGATAGGGGCAGATTTTTTGGAACTGCAGATTACAAAGGAGTTGCTGAGATTCGAGGTTAGGGTGAAGGGTGGAGCGGAACTTGGCGGTGAGTTTCGAACAGTGGATTGGCGTAACACGCACAAAGATAGCAGATGGGTTACGTTATTTCAAGTGATTACTGAGTGGTATTCGAATGGGCTGTGGAAAAGCGCGCGAATGTCGGCTCCACTCTTATCGAGAGCCACCCAAATCCGTCTTAGGGCTTTACGTCTGCGCTACCCGCCTGCTTGAGTGTTTGAGCGATTTGAAAGCGGTTTATTCGCATGGCGAGCGACAACGCTGTTTCTCCTTGCGAGTCCTTAGCTCCCAGATCCGCTCCAGCCGCGATTAAGAGCTCGACAGCTTCCCCGGCGGCGACTTCATCTGCGCCACTCGAAACCGCATCTAATAGAACTGGATTTCCCAGATTGTCTCTTACGTTGACGTCCGCTCCGGCGGATACCAGTTCCTTCACAATTCCGATTTGGATTCCGTTCCACATCGCCCATGCCAAAGCGCTCTGCCCAGACTTATCTCTGGCATTCAGATCTGCCCCGGCAGAGAGGAGTATTCTAACCACATCGGCACGGTCGTGAAGGCCCATGCTAGCGTGCATGAGTGCGGTGTAACCGCGCTGATCGCGGGCATTGACGTCGGCCCCACCAGCAAGAAGTTGCTTCACGCGCGCAATATCACCGCTTTTCGCGGCATCCATCAAGGGAGTTACTTTGGGATCGACGATACGCCAATCAGTGGCTCGATTAAGGCCGGTAACAACCGGCAGAAAAGGGATCTTGTTCTCGAAGAGGTAGCCTTTAGCCTCCACCCATCCAGCCTTCCGGAATTCCCTCTCGACGAGGGGCCTGGCCTGTACCTCGATGAGAAGACAGTAAGGAGCCGTAATAACTCTTAGCAGACCGGATGCGTACGGACACGCGTCAATGCTACGAAATCCAACTGTGGCGTCCCAATCGAAAACGATACCCCCCTGCGACGCGAACTGCCCCAAGAACAACCAGACCAATAACAAAGGCGAGAGAGCGGCTGCAATCCATTTTCTTCTTCGCCCTGGCTTCCCGGCTGTTCTTTGCATGACTCCGTGGTTATTCCTTTCGCGTGGCCCGGACTGCCCGACCGCTGTCCGGGGCGTGGCCACAGCGAGAGGATAGCACTTCTGCACTTCATCGCGGAGTAGTGAGACGGGGTGGGCGTCGATAAGGGCGCAGGGGGATCAAGACGGGCACGGCCCCGGCTGCTGCCCGGGGCGTGCGTGCCGTGCCCCTACGGGATCGGAAGAGAATCCCGCCCTCTGAAGAAGGCGGCTACACAACACGCGCCGGGGCTAGTAGCCCGGAGCGTAGCGACGCACGGCGCACGGATGCCACTTCCGCAAATCATGGGGGAGCACGGGAACGGCGCGGCACGTGGTCCGGATTGGCCTTCACTATCAGAATGATTTTGCTTTCCCTACTTCCCTGGCGGTCAGTCCGCGCCTAGAGTGAAATAGAACGTGGCGCCTTGTTCCACTACTCCTTCGGCCCACACTTTTCCACCGTGCCGCTGAATGATCCGCTGCACGGTGGCCAGGCCCACGCCGGTCCCCGGAAACTCGGTCATCGCATGCAGGCGCTGGAAAGCGCCAAACAACTGGCCCGCGTGCGCGGCATCGAAGCCGGCGCCATCATCGCGCACAAAGTAAGCGGTACTGCCGTTGTGCGCGGCGGTTCCGAACTCGATGCGGGCACGCGGATGCCGGGAGGTGAACTTCCAGGCATTGGCGAGCAAGTTTTCCAACACCAGGCGCAAGAGGCGAGGGTCTCCCTGCGCCAGCAGCTGCGGGGCAATGGTAAACTCCACCGGGCGTTCCGGCTGGAGATTTTGCAGGTCCGCGGCGATGACGTGCGCCAAAGCGCTCAAATCAACAGCTTCGCGGCGAATCTCGCTGCGCGTCACCCGGGAGAGATTCAGGAGGTCGTCGATCAGCGTACCCATGCGCTGGGTTGCCGCCCGGACGCGCCGCAGATAGTCCTTCCCCTGGCTGTCGAGCCGGTCCGCGTACTCCTCCAGCAAAGCCTGGCTGAAACCGTCGATGCCGCGGAGCGGCGTGCGGAGATCGTGGGACACGGAATAGCAAAACGCTTCCAGCTCCCGGTTGGAGGCTTCGAGTTGCACGCTGCGCTGGATAATTTCCTGCTCCGCCTGCTTGCGGGCGGAAACGTCGCGCAACATGACGGTAAAGGTGGTCTGCCCGTCCTGGACGAGCTTGGAGATGGAGGCTTCCGCGGGAAATTCGCCGCCGTCTTTGCGACGCCCGAAAACCTCCGTGCGCTCGGCCATGCGCCGGGCTCTTTCGGGCGTGCCCGCAAAGTTGCGGACATGCCGGCGATGCCCCGGAACAAAGCGCTCCGGGAGGAGCAGGTCCAGCGGCTGGCCCAGCACTTCCGGGGCGGCATATCCGAAGACCTTTTCCGCTCCTTTATTGAACAAGCGAATGCGCTGGGAGTCATCCGCGGAAATAACGGCGTCTTCGGCAATGTCCAAAATCCCCGCGAAGCGGCGTTCCGATGCTTGCAGGGCTCCCTCCGCCTGCGCCCGGCCGAGGTCGGTCTGATGGAGCAAGCGAGCGTTGCGGTAGACGACAGTGCCGAAGACGACGATGTAAGTCACAACCGAGAGCGCAGTCCCGAACTCGGTACCGTAGAGGCCGGAGCGCTGCCCGATCAGCCGCAACCATCCCAGCAGGATCGGAAGCGCAATGGCAATGGGCAACAAGCGGCGGGCCACGATTCCGCCAGCCGTGCGGCTCGAAAACAGCGGCGCCAGGCCGGCGTCCGGGCGGGCAAAAAGAATTCCGACGCATAAGGCGAGGAAGGCCATCGCCGCGTTGAGGGGCAGCGGCATGAACGAGGCGAGGCCGTAGAACGACCGGACACCATAGGCATAGCCAACCACGGCCAGGAGCGTAATCATGCCCGCCACCAGCGCCAGAATCTGGGCTGGGCGGCGGCGGCGGAACTTCACATCCAGGAGCAGCAGCGCGCTTCCGATGAAGAAAAAACTTGCGGCGGCATTGGGCGGAATCCGATTGGGATAACCGGCGCCGGTGGAATCCAGTGTTTCGCGAAAAAGGATGCGGTCAAGGCCCAGGTGCCAGCCGAAAAGAATTTCCGCCAGCTTGAGCAAACCCACCAGGGCAACTGCCGACGCCAGAACCTGACCAACGCGCCGCGCCTTCCAACCGGGCTCTTCCGGCGCCTGGAGCCATAAAGACACACCGGCGAGGAGAAAGGCCAAGGCCCCCAAGGGATTCATCGCCACCAGGCCTGGTCTGAGGCTCCTGAATGCCGCGATGCCGAACACCCAGCCAACAAGGGCGAGAAAGCTGGCGAAAACGGCAGCGGCGGCCGCCAGGCGTGCTACGGTCCTGCCGGCGGGGGTGGTCTCCAGGTTCAGCGGAACGTTCATGCCGGACATCCTATGCCGCTGGCTGGCGCATCCTTTGCGCGCTGCATCGCGTTTCTTCCTGGCGGCGTGGCTCGGACAGCGTCCGGGGGGGAGGCCACGGCGAGAGGATACCACTTCTTCACTTCATTGCGGAGTAGGAAGATGGGGCGGCTCCGACTCCTGTCCGGGGCGAGCAAAGCGCGCCCTTACCAGAGGGCTGCAGCGAGGCTGGCGCGGAGCGAACTGCAGTGGTGCTATCCTGTGCTTGCGGCCCGCATCAAGGCACTCGCGATAAGCCGCGGGAAAGTCTTGTGAGTTGGGCCATCCGTGCGAAGGGAGGCAACTCAAGATGAAAGGAAAACCCGAAGTGCTGGCGGAGCTCTCCGCGAGACTCAAGGAGGAGCTCGGAGCCATCAACCAGTACATCCTGCACGCGGAAATGTGCGAGAACTGGGGCTACGAGCGGATCTCCAAGCAGACCAAACAGCAGGCCATCGGCGAAATGAAGCACGCCGAAAAACTCGTCGAGCGCATCCTGTTCCTCGAGGGGCTGCCGAAGATGGATGAATTGGCCAAAATCAGCATCGGCAAGAGCGTGAAGCAGCAACTGGAAAACGACCTGGCGCTGGAGAAGGGCGCAGTCTCCGCGTACAACAAATCCATCGAGATATGCCGCACGGCCGGCGACAACGCCAGCGCGGATTTCCTGAAAGAAATCCTGAAGGACGAAGAAGGGCACATCGACCACCTGGAGACCGAGCTGGGCTTGATCGAGCAGCTGGGCCTGGAGAACTACCTGGCCCAGCAACTCAAGGAAGAGGGATAGCCCGGCGGCGCAGGACGACACCCGAGTTTACAGGGTGGGTGGCGGATCGTTTGTGCGCTTGCTAGGCGAGTAGCGCGACGGGGTGGCGTTCGTTAAGAGCGAACGCCACCCCGTTCTAGCCTGGGCCGGGTGCGGCAGCGAGCGTCAATCTCTGCAAGGTTTCCGCGACGCCTTTGGAATGGAAACCGAATGGACCGGGCTTTGACTTGAAAGCAACCCGGCCATCGCGGTCAATCACATAGAGCCTGTCGGGCCAGCCTGTGTAGGCACGCTCGGTGGCGTTATCGAACGTGTCGACCACAGCGGGAAACTTAATTCCGAGTTTCACCACACAGATTTGACCGACCTGACTGCGCTCTTCGAAGCTCTTCGGCTTCACGAAGAGAACCTTGTCGTCCAGATTATCCGGGTCCTGCCAGACATCGCTCGTGTGCGCCTCCCGGATGTACACGACGTAAAAGGCTACCTGATCCTTGTACTGTTCGTAGAGCTTGTCTAAGGCGGGAACCTCCCGCCGGAAGGGTGGTCAAGTGTAGCTGCCAAAGACGAGCACGACGGGTTTCTGCCCGCGCAGAGAGGACAACTGGAAATGGCTCCTGTGGTCAGCACTCTCGAGGGAAAAATCCGGGGCCACATCGCCCACGCGCACATGGCCGTTTCGCGCTACGTTCCAGAGTGGGCTGAAAGGAAGAACTACAAAAGCCGGCCATGGCACATACTTCATCGTCTGGGCAAAATCATCCGGCGATTGCAGCATCGCCGCAAACAACAGGCCGGATAGGAGCGCATACAACGCAACTACCACGCCCAATATTTTCAGTAGTTTGCTCACGATCCACCGCTTCCCAGACCAAGAAATCCCGCAGTCCCCGGGAATGCCCGCCGCTCAGAAGGAACAGTTCAGTGCCAACTGCACGAGTTGTCCTGACCAGCCCGAGTTTTTGAACTCGTTGCAAAGAGAGAGTCTACATCACAGCGGCGGGCCATGACATTGGATTTGGAGGCACCAACGGGTCACAGGCCGCCGGCGGCCTGAAACCGGCAAGCATTCATCCCTAAACTTTCCGGCCCGCCTCCAGGCATATGCGCGCCTCGCCCGATCAGAACTCGAAACTGCCACCTTCCCGATTTGGCAATTCCAACACTTTTTGGGGTGTGAACGGGGTCCCTGGGTGGGGGTAACGACTGAAATTGAGAAAGAGAATCCCACTCACTGAAGAGGGTGGCTACAGCGCTACCTATTGGGGCGAGCTTTCCGGGACGCGGGCGGATTCGACGGTGTAGACGCCGAGAAGGACGACGGCGGCGCCGAGAAATTCGCCGAGAGTGCCCTGCTCGCCGAGCCAGAGGATGCCGAGGATGGTGGCGGAGACGGGGAGGAGATAGGTGAAGGCGCTGACCTGGGAGGCGGGCATGAAGCGCAGGAGCCAGTAGTAGAAGAGATAGGCCATGGCGGAAGCGAAGAGGGCCATATAGAGGGTGGCGGCCCAGGTCTGCCAGGGGATGGCCCGCCAAGCGGAGGCGGGGCCGATGCGGCGGGCTTCGTAGAGAGCCAGAGGGAGAACGCAGAGGGCGCCGGCGAAGTGGTTGTAGGCGGTCATGGTGAGAGCGTCGTAGCGGCGGGCGACGCGCTTGCCGAGGACCACGTAGATGGCGAAGCCGACGGAACCGCAGAGGGTGATGAAGTCGCCGTGGAGGGTCGGCGAGTGGGCGGACATGCCGCTCTTCCCGGCCATGAGGGTGACGCCGGCGAAGGCCAGGGCCATGCCGCCGGCTTTGCGCCAAGTCCAGCGCTCGAGGCGGAGGAGGACGGCGAGAACGAGGATGTAGAGGGGGCCCATGCCGACGATAACCGCAGAGTGGGTGACGGAGGTGTAGTGCAGGCCGGCCGTGAAGCACATCTGGTTGATGACCACGCCGAAGAAACCGAGGTAGGCGAAGATCGCGTAATCACGGGCGGAAAAGCCGCGGCGCTGGGCGGCGGCGGCTTCGGCGAAGACAGGCAGGCGGAGGCAGACGAAGTACGTCGGGAGCATGGCCAGACCGGCGAGGACGACGCGGAAAGAGCCCATGGTCAGCGGGGAGAGATGCCGCAGGCCGATCTTGGCAGCGATGAAGTTGACGGCCCAGATGGCGACGATCAGGGCGACGGAAGAGACGATGAAGAGGCGTCCCGGAGCGGGAGGCGCAGAGAACGAAGGGGCCGAGGAGGCGTTCACGGGACTAGGTCAGCCTCTCCATGCGCACGGTGAGTTTTTCGATGAGGTCGCGACGCGGCGCGAAGCCGATGCCCGGGGCGGTGGGCACGCGGATGGTGCCCTGCGGCGAGACGATGACTTCGGGCTCGATGATGTCCTCGTGCCAGTAGCGGCGGCTGGCGGTGACGTCGCCGGGGAGGGAGAAATTGGGAAGCGTGGAGAGGGCGATATTGTGAGCACGGCCGATGCCGGATTCGAGCATGCCGCCGCACCAGACGGGAATGCCGTGCTGCTGGCAGAGGTCGTGGATGCGCTTGGCGGGGGTGAAGCCGCCGACGCGGCCGAGCTTGATGTTGATGATTTTGCAGGCGCCAAGGGCGAGCGCAGCGCGGGCCTGCTCTTCGGTGTGAATGCACTCGTCGAGGCAGATGGGGGTCTGCAGTTTTTTCTGGAGCTCGACGTGGCTGTAGAGGTCGTCCCAGCCGAGGGGCTGCTCGATCATCATGAGGTAGAAGCCTTCGAGCTGCTGGAGGAGGGGTAAGTCGGAAAGGCGATAGGCGGAGTTGGCGTCGACCATGAGGCGGATCTTGGGAAACTCCTGGCGGAGGCGCTGGACGGGGGCGAGGTCCCAGCCGGGCTGGATCTTGATTTTAATGCGCTGGTAGCCGGCGGCGAGCTCTTTGCGAACGGCGGCGACGAGCTCGTCGCCGGTGGGCTTGATGCCGATGGAGACGCCGCAGGCGATTTCGCCGCGGGTGCCGCCGAGGAGTTTGGCCAGAGGCAGGCCCTTGCTTTTGGCTTCGGCGTCCCAGATGGCGGCTTCGACTGCGCCTTTGGCCATGTTGTTGCCGCGGGCCCGGGCGAGCAGATCCCAGACCTCAGAGGCGGAGGCGAACTCCCGGCCCTTGAGGAGCGGCCAGAGATGATCGCGGAGGATGTGCCAGGCGGTCTCCACGGTTTCCGGGCTGTAGAAGGGGTTTTCGCCGGCAACGCATTCGCCCCAGCCGGTGACGCCGTCGACGTCGGCTTCGAGAAGCATGATGCGGCGGACGTCGTTGACGCCCATGCTGGTTTGGAATGGGGCGACCAGCTTCATGGGGAGTTCGCGGAGAGTGATCGCGCGGAGTTTCATTGTTTCGTCTGTGTCCTTTCGTTATGGGCAGCAGCCATCGGTTAAAAATCGCTCCACGGCGCGAGCAGATAGGCGGAACCGGCAGGGGTAGTGCGCGTGGCGATGGCGGCATAGCCGCGCGCGAACCAGTCCTGGAACTCCCGGCGGGTGCGGGCCTGCACGCGCGCAACTTCCTCGGGATTGCTGCGTTTCCATTCGTCCAATTCGGAGGGAAAAGAGATCACTGCCGGGGCGTCCAGCGGCTCGGGAACTTTTCCCGAGAGGATGGCGATGACCCGCGGGGAATCGAGATGCCATTCGGCGAGCAGGCGGTCGGTGGGCAGGCCGCGGTGCAGGGGGCTGGAGGTGACGCCGTAGAGATTGGGGAGATAGGTGCGGGCGATGGCGCCGAGGCGGTTGAGATTGAAGTGCGCGTTGCGCAGCTCGAGGGGATCGAAGGTCCATTCGATGAGGCGGATACCGCGAGCGAGGGCTTCGTCACGCTGAAAAAGCTTGAGCTGGCGGCCGACACCGCGGTCGCGATAAGCGCCGAGGACGCCGGTCATGTGCGAGTGCAGGAAGGGCTGGCGCTCGCGGACGCCGGGCAGAGCCAGGGTGAAGCCAATCATGCGCGGGCCGTCGAAAGCGCCGAGGACCTGGCCGCCGACGTGAGCGGCGACGACGAAGACGGAACTGGGTGTGATTTCCAGGTCCGCCTCGCCCCAGATCTCGCGCTGCAACTCGACACAGCGATCGATCTCCGCGAGGGCGTCGCAGCCCCGGATGAGGATTTCTGCGCTCATGGTTTGCCCGGCCCGCCTTTCTGCGCGTGAGCGGGTTCGCCCTCGGAGTGCTTGGCGGTATCCCAAAGGCGCTCGAGCTCCGCGCGGGGAACGCCGGCCAGAGCCCTTCCCTGCTCCGCAGCGAGCTTTTCCATGGCGCGGAAGCGGGTGGAAAATTTGCGGTTGGCCTTTTTCAAGGCGATCTCCGGGTCCACGTGGAGGAAGCGGGCCAGGTTGACGGCGACGAAGAGCATGTCGCCGACCTCTTCCTCGATATGGGCGGTGTCTTTGGCCTGCAGGGCGTGCAGGAGCTCGGCGGATTCCTCGCGCCACTTGTCGAGGATGCCGGCGGGGTCGTCCCAGTCGAAGCCGATGCGGGCGGCGCGGCGGGTGAGTTGAAAGGCTTCGAGCGTGGCCGGGGCGGTCCTGGGGACGCCGTCGAGTAAGGAGGGCGACCCGGCGCCGTGCTCTTCCTCGGGGCCGCTGAAGCCGGCTGCGGCGCGCTTGGCTTTGCGCTCTTCGGCTTTGAGGCGTTCCCAGTTCCGGAGGACTTCGCCGGCGTTGCGGGCCTGCGCTTCCCCGAAGACGTGGGGGTGGCGGCGGACCATCTTGTCGTGAACCTCGCGGATGACGTCGGCAACGGTGAAGCGGCCTTCCTCGCTGGCGATTTGCGAATGAAAGACGATCTGGAGGAGAAGGTCGCCCATCTCCTCGGCAAACTTGGCGTCGTCGCCGCTCTCCAGGGCATCGAGGACTTCGTAGGCCTCCTCGAGGAGGTAGGTACGCAGGGTGGCGTGGGTCTGCTCGATGTCCCAGGGGCAGCCGCCGGGGGCGCGCAGGCGAGCTTGCAGGGCGACCAGCTTTTCGAACCAGGCGCCAGGGCTGAGCGACGGGACCCGCCTGGCAGCCTTTACTGGCTTGGCCAGCTTGGCGGAGCGTCCTGCGGCACGGGCAGTCTTGCCGGGGCGCCGGGGGCGTTTCCGCTTGGCAGATTTGGAGTGACGGGGGCGCATGCGCGATCCGGAAATGTGAAACAAGTGTTCCACTTTACGGTGCCGGCGCGAGTTTGACAAGCGGGTGGCAAGGCTGCAGGGGACCGGCGTGGCTACCCAAACAGGAGACCCGATGCTAAACTTAGTACGGTTATCAACAGTGAGGGATATTTCTTGCCTGACCAAAAACCTGAAGAGACATTTCGTGTCATAGACCGGCGGCCGTTCACGGCGGAAGGCGAGATCCGCAAGGAGATCGTGGAGCAGGAGGAGCGCGAAGCGGCCAAGGCGGCGCAGGCTCCGCCGCCAGCGCCCGCGGCGAGCGATGCGGGTAAACCCGCAGCGCCGCCGAAAGAAGCGCCGCGGCGCTCGGCGGCATTCGAAAACCTGGTGCGCATGCTGGGGAGCAACGCGGCCATGGTGCTGGGGGCGTATGCCGACCCGCGCACCGGGCAGCCGATGATCGATCCGGACGCGGCGCGGGAACTGATCGATATGCTGGACGCGCTGCACGAGAAGACACAGGGCAACCTGGCGCCAGACGAGGAAAACCTGCTGGCGGACCTGCTGGGCAAACTGAAGATGACCTATCTGGAGATCTCGCAGGCCACGGCGCAAGCCACCCAGCCACGGGCGAAAACGCGCGGTTGATGCCCGCGCGCGGTGCGGCGTTGGCGTAAGGCGCGACGTGCCCTCCATGCACAAGCGTAAATCCGCAATGAAGGCGACTCCTCTACGGCTCACGGTACTCGGCTCGGGCACCTCGATGGGGGTGCCATCGCTGGGGTGCGCGTGCCGGGTGTGCCGGTCCGCGGACCCGCGAGACAACCGGCTGCGGCCGTCGGTGCTGCTCTCGCGCGGGGAACAGAACGTGGTGGTGGACACCACGCCGGACTTCCGGCAGCAGGCGCTGCGCGTGAACCTGCAACGGCTGGACGCCATCCTGCTGACCCACGGGCACGCCGACCACATCCTGGGGTTCGACGACATCCGGCCGTTCAACATCCGGCAGAAGGAAGCGATGCCGGTGTACGGGTCAGAAGAGACGTTCACGGTGATCCGGCGGACGTTTGCCTATGTTTTCGATGACGGGCCGACGCTGAGCACGGTGCCGCAGGTGTCGCTGCGCGTGGTGGAGGGGCCGTTCAAACTGCTGGGGATGGCGATCACGCCGGTGCCGGTGCGGCACGGAGGGATGGAGGTGCTGGGCTACCGCTTCGGCGGGGCCGCGTACCTCACCGATTTCAGCGAGCTGCCGGCGGAGTCCATGCGGCTGCTGAGCGGGCTGGACGATCTGATCCTGGACGCGCTGCGCGACGTTCCGCATCCCATGCACCAGACGGTGGAGCAGGCGCTAGCGCTGGTGCGGGCCCTCGAGCCGCGGCGGGCGTGGTTTACGCATATCGCGCACGACCTGGCGCATGATGAAACCAACGAGCGCCTGCGCAAGATGGGTTTCCCGCACGTACAACTGGCCTACGACGGGCTGAGCTTCGAGGTGCAGACGGCATGAACCTGACGGTATTTTCCTCGGCGGCGGAGTGGGCCGCGCGCTACGGGGCCGTGGGGCGTGGCAGCATTCTGGCCATCGGGAATTTCGACGGTATCCACCTGGGGCACCAGGCGATCCTGCGCGGGGTGGTGGCGCGCGCGCGGGAGACCGGCGACGTGGCCACGGTGCTGACGTTCGAACCGCCGCCGCTGAAGATTCTGCGGCCGGAGAAAGCGCCCTTGCGACTTTCGACCAACGAGCAGCGGCTGACGTGGTTCGCCGCCGGGGGGCTGGAAGCGGTGGTGGTCCTGCCGTTTACGATGGAGCTGGCGCAGGTGGGGCCGGAAACGTTTGTGGAAGAAATTCTGTTGCGAGGGTTGAGCTTGCGCGCGGTGCTGGTGGGGGACAATTTCTGCTTTGGGCACCGGCAGGCGGGTAACGTGCGGCTGCTGCGCGAGCTGGGGATGCGGCTGGGCTTCGAAGTGACGATTGTGCCGCCGGTGGAGTTCCGGGGAGAGATCGTCTCGAGCACGGTGATCCGGCGGGAGATTGCGGCCGGAAACGTGAGCCATGCGGCGCGGCTGCTGGGGCGGCCGTTTGTGCTGACCGGGCCGGTGGTGCCGGGGACGGGGACGGGAAGAAAGTTTACCTTCCCGACGCTGAATCTTGTGGCGGAACAGGAATTGTTGCCGCGCGACGGCGTGTACATTACGCAGACGAAGATTGGGGATGTGAGCTACGACTCGGTGACCAACATCGGCAACCGGCCGACGTTTAACGGTGCGGCGCTGAGCGTGGAGACGCACCTGCTGGGAGTGTCCGGAGATGTGCATCCGGAGCGGCTGAAAATCCGCTTCTGGAAGCGGCTACGCGGGGAAAAGAAATTCAGCGGGGCGGACGAGCTGCGGGCGCAGATTGCGCGGGACATCGCGCATGCGGGGCGGTTTTTTGCGCGGCTGCGGCGATTCCGGGCGCTGCGGCGGCCGGCGGGATCGCGGCCAGCGAACCGATCGTAAGGCGGCCTTCCAACATTTCTACCCGGTGGGCATTGGCCGGGAAAATCAAAACCAAAAGAGCAAGAGGAGGCCTGGGCGTTATAGGCCGACGTGCTTGAGGCATTCGGCGCAGTAGCCACCGACTTCGGTGCGGGAGACGGTGACCTTCATGTGGAAGTCGCGCTCGATCTGCTGCTTGAGCTGCTCATAGAGGCGGGATTCGAACTCGCGAACCTTGCCGCAGCGGAGGCAGGCGACGTGGATGTGATCGCGGGGGCCGTGGGATTCGTAGTAGTGCTGGTCGCCGCGGAGGTGCAGGAGGTCCAGTTCGTCGATCAGGCCGTGCTTCTTGAGCAGGTCGAGGGTGCGGTAAACGGTGACGCGATGGACGCCGGGATCAATCTTCTGGGCGCGGTCGAGGATGCTGCCGGCGTCGAGGTGGCGCTCGGCGTTGTCCATGACCTGAAGGATGACGCGGCGCTGGCGGGTCAGGCGGATGCCGCGGGACTCCAGGGCCTTCTCGAGTTTTCCGCTGGCGTCCGGAGCGTTGATGCGCTCCCCGGTGGAAGCCCTGTGCGGGGACGTGGCCATGAGGCTCTACTCCAAGTACAGAGCACAGGCGCCCGACCGAGTCGGGCCAAGTTCCGCCTGTGCTCCGGGTGCTGCAAATCCTAATTCAGCGGACGGGCAGAATCCGCATGACATCGTTATACATCACGATGACGAAGAGCAGCAAAAGGAAGACGAAACCCACCTGAACAAAACGCTCCTTGAAAGCCAGGCTGAGGTCGCGGCGGCGCAGACCCTCGACGGCCAACAGGAGAATGTGCCCGCCATCGAGAATGGGGATGGGGAGCAGATTCAGGACGCCGAGATTGAGGCTGATGAAGGCCATGAGCTGCAGGACCGAGGAAGGCCCCTTGCGGACAGCCTGCCCGGACTCGCGGGCGATGCCGACAACGCCCTGCAACTGCTTGACGGAGACGCGGCCGGAGAAGAGCTTGCCGACGACGCCGAGAAGCTGATCAATGCCGGCGGCGGTGGTCATGACGGCGTATTTGCTGCCGCCGATGAAACCGACGCGGCGGTAGGCGATTTCTTCGCGCGGCTGGATGCCCACCTGCCAGACGGGTTCGCCGCGCTCGCTGGTGCCTTGATAGGGAGTCACGTCGAGGCGCACTTCCTGGCCGTTGCGGGCGATGCGCAGCGCCAGCTTCTGACCGTCGGAATGGCGGACGCTGTCCACGAACTGCGCCCAGGTCTCCACGGGGCGGCCGTTGATGGCCAGAACCTGATCCCCGGGCCGCATGCCGGCGCGGTAGGCCGGGCTGCCGGAGAGGACTTCGTCCACGACGGGAATGACCGGGGGGTAGCCAAAAAGGCGCTGGAGCTGGCCCGCGTCTTTCACGGGAACGGAGACGGAGCGGCGCGCGCCGCTGTTTTCGACTTCGATCTGCAGGGTGCTGCCGGGCGCGGCCTGGGCGACAAGATCCAGAGCCTTCTCCCAAGTGGGATTCTGCGTGCCATCGAGGGAGAGGACGCGATCACCGACCTGGAAGGGACCGGCAGCGGCACCCGCAGCGGCGGGAGGCAGAGCGGTCACCTGCACGGGGCGATCCAGAAAAGCCGGATAGGGCACACCCACGCCGATGAAAAAAACGCCCAACAAAATGACCGGGAGAACGAGATTGACCAGCGGGCCGCCGAAGGAGATGAGGGCGCGCTGCCAGCGCGGCTTGCTCATGAGCTCGTCGGAAGCGCCGGTGGGAGCTTGCTCGCCGGCGTCCACTTCGCTGAGATCCTGGCCGGCCATGCGCACATAGCCGCCCAGGGGCAGAGCGCTGATGCGGTAATCGGTGTCGCCGCGCTTCCAGCCCCAGATGCGCGGGCCGAAGCCAATGGAGAAGACGTCGACGCGCACGCCGAAGAGGCGAGCCATCACGAAATGTCCCCACTCGTGCACCAGGATCATGATGCCGAGAACCAGAACTACGCCAAGCAGAACTTGCATCGGGTCTTGCTTCCCTTCTCCGTTAGTCTTCGCCCGTTTCCGTCCACCGGCAACGGGGGTCTATGGCGCCGCGGAGGCCGCCGTCAAACGCTCCACTTCTTCGCGGGCCATGCGGCGCGCTTCCGCGTCCGCGGCCAGCACATCAGCCATCGTAGCAAATCGTGTGCGCGGGGTGCGGCTGAGTACCCGCTCGATCAACTCGGGAATGCCCAGGAACGGCAGCCGCCTTTCCAAAAACGCCGCCACGGCGATCTCATCCGCGGCGTTCAAAGCGCAGGGTAAAGCGCCGCCCTTGCGCATCGCTTCCCGGGCCAGACGCAGGCAGGGAAAGCGCCGAGTGGAAGCCGGCTCGAAATCCAGGCGCCGCAGACGCGCCCAGTCCAACTCCACTTGATTGGATGCCACACGCTCTGGATAGGTTAGCGCATATTGGATGGGCATGCGCATGTCCGTTGGGCCGAGCTGTGCGAGAACTGAACCATCAACGAATTCGACAAGGGAGTGCACGGTGGACTGGGGATGAATGACGACGTCGATCTGATCGGGGCGCATGCCGAAAAGCCAGCGCGCCTCGATGATTTCGAAACCCTTGTTGACCATGGTGGCGGAATCGATGGTGATGCGGTCGCCCATCTTCCAGTTGGGATGGGCGAGGGCCTGTTCGGGAGTGACGGAGGCGAGATTTTTCAGGGGCGTTTTGCGGAAGGGGCCGCCGGAGGCGGTGAGGACGAGGCGGCGGACCTCCTTGGGCGTGCCGCCGCGGAGGCACTGGTGAATGGCGTTGTGCTCGCTATCCACGGGCAGGAGTTCGCGGCCGGCTTTGTGGGCCGCGGCCATGACCAGTTCGCCGGCGGCGACGAGGACTTCCTTGTTGGAAAGGGCGACCTGCTTGCCAAGGCGCACAGCTTCGTAGGTGGCCTCGAGGCCGACGACGCCAACGGCGGCGGAAACGACGATATCGGCCTGGGGATGAGTGCCTACAGCGCGCATGCCTTCACGGCCGTAGTGAATTTCCGGCGCGCGGAGGCCCTTCTCGCGGAGGAGGCCAGTGAGCTGGGCGGCGCGGGCGGCATCGCCGACGGAAACGAGATCGGGGGCGTGGCGCTGGATCTGAGCAAGGAGTTCTTCAAGGTTGGAGCCCGCAGCCAGCGCGGCAACGCGGAAGCGCTCGGGCAGGGCCTCGACGACGGCGAGGCATTGCCGGCCGATGGAGCCTGTGGAGCCGAGAATGGCGAGCTGTTTCACAGGGTGGTCTTCTTTGCCAAGAACAGCGGTCTAGTCATGGACCAAATCGAAAAGAAAATCCTTTCCGGCTCGGCCGGAATCTGCGATCCGGTCAGGCTGGCACCGTTCTCGGAAAACTCCAAAGCTTCCGGGCCTTACTTTCCGGGGGAAATGAACAATCTCCAATAATACCAGACAACGGGGATGGCCAGGATGAGCGCGTCGATGCGGTCGAGGATGCCGCCGTGGCCGGGGAGGAGCGAGCCGGAGTCCTTCACCCCGGCGCTGCGCTTATAGGCGGATTCCAGGAGATCCCCGGTTTGTCCGGCGACATTGCCAACCGCGGCCATGGCGTAAAGGTGCACGGGTGCGATGTTGATCCAGCGGGTGAAGACCAGGGCTACGAGGAGCGAACCGGCGATGCTGGCCACGGCGCCTTCCCAGGTTTTCTTGGGGCTGAGGTGCGGAGCCAGGGCATGGCGGCCGATGGCGCGGCCGACGAAATAGGCGGCGGTATCGCCCACCCAGGTGATAACCAGGGCGAAGAGCAGCAGCCAGGGGCCGACGGAGGGAAGGGTCTGCAAGCGCACGGTGAAGCTGAGGGGAAAGGCGACGAGAAGCAGGGCGCTGGCGCTGATGCCGGCGGCGGGCAGGCCTTCGACGAGGGGACGGCGGGTGAAAAGAGTGATAACGGCGACGCCGGCGACGAAGAGGAAAAAGCCATCGTGGACGGCGAGCAAGCCGAAGAAGAAGCGGCCGAGGGTGCGCTGCAGGGTGAGGCCGCCGGCAAGTTCGTAGGACGGGGTGACGGCGGCGAGCCACTGCAGGTAGAGGAGGACGAGGGCACAGGTGGCGGTCCAGAAGCGGTAGGCGCGGTGGCCGATGGCCTCGCCGAGGGCGAAATATTCGAAGAGGGCCAGGAGGATGACCAGGGCGATGGCCAGAGTGACGGCGGCGGTGGAGCCGCGCAGGACGAGGGCCACGACCAGGGGGATGAGGACGGCGGCAGTGAGGAAGCGTTTCCAGGTCATGTGGCAAAAATCCCCTGCGCGGGTTTGCGCGTTAGTGAATCGAAGGAAGAAAGCACGGGAGGAGTTTACGCCGGAGGAGGCGGAACAATCCAGAGGAGCGGCGGTCAGCGGGCGGAGGCGCGGACGGGAGCGGCGGAGGGCGGCTGTTCGCTCTCGCGAAGGGCGCCGTAGCGGCGCTCGCGCTTTTGAAACTCGAGGAGGGCTTCGATGAGGCAGGGGCGACTGAAATCGGGCCACAGGGTTTCCGTGAAGTAGATTTCGGCATAGGCGATCTGCCAGAGGAGGAAGTTGCTGACGCGCATTTCGCCGCTGGTGCGGATGAGGAGATCGGGCTCGGGCATGCCGGCGGTGTAGAGATGGCGGGCGAGTTGAGATTCCTGCACCTGCTCGGGGGCCCGGGCGGCGCGCTGTTCGGCGAGGAGCGAATTGACGGCGTCGACGATTTCGCCGCGGCCGCCGTAGTTGAGGGCCAGGGCCAGAATCATGCCGGTGTTGCGCGCGGTGACCTCGACGGCTTCGCGGACCTCGCTCTGAACGCTGGCGGGCAGCTCGTCAATGCGGCCGAGGACGCGGAAGCGGATATTGTTCTTGTGAATGAGGGGCAGCTCGGTGCGGAGATATTCGCGGAGGAGCTGCATGAGGAAATCGATTTCGGATTTGGGGCGGCGCCAGTTTTCGACGGAGAAAGCGTAGAGGGTGAGGGCCTCGAGTTTGAGGCGGGCGCAGGTTTCGATGGCCATGCGCGCGGATTGCACGCCGGCGCGGTGACCGGCGATGCGGGGGAAATGGCGGCGCTGGGCCCAGCGGCCGTTGCCATCCATGATAATGGCGACGTGGCGGGGCAGGCGCTGGAGATCGAGCGCGGCGAGCAGGCGCGCTTCCTCGGCGGAAACGGTGCCGAGAAGCTCGGAGGCAGCGACCTGCAAGGTGCGATGGCGTTTGGTGTGTGGCACGGGTCGACGGGACCGGTCTTCCTCAGCAATCCTCTCTAGCGGGACCGCGAAGCGGTCAGCATAAGTGTGACCGGACAGCAGCCGCACTGCAACTTTATGCGGCAAAGTTAACATACCGCTCCGCGCGGGCGCAATCCTGCTGTGCGCGCGGAGTTACGTAGGTGCGACTCCGAGGGTTGTGTGATGAAAGATCGTGGCGTAGAGGAGGACGAAGGTAAGGATGATCATGGCGATGGCCGTGGTCCAGGCCACCAGATTATCGCCGAATTTGTTCGTATGTTCGCCCAGCAGGTCCTTGCGGTTGATGAGCAGGAGCATGAAGACCAGGACAATGGGCAGCCAGATGCCATTGCCGACTTGCGAAAAGATGAGGATCTTAAAGAGCGGGGCCCGCGGGAGGAGGATGAAGCCCGCGCCCACGACGATGAGCACGGTGTAGAGCCAGTAGAAGATGGGGGCATCCTTAAACTTGTGATCAATGCCGGCTTCGAAGCCCAGGCCTTCGCAGACCACGTGGGCGGTGGAGAGGGGGAGGATGGAAGCGGCGAAGAGCGAGGCGTTGAGCAGGCCAAAGGCAAAGAGATAGCTGGCCCAGCGTCCGGCGAGGGGCACAAGGGCCTTCGCGGCGTCCGCGGCGTCGGTAATGTTGCGGTTGCCGGAAGCGTACAGGGTGGCGGCGGTGCACACGATGATGAAGAAAACGATGACCATGCAGGTGATACTGCCGGCGATGACGTCAGCGCGGGCCTGCTTGTACTGGCGGGGGCCGATGCGCTTTTCGACGAAGCCGGCCTGGAGATAAAAGAACTGCCAGGGGGCGATGGTGGTGCCGACCAGCGCGGTGAGCGTGAGCAAGTAGCCGGAATCGAACTGGATGCTGGGAACGGCCACGTACTTGGCGGCCACCAGCCACTGGGGCTTGGCGAGAACGGCGGAAAAGAAATAGGTCAAGTAGAAGGTACAGGCGATGAGAAAGATTTTTTCCACCTGCTTGTAAGTGCCGCGGACAACGAGAACCCAGACGAGCAGGGCGGCGATGGGCACGGAAACATATTTGCTGACACCGAAGATCTGCATGGCCGCGGCCACGCCGGCAAATTCGGCGACAACGTTGAAAAGATCGACGAAAAAGCCGCCAGCCATCATGAAGAAGGTGGAGCGGAAGCCGAACTCCTCGCGGATCAGGTCGGAAAGGCCCTTGCCGGTGACCACCGCCATGCGCGCGCACATCTCCTCGGTGACGTAGAGGGCGATGGCCATAGGAATGAGCGACCAGAGCAGAGCGTAGCCGTAGTGGGCGCCGGCGAGGGAGTAGGTGGAGATGCCGCCGGCATCGTTGTCCACGTTGGAGGTGATCAGACCGGGTCCCAGGACGGCCAGGTAGAGGGCCAGGCGGCGGCGCCAGCTGCGGCCGCGCTTGCGCAGCTCTCCGCCGCGGTCGCGCCAGGCCTGCACCCGAGAAGTAAGCTGCATCCAATCCATCATCCGGCCCCGGCCTTCCTAAAAAAGTCGCCTATCCATGAAACTGCCGCTACGCACGGACGAGCCGCGAGACCACGTCGTCCACGGTGATGGTGCCGATGGGCAGATTGTTTTCATCGACCACCGTGAGCATGCGCAGGTTGTACTTGTCGAACAGCTCGAAAACTTCTTTTTCCTCGGCGTCGGGCTTCACACTGACAAGCGGCTCCGGCCGGAGATCTTTCATGGACTGGCCAGATGCGGCGAGGAGCAGGCGCGCCACGGGTACGATGCCGGAAAACTGCGCGGTGCCGTCAATGAGCACGACGGTATCCAATTGGTCCAGGTTGAGGTCCTGGCCGCGCATCCAGGCGAGGACTTCGTCGCGCGTGGCGCTTTCGCCGACGAAGGCAAATTCCGGGTTCATCATGCCGCCGGCGGTGGCAGGGTCGAACTGCAAAAGCTCGCGCACTTCCGCGGCTTCCTGGCCGGGCATCTCTTCCAGGAGCTCGTCGGAGGTTTCCTGGGACAGGTCGGCGAGAACGTCGGCAGCAGCGTCGGGAGCCATCTCTTCAAGAATGTCGGCGGCTTTCTCGGGGTCGAGCTTTTCGACGATTTGAGTGGTGAGGCGGGCATCGAGCTCGGCGAGGACGCCGGCGGCAGTCTCCTCATCGAGGGAGGAAATGATGGACTGGCGCTCGGAGGCGGACAGGTCTTCCATGATGTCGGCGAGGTCGGCGGGATGGATATCCTCGAGTTTTTCGTGAGTGATGCGCAGCTTGACGCGGCGCAGGGGGTCGGGCTCGATGAGATTGACAAATTCCCAGAGAATGACGCGGGTGGGCAGCTTGTTCTGGAGCTTGCGAATGAGAGCGGGCGAGGCGATGCCCTGGAGCAGGCGGCGGACAGCGCCCGGCAGGCCCACGTCCACCTGCAGGAGGCGGAGCTCGACGTTGCCGTTGACGCGCTGCTCAGCCAGGTCCACATCGTTAACGCGGACGACTTTGCGGCCGCTGGTGTCGATGATCTGCTGGTCGAGCAGGTCCTTGCGAACGGCGAGCCAGGCCTCGTTGGGTTCGTAGAGCTCCAGGGCGCGCTCGCTGCAGTTGAGACGCAGGTTGCCAGGAGAGATGGAGGCCACCTGATTGTGGCGGGCGACGAGGGGCTGAAAGCGGCCCCGCGAAAGAAGAAAATAGGCAACGCGGTTGGGAGCCTCGGCGGGCTCAATAAACAGCTCGCGCACGCGGCCAACGAAGTTGCCATGCGTGTCGTAGGTTTCCGCGCCCATGAGTTCGGTAGCGTGCAGCATGAAACGAGTCCTCAATCAAAGTGACCGCAAAGCGGTCAACAATCTCTGCGACGGCAGAGCGGTCAACATATTCTGCGACCGCGAAGCCGAGGCGGTCTCTGGCGCGGCGCCCGGTGGCGCGAAAAACAAAAAGCCCGCGAACCGCAGCAGGGCGGCGCGGGCAAGTCCTTATGCTGCTGGAACTTACCTCTGGCCGCGGGCGACCCCTCCTCGAACGACCAGCTGGCAGGCCTTGCGCCGTCCTTCCACAATCACCATCGGCCTGAGCATGCGAACCCTTACTATGCAGCGCTCCGCAAGGAAGCTACTAGGGGCAGGGTCGTATTCGCTGGGTGCGCTCATTGTGCAATATCCACCTCTGTATGAGTGACCGCGAAGCGGTCAACACTTCTAGAAATAAGCTGCGTGCGCAACAAAGTCAAGACTAGAGTGACTGGAAAGTGCACTTTTTTAGGGGGTTATGGCGTTTTAGCAAAGAGCATGTCGCGCGGAGGCTGGCCCCGGCGGCGGCAATCGGCGAGGTAGAGCTGCAGATAGTTGGTGAGGACGTAGTCGCGGCGGGAATAGCCCAGGAGCGCGGCGGCGCGGTCGATGGCCGCGGCAGGCCCCTCGAGTTCGACAAAGGTGCCGATGGGGGTCTCGTCCAGCTCGATCAGGAGGCCGCGGGCCCAGCGCTGGGCTGCCGGCAGGAGATAGGTGGTGCGGTATTTCTCGTAGCGGAACCAGCCGCGCAGGCCGAGGCCCTCCAGAATCCTGGTGAGCAGCTCCGCGCTAACCACTTCGACTTCCGTCTCTTCGCGGACCTTATGCGAGCCCGCGGCGTCCATCACGGCGGCGACGGGGCTCTTGAAGGTGAAGATGACGCGGGCAGCCGGCGCGCCGCGCCTTTTACGGCTTCCCTGCTGCGGAGTTTCGGTGCGAATGCGCAGGAGTTGGCCGTGTTTGGCGAGGCCGCCGTCGGGAGTGTCGAAGATGACGTTGAATTCGTGGACGCGGACGGGGGCGCTGCCTCGTGCGGCACGAGCGCCGAGTTTGCGCAGGGCACGCAGGAAGATCTTGCGGTCAGGAATGCGCAGCTTGATTTCGGTTTCGCGAGCCATGGTTCGCTTGTGCGCGGCGGGCAATGTCTGGCTACCGCCGCGGACTTTCGTTAGTATAACGGGCGCTAGTATAACGGGTGCGCGACGCTTTTGCTGGTGCGGAGGGGGAGTTCCCTGCCGCGCGCAGCCAGCCGATCCTTACCCCAAATGAGGCCAATGAGCAGCCAGACGAATCCTACGAGACCCGAAGCGGTACAACACGCGGCCGGCGCGGGGGCGCCGCAGCCGCCGGTGGCCAAGCGCCACCCGGTGGAGCACGTGATCCACGGCGAGAGGCGGACGGACGACTACGCGTGGCTGCGCGAGAAAAAGAATCCGGAGGTGATCGCCTACCTGGAAGCGGAGAACTCCTACACCGACGCGGTGATGAAGGGGACAGAGGCGTTTCAGGAAACGCTGTACCAGGAGATGCTGGGGCGGATCCAGCAGACGGACCTGTCGGTGCCCTACCGGCTGCGGGGGTATCTGTACTTCACGCGCACGGAGGAGGGCAAGCAGTACCCGATCTATTGCCGGCGGCGGGACGCGGAAGGCAGCGCAGAAGAGATTCTGCTGGACCTGAATGATCTGGCGCGGGGACATACCTTCATGGCGCTGGGAACGCTAGAGGTGAGCGACGACAACCGCTGGCTGGCTTATACCACGGATACGACGGGGTTTCGGCAGTACACGCTGCAGGTGAAGGATCTAGTGAGAGGCACGCTGCTGAGCGAGCGGATGGAGCGGGTGACTTCTGCGGCGTGGGCGGCGGACAATCGGACGTTGTACTACACGATGGAAGATGAGGAGACGAAGCGCTCCTACCGGTTGTACCGGCACACGCTGGGGGCGCGCGGCGGGGATGAACTGATTTTCGAGGAAAAGGACGAGCGCTTCCGCGTGGGGATCGAGCGGACGCGCAGCCGGGCGTTTCTGCTGCTGACGACGCAGAGCCACACGGCGAGCGAGGTGCGGTATCTGGCTGCCGATCAGCCAGGCGGGGCGTTCCGGCGGATCGCGGAACGCGAGGAAGAGCACGAATACTACGTGGAGCACCGCGAAAATTTCTTTTACATCCGGACGAATTCCGGGGGCCGGAATTTCCGGCTGGCAACGGCGCCGGTGGCGGATCCGCGGCGGGAGAACTGGCGGGAGGTGCTGGCGCACCGTGGCGAGGTGATGCTGGCGGGGGTGGATGCGTTCGCGACGCACCTGCTGCTGTTCGAGCGCGAGGACGGACTGCCGTACCTGCGCGTGGCGGACTTGCAGGGCGGCGCGGGGGATTTGCTGGGGGCTTCGAAGCGGATTGCGTTCGACGAGCCGGCGTACAACGCGGCACCGGGAGCGAATCCGGAGTTTGCGGCGGAGTTCGTGAGGTTTCAGTACGAATCGTTCGTGACCCCGCGGTCGGTCTACGACTACCACGTGGGAACGGGCGAGCGGGTGCTGCGGAAGCGGCAGCCGGTGCTGGGGGGCTACGACAGTGCGCGCTATGCCAGCGAGCGCATGCATGCTATGGCGGCGGACGGAACGAAGATCCCGGTATCGCTGGTCTACCGGCGGGACACGCCGCGGGACGGCTCGGCGCCATTGCTGCTGTATGGCTACGGCTCGTACGAAATTTCCGTGCCGGTGACGTTCAGCTCGAACCGGTTGAGCCTGCTGAACCGCGGGATGATCTATGCGGTGGCGCACGTGCGGGGCGGCGGCGAACTGGGCAAGCCGTGGCACGACGGCGGGCGGATGAGGAAGAAGCGGAACACGTTCACGGACTTCATCGCCGCGGCGGAGGATTTGATTGCGCGGCGGTACACGGCGGCGAAGCGGCTGGTCATCGAAGGGGGCAGCGCGGGCGGGCTGCTGATGGGCGCGGTAACGAACCTGCGGCCGGAGCTCTTTCGCATCGTGATCAGCCACGTGCCGTTCGTGGACGTGCTGAACACGATGCTGGACGCTTCCCTGCCGCTGACCATAGGGGAATACGAGGAGTGGGGCAACCCCCACATTCCGGAAGAATACGAGTACATGAAAAGCTACTGCCCGTACACGAACCTGGAGCGCAAGGCGTATCCGACAATGCTGGTGAAAACGTCGCTGCAGGACAGCCAGGTGATGTACTGGGAGCCGGCGAAGTACGTGGCCAAGCTGCGCACGCTCAAGACGGACACGAACCCGTTGCTGCTGAAGACGAACATGAAAGCGGGGCACGGGGGGGCGTCCGGGCGGTACGACTATCTGCGGGAGATTGCGTTCGACTATGCGTTTCTACTGACGCAGCTGGGGATTCGCGGGTGACCGACCGGGACATGCGATGACACGAGCGATGGCGAAGCGATGAGCGAAGCGACGACACCCCTGATGCGGCAGTATCACGCGATCAAGGCGCGGTATCCCCACGCCCTGCTGCTGTTCCGGCTGGGGGATTTCTATGAGTTGTTCTTCGAGGACGCCATTTCCGCGGCGCGGGAACTGCAGATCACGCTGACGTCGCGCAACCGGGAGAGCGGCCAGGCCGTGCCGATGTGCGGGGTGCCCTATCACGCCGCGGACAACTACATCGCGCGGCTGATCCGCGCGGGGTACAAAGTGGCCATCTGCGAGCAGATGGAGCAACCCGGGCCGGGCAAGAAACTGGTGCGGCGGGAAGTGGTGCGGGTGATTACGCCGGGAACGGCGACGGACGCGGCGATTCTGGACGCGCGGGAGAACAGCTTTCTCGCGGCCGTGGCGCGGCATGCCTCGGGGTCGCCGGTGGGCGTAGCCTACGTGGATATTTCCACGGGGGAGTTTCAGGCCACGGAATTTGCCGGGGAGCGCGCGGAAGAGGCGGCGCGCGAGGAGCTGATGATTTTGCGGCCGCGGGAGACGCTGCTGGCGCGCCCGAGCGGACTTTTCGACACAACGCGGACGTCGTTCCTGGAAGGCACGGGCGGGGTGGAGACGCGGCTGGATGACTGGATCTTTCAGCGCGACTACGCGGAGCGGCTTTTGCGGGAACAGTTCGGGGTCGCGGAACTGACCGGGTTCGGGCTGGACCCGCACGGACAGGCGGCCGCGGCGGCCGGGGCAATCGTGCATTACCTGCGGGAAAACGCGGCGCACGGGGAGGACGGCGCGGGGCGGGAGACGCTGGGGCACCTCGACCGGGTGCGCTACTACGAGCAGCAGGACGCGCTGGTGCTGGATCCGGTATCGGTGCGCAATCTGGAGCTGGTGACGCCGATTTTTTCGGAGGATGGGGCGCGCGGCGGGCCGGCAACGCTGCTGGCGGCGCTGGACGAAACGGTGACGGGGATGGGGGCGCGGCTGCTGCGCGCGTGGATCCTGCGGCCGCGGCTAGGGCGCGAGGAGATCGAACCACGGCTGAACGCGGTGGCGCGGCTGAAGCAGCAGACGGTGGTGCGCGACGAGGTACGCCGCGAATTGCAGGGGATCCTGGACCTGGAACGGCTGACCAGCCGCATCTCCATGGGCCTCGCGTCGCCGCGGGAGCTGGTGGCGCTGCGCAAGTCGCTGACGCATCTGCCGATGCTGCGGAAATTCCTGGAGCCGCACGTGACGGGCGGGACGGGGCGCCTGGGAGATCTGCAGCGGGAGATCGATGATCTGGCGGACGTGCGCGAGCGGCTGGAACGGGCGATTGCCGACGAGCCTCCGGCGCAGGCGGCCGATCCGGGGATTATCCGCGCGGGCTACCACGCGGAGCTGGACGAATTCCGCAGCCTCAGCCAGCACAGCAAGCAGATCATCGCGGCGATGGAAGAGCGCGAGAGGAAGCGCACGGGAATCGGCTCGCTGAAGATCCGCTTCAACCAGGTGTTCGGGTATTACATCGAGATCTCCAAGCCGAACCTGCATCTGGCGCCGGCGGATTTCGAGCGCAAGCAGACGCTGGTGAACGCGGAGCGGTTTACTTCGCCGGAGCTGAAGGAGTACGAACGGAAGATTCTGGCGGCGGACGAGCGGATTTTGGAGATCGAGCGGCAGCTGTTTGGCGAAGTGCGCGCGGCGGTGGCGGCGGAGGCGGGGCGGCTGCGGCGCACGGCGCTGGCGGTGGCGGAGCTGGACGTGCTGGCGGCGTTCGCGAAGCTGGCGGCGGAGCGGGGGTACACGCGGCCGGAGTTCAACGAGCGGGGCGAGCTGCTGATCGCGGGCGGGCGGCATCCGGTGATCGAGGAGCTGCTGCGGCAGCGCGGCGAACGGTTTGTGCCTAACGATCTGTGCTTCGAGCCGGGGCAGCAGCAGATCCTGCTGATCACCGGGCCGAATATGGGCGGGAAGTCCACGTATCTGCGGCAGGCGGCGCTGATCGTGCTGATGGCGCAGATGGGCTCGTTTGTCCCCGCGCGGGAGGCCAAGCTGCCGCTGACGGACCGCATTTTTACGCGCATCGGGGCGTCGGATAATTTGGCGCGCGGGCGCTCCACGTTTCTGGTGGAGATGAGCGAGGTGGCGGCGATTCTGAACGATGCCACGCCGGCGAGCCTGGTGCTGCTGGACGAAGTGGGCCGCGGGACGGCGACGTTCGACGGGCTGTCGATCGCCTGGGCAGTGGTGGAGCACCTGCACAAGAAGACCAAGGCGCGGACGCTCTTTGCCACGCACTACCACGAGCTGACGGAGCTGGCCGAGCTCTTGCCGGGCGTGCAGAACGTGCACGTGTCGGTGAAGGAGACGCCGAACGAGATTATTTTCCTGCGGCGCGTGGAACCGGGGAGCGCGGACAAGAGTTACGGGATCGAAGTGGCGCGTCTGGCGGGATTGCCGCGCAGCGTGATCGAACGGGCGCGCGAGGTGCTGACGAAGCACGAGCAGAGCGAGCACCAGCTTACGGAGACGCTGTCGCCGGGCGGGGCGGAGGCGGCAGGGGCCAACGGGCACCAGGAGGTGCTGTTCACGGCGCTGGACCGCGCGGTGCTGGAGGCCCTGCGCACGGCGGACCTCGATCAGCTGAAGCCGCTCGAAGCGCTGAATCTTCTGGCGGAGCTGAAGAAGCAGATCTTATGAGCGAGCGGCCCATGCTGGTACTGGGGATCATGTCCGGCACTTCGGCGGACGGCGTGGACGTGGCCCTGGCGCGGATCGCCGGGACTCCGCCGCGGCTAAAGGCGAAACTGCTGCGGCACACGAACGTGGGATTTCCGGTGGCGCTGCGCGGAGAGATTTTGCGCGTGGCGGAAGGCGGGCGGGTGACGGCGGGCGAACTCAGCCAGTTGCATTTCCGGCTGGGGGAATGCTTTGCGGAAGCGGCGCGGACGGCTTGCCGGAGATTTCGGGTGGCGGCCTCGCGGGTGGCGCTGATCGGCAGCCACGGGCAGACGGTGTATCACCAGGGGCGGCGCACGGCGTGTTTCGGGCGGGCGACGGCTTCCACGCTGCAGATCGGCGATGCGTCGGTGATTGCGGCGCGGACGGGGATTACGACGGTGGGGGATTTTCGTCCGGCGGACATGGCGCTGGGCGGGCAGGGGGCGCCACTAGTGCCCTACGCGGACTTTCTGCTGTACCGGGATGCGAAGCGCGGACGAGTGTCGCTGAATCTGGGCGGGATCGGCAATGTGACGGTGCTGCCACGCGCGGCGCGGGCGGAGCAGGTGCTGGCGTTCGACACCGGGCCGGGCAACATGTTGATTGACGCCCTGGTGCAGCGCTTCACGCGGGGGCGGCAGCGTTACGACAAGGATGCGCGCATGGCGAGGAGCGGGCGAAGCATTCCGGCGCTGGTGGATGAGCTGCTGCGCGACCCGTATCTGCGGCTGGCGCCACCGAAGAGCACCGGGCGGGAGTACTACGGGCGGGCGTACGTGGAGAAGGTGCTGGCGGCGGGGCGCAGGCATGGCGCGAGACCCGCGGACCTGGTGCGCGCGGCGACGATCTTCACGGCGCTGTCGGTGGGGGATGCCCTGCACCGGTTTGTTCTGCCGAAGACGAAGATTGACGAGTTGATCGTTTCGGGCGGCGGCGCGTGCAATCCGCTGGTGCTGGGGCAGATTGCGGCGGCGCTGCCGGGGATCGCGGTGTTCCCTTCCTCGCGCCTGGGAATTCCGGTGGACGCGAAGGAGGCGTACGCGTTTGCGCTGCTGGCCTATGAGACCTGGCACCGGCGTCCGGGGAACCTGCCGTCGGCGACTGGTGCGCGGGGGCCGGCGATTCTCGGGAAAGTCTGCTATGCGCCCGGGCGATGAGATGGGACTGGCCCGCGGCGCACATCGAAGAGAAATTCCTCGCTGCGCTCGGAATGACGCGGTTTTTTTGTTTGGACAGCAAATTGACAGCTTTCGGCCATTCCTGACATCCCTCCTTTCTTGCGTCCTTACTTCCCTACTGCTGATAGGCTGCGCGCGGCCGGCTGCGTTCGACCCGACTTCGCTGACGTTTCTGATTGAGGCCAACCCGGCGAACCTGGATCCGCGGTTCGCAACGGATGCGCAATCGCAACGGATCGACGGGCTGCTGTTTTCGAGCCTGGTGGAGCGGGACGGGCAGATGAATCTGCGCGGCGACCTGGCGGCGAACTGGGAGACTCCGGATGCACTGACGTACGTGTTTCATCTGCGGCGCGACGCGGAGTTTCACGACGGGCAGCGGGTGACGGCAGCGGACGTGAAGGCCACGTTCGACTTTCTGCTGGATGCGGCAAACCGGTCGCCGAAGCGCGGGGCGTTCCGCATGGTGGAATCGGTGGAGGCGCGGGACGCGGCGACCGTGGTGTTTCACTTGAAGGAGCCGTACGCCTCGTTTTTGTGGAACGTGTCGCGGCCCGCGGTGGGGATTGTACCGGCGGGCGCGGGAGCGGATTTTGCGCGGCATCCGGTGGGATCGGGGCCGTTCCAGTTCGTGAGCCAGGCGCAGGACGACGAGGTGGTGCTGCAGCGGAACCCTGGCTATTTCCGCGGGGCGCCGGCGATTGCGCGGGTGCGCTTCCGGGTGGTGCCGGATGCGGTGGTGCGCGCGTTGGAGTTGCGCAAGGGTACGGCAGATATCGAGATCAGCTCGCTCTCGCCGGACAGCATACCGGTGCTGGCGCGGCAGGCGCACCTGGAGGTGACGGAGCGGCCGGGAACGAACTTCACCTACCTGGGATTCAACCTGGAGGACGGGGTGCTGGCGCGCCGCGAGGTGCGGCAGGCGCTGGCGCTGGCCACGGATCGCGAAGCGCTGATCCGCTATTTGCTGCACGGGCAGGCGCGCATCGCCACGGGAATTCTGCCGCCGAATCACTGGGCGTACACGGGAGACGTGGCGACGTATCCGACGGATGTGGCGCGCGCGGAGAGGCTGCTGGATGGCGCAGGTTTCCCGCGCCAGGCGAATGGCGTGCGGCTGCACCTGACGCTGAAGACGTCCACGGACGAGCAGGCGCGGCTGATCGGCGCGGCGCTGCAGGAGCAATGGCGGCGCGCGGGAATTGAGCTGGAGCTGCGGCCGCTGGAGTTTGCGACGCTGCTTTCGGACGCGACGCGGGGGAATTTTCAGATCACGCTGCTGCGCTGGGTGGGAGCGAACAACGACCCGGATGTGTTGGAATTTGTGTTTTCCTCGAAGCGATTTCCGCCGGAGGGGGCCAACCGCGGGCATTACCGCAATGCGCAGTTCGACGCGCTGGCAGAGCGGATCCGCGTGGAGATGAACCGGGAGAAGCGGAAGGCCCTGTGCGCGGAGGCCCAGAAGATCCTGGCGGAGGATCTGCCGTATCTGCCGCTGTGGTTCACGGACGTGGTGAGCGTGCACCGGCGGGAGCTGGGGAAGATCGAGCTGTCGCCGACGGGCGATTACGATTTTCTGGCAACGCTGCGCCCGGTGGGGCGGTAGAAAAATGAAATTCGAAACACGAAATTCGAAATTGGCCGGCGGTAAAGATCAATGTAAGAAACTTCCGGAATCGCAGACTAGCTGAGGGCGCGCTGGATGTCGGCGACGGGGATGGCGCCTTCGCGCAGGATTTTCCAGGTGTCACCGCGAAGCTCGACGATGGTGGAGGGGAGAGCCGCGCCGGTATCGCCGGCGTCGAGGATGAGGGGCAGGCGCTCGCCGAGCTGCTTCATGACCTGGGCGGCGCTGGAGCACGGGGGAAAGCCGGAGATGTTGGCGCTGGTGCCGGTGATGGGGCCGTCGAACTCCTCGATGAGGCGGACGACGACTTCGCTGCGCGGCCAGCGCAGGGCAATGCGCCCGGTGTTGGCAGTGACTTTGAGGGGGAGACGGTGCGAGGCGTCCACGATAAGGGTGAGGGCGCCGGGCCAGAACTCCTCGGCGAGGCGGACGAAGCTGGGCGGGGTTGCACGGGCGAGGATCATAGCTTGCTCGACGGAATTAATGAGGATGGGGAGGGCGCGGGTTTCCGGGCGGCCTTTCACACGGTAGATTTCGTCGACGGCGGCCAGGTTGAAGGGATCGGCGGCGAGGCCGTAGAGGGTGTCCGTGGGAATGCCGACGACACAGCCGCGGGTGAGGAAATCCGCGGCATAGCGCAGGAGCTCCACTTCAGGAGACTGCGCATTTATGCGCAAGAGTTCGGCAGGCAACTGTTTGGCCTTTGGGGCTGACGTATGTGCATTCCTGCAGCGCAGTTGGCGCTGGCCGTATCCCGCGCGCGACGCTATCACAGGCTCTGGCGTGGACGCAACGGGCAGCTGGGATTAGGCGGCCAAGGTAGCCGAAGATCGCAGGCGGAAGGCAGTGCTACTAGGCTTTGCCGTGCGGAGCGGGCTTTGCTACGCTCGCTGCATGGCGCCGCCGAACCCACCACCCAATCCCGCGCGGCCACGCGGACGTACGCGCGGCGAAGAGGCCCTGCTGACCAGCCGGGACAATCGCTGGCTCAAGGAGTTCCGGCTGGCGCTGCGCGGGGGCGTGCCCACGGCGTCGGGCTGCGCCGGGGTGGAAGGCGCGCGGCTGGTGGAGGAGGCGCTGCGTTCGGGCTGCCGGATCGAGGCGGTGCTGTTCAGCGAATCGGGGGAGCGCCACCGCCCGCGCCTGGCGCCGTACGTGGACCGGCCGGAGATGGCTTTCCCGGTGCTGCGCACGACAGACCGACTTTTCGAAGGCATCGCCGACACCGAGCATCCGCAAGGCGTGGCGGCTCTGGTAGAGCCGCGCGCGGCCACGCTGGAGGATCTGCTGCGTCCCTCAGCTGAAGGGGCCGCGGGCGCGCCGCTGCTGGCGGTGCTGGTGGGCGTGCAGGACCCGGGCAACGTGGGAACGATCTTGCGCACGGCGGCGGCGTTCGGAGCGACGGGCGCGGTCACCTGCGCATCGGGACAGAGCGGGACGGCGAATCCGTATTCGCCGAAGGCGCTGCGGGCTTCGGCGGGAGCGGCGCTGCACTTGCCGCTGCTCGCAGGGATGTCGCTGGCGATCCTGCTGACACAATTGCGGCTGGCAGGAGTGCACACCCTGGCGTCGAGCGTGCGCGAGGAGCGCGAAGGCGAGGGCAGCAAGCTGCTGCGGCCCTGGGAAGTGGACTGGCGCGAGCCGGTGGCGCTGCTGGTGGGCAACGAAGGCGCGGGGCTGCCGGAAGAGGTGGAACGCAGCGCCGATGCGCGGGTGGGCATCCCAATAGCCAGCGCCGTGGAATCGCTGAATGCAGCGGCGGCGGCGGCAGTGCTGTTCTACGAAGCCGCGCGGCAGAGGAAACTTCTTCCCCGGGAGTGAGACGACCCAGTGAGCCTGTTTTCGAAATTGCCGGATGATGGCGGAGCGCAGACACCCGCGGCGTTGCAGCCGCTGGCGGAGCGCATGCGCCCGCGCACGCTGGACGAATTCCTGGGCCAGGAGAAGCTGCTGGGGCCGGGCAAGGCGCTGCGCGTGCAGATCGAGAACGACGACCTGGGATCGATGATTCTGTGGGGGCCGCCGGGGTGCGGGAAGACGACGCTGGCGCGGCTGATCGCGCGGCTGACGCGGGCGGAGTTTATTTCGTTCAGCGCGGTGCTGGCGGGGATCAAGGAGATCAAGGAAGTGATGGCCGCGGCGGAGCGCCAGGCGCGCTCCGGACACCGCACGATCGTCTTCGTGGACGAGGTGCACCGCTTCAACAAGGCGCAGCAGGACGCGTTTCTGCCGCACGTGGAAGCGGGGCACATTCTGTTTATCGGGGCGACGACGGAGAACCCGTCGTTCGAGGTGATCGCGCCGCTGCTTTCGCGGACCAAGGTGTACGTGCTGGAGCCGCTGACGACGCCGCAGATCGCGGAGCTGCTGCGGCGGGCGCTGGCGGACACGGAGCGCGGGCTGGGCAAGGAAAATGTGCAGGCCAGCGACGAGGTGCTCTTCCGCATGGCGTCGTTCGCCAACGGGGATGCGCGCGCCGGCTACAACACGCTGGAGCTGGCGGTGCGCAGCGCTCGAGCGGACGCCGCGGGGCGGCGGGTGCTGACGAAGGAGCTGCTGGAGGACGTGCTGCAGCGCAAGCTGCTGCGTTACGACAAGACCGGCGAGGAACACTACAACCTGATCTCGGCGCTGCATAAGTCCGTGCGCAACTCGGACCCGGACGCGGCGCTGTACTGGCTGGCGCGCATGATCGAATCCGGGGAGGATGCCCTGTTCCTGGCGCGGCGCATGGTGCGCATGGCCAGCGAGGATATCGGGCTGGCGGAGCCGGGGGCGCTGGCGGTGACGCTGGCGGCGAAGGAAGCGTTCGATTTTCTCGGGGCGCCGGAGGGCCATCTGGCCCTGGCGCAGGCGGCGGTGTATCTCTCGCTGGCGCCGAAGTCCAACGCGCTGTACACGGGCTACGGAGCGGTGATGGAGGATGTGCGCCAGACGGAAGCCGACCCCGTGCCGCTGCAGCTGCGCAATGCCCCGACGGGGCTGATGAAGAACCTGGGTTACGGCGAGGGCTACAAGTACGCGCACAATTTCGAGGAGAAGGTCACGGACATGACCTGTTTGCCAGACAATCTGCGGGGCAAGAGCTATTACAAACCTACCGATCAAGGCTTCGAGCAGCGGCTGCGGGCGCGGCTGGAAGAGATCCGCAAGATCCGGGCACGGGGGAAGGCGAGCTCGTGAGCGGACCGTTTGGGGAAGGGCGTTTGCGGTGGCTGCTGCGGCTCGCAGCGCTCGTGCTGCTGGCGGCGGGGGCCGCTTCCCTGCCGCGGGCGCGAGCGCAGGAAGCACCGGTTCGGACGATCGACGAGGAGATCACGGCGTTCGCCTACGCGCCGGACGGGCGGATCGCCTATGCGGTGCGGCGGCTGTTCAAGACCAAGCAGTACGACCTGCAGCGCGACGACATCTGGATCGAGGGGGCGGACGGCAAGCGGCGGCGGGTGGTGCAGGGCGAAAAATTCATGCGCGGGAGCGCGCCCGTCAGCTATACGGTGAACAGATTCCGGTGGTCAGCGGATGGGCGGCGCATCGTGGCCGAGCTGTTCACGACGGCTGTGGTGGACGCCGAAGGCAACACGCGGGACCTAAAACAGGCGCTGCTGCTCGATGATGCGGGAAAAGAGATTCGCATCAACGACAGGGAGAGCATGATCCCCGACGCCAACAACGCCGCGTGGCTCGCCGACGGGGCTACGGTCGTCTATCTCACGGAGGCGGTAAAACCGCACCTGCTTTACTCCATCCAGACGATGCGCCCGGCGGCCGGGCGCGGCGGGCCGCTGTTTGCCGGGCGGACTTTTCTGGACGCGGATTGGATTGCGAAGACGGACATGGGAATCGTCATCGAGCGCGACCGCGCACTTAGCGGGCCGCCGCGCATCCAGCGCCTGGATCTGGGGAAGGAAGTGGACACGGAACTGGCCACGCTGGATGGTTACGCCGGGGGCCTGGAGGTTTCTCCGAGCGGGACGAAGGTGGCGTACTACATCGACCACGAAGTGCTGGAGATCCGCGACCTCACGGCGCCCAACCGCATCGCGCGGCTGCGCGTGGGCTTCGGCGTGTTCCAGTGGGCGCCAGACGAAAAGCGCATCCTGCTGAAGCGCGCGCCAGAGCGGAAAGCGGGCGAACTGGTGTGGATTGCTGTGCCGCCGCTCCTGGGAGAGAGCGTGAAGAAGAAGGAGCCGGATGGAGGTGTGGTG
Source organism: Terriglobia bacterium (assembly GCA_020072785.1). Lineage (NCBI taxonomy): Bacteria > Pseudomonadati > Acidobacteriota > Terriglobia > Terriglobia bacterium. Next base: position 1,285,421 of record JAIQGG010000002.1, on the reverse strand, counting down.
CAGCCGGCGCTGGAGCCAATCTTCCACGGTCTGTCGATTCACGATTTTCAGATCTCGCCGGACGGGCGCTATCTGGCGGTGGTGGCGCCGGGCAAGGGCAGCCTGGTGATCTATCCGCTGGCGGCCGCGCGGTGAGAGGTTTGCGCCGGATGCGCGCATTGCCGCCGTTTTCCCCGCCGACATGCTCTTTGGAACGAGTTTCGTGCGCTTCGAATTTCTCTTCTCCTCACCCGATATGGTAACTTAGCTGTTTCGCGCGGGGCTGCTACAAACGTCCGTTTGGCGCTGCGCGGGCAGCACTTCATCTTCTAAATCTCCAAGAGGGGCCATCCATGAAATCGTCTTACAACGGCCAGGCGGTTCCCGCCGACGGCAAAGCAATCGGATACAGCGGGGACCAGCTGCAAGTGCCCGACACGCCGATCATTCCCTACATCGAGGGGGACGGGACGGGGCGGGACATCTGGAAAGCGTCGCGGCGGGTGTTCGACGCGGCGGTGGCCAAGGCTTACGGGGGGAAGCGGCGGGTGGCGTGGTTCGAAGTGTTCGCCGGGGAGAAGGCCTTCAACCAGTTCCAGCAATGGCTGCCGGACGAGACGGTGGAAGCGATCCGCGATTTCCGGATCGCCCTGAAGGGCCCGCTGACGACACCGGTGGGCGGGGGCATCCGCTCGCTAAACGTGGCGCTGCGGCAGCTCCTGGACCTGTACTCCTGCGAGCGGCCCGTGCGCTATTTCGAGGGGGTGCCGTCGCCGGTGAAGCATCCCGAAAAGATGGACGTGTTCATCTTCCGGGAGAACACCGAGGACGTGTATATCGGGATCGAGTGGAAGTCCGGGACGCCGGAAGCGAAGAAAGTGCTGGAATTCCTGAACAACGAAATGCTGAAGGACGCCAAGAAGCAGATCCGCTGGGATTCCGGCGTGGGCATCAAGCCGATTTCGCCGACGGGAACAAAGCGGCTGGTGCGGCGGGCGATCAAGTACGCGCTGGCCAACAACCGCAAGAGCGTGACGCTGGTGCACAAGGGCAACATCCAGAAGTTCACCGAGGGGGCGTTCCGCGACTGGGGCTACGACCTGGCGCGGGAAGAGTTCCGGGCGCAGACGGTGACGGAGCGCGAGAGCTGGATCCTGGACAATCTGGACAAGAACCCGCAGCTGACCGTGGAGCAGAATGCGGCGATGGTGGAGCCGGGTCTGGAACGGGCCACGGAGACGTTCAAGAAGGCCATCTACGACGAAGTGAAAAGGACGCTGGACGCGATCGGGGCGACGCACGGCAAGGGACAGTGGAAGAAAAAACTGATGATCAACGACCGGATCGCGGATTCGGTGTTCCAGCAGGTGCTGCTGCGCGCGGATGAGTATAGCGTGCTGGCGACGTCGAACCTGAACGGGGACTATTTGTCGGACGCCTGCGCGGCGCAGGTGGGCGGGCTGGGGATGGCGCCGGGAGCGAACATCGGTGACGGCTACGGGGTATTCGAAGCGACGCACGGGACCGCGCCGAAATACGCGGACAAGGACGTCATCAACCCGAGCTCGGTGATGCTCAGCGGGGGGATGATGTTCGAGTTCCTGGGCTGGAAGGAAGCGGCGAAGCTGATCGAAAACGGAATCGCCAAGACCATTCGGCAGAAACGTGTGACATACGACCTGGAGCGGCTGATGAGCGGGGCGACCAAGCTGGGAACGTCGGCGTTCGCCTCGGCCATCATCGAGAATATGTAAATGGGAGCGATGACGCGCCGCATTGTCCAACATTAGAAAGTCAAAAATCGGAAGGCGGAATTCGATTTTCCATCTGACAGGAGAACTTTCATGCGGAAGAAAGTAACGGTAGTGGGTTCGGGGTTTGTGGGTTCGACGACGGCGCAGCGGATCGTGGACATGGAACTGGCCGACGTGGTGATTACGGACATTCTGGAGGGCGTGCCGGCCGGGAAGGCGCTGGACATGTGCGAGTCCGGGCCCATCACGCGGACCGATTCGCGGGCCACGGGCCTCTCCACGAACACCGGAGACTACAGCGGGACGGCCGGCAGCGATATCGTAGTGATCACCGCGGGCTTCCCGCGCAAGCCGGGGATGAGCCGGGACGACCTGCTGAAGGCCAACTACAACGTGGTGAAGGCCGTAGTGGAGCAGATTGTGCGGCATTCGCCGGAGTGCATCATCATCATCGTAACCAACCCGCTGGACGCCATGGCCCAGGCGGCGTTCAAGGTGAGCGGCTTCCCGAAGCAGCGGGTGATCGGAATGGCCGGGGTGCTGGACTCGGCGCGCATGAGCACGTTTGTGGCGACGGAGTGCAACGTGAGCGTGGAGAACGTGCATTCGTTCGTGCTGGGCGGACACGGCGACGACATGGTGCCGCTGCCGCGCTATTCGACCGTGGCGGGCATTCCCCTGCCCGATCTGCTCCCCAAGGAGCGCATTGACGCGATCGTGGACCGCACGCGCAAAGGCGGGGCGGAGATCGTGAACCTGCTGAAGACCGGCTCCGCGTACTACGCGCCGTCGGCCGCGGCGGTGGAGATGGTCGAAGCGATTCTGAAGGACAAGAAGAAGATTCTGCCCTGTGCGGCGTATCTGACCGGGGAGTACGGGATCAACGGGCTGTTCGTGGGCGTGCCGGTGAAGCTGGGCGCCAAGGGCGTGGAAGAGATCATCCAGATCAAGCTGACGGCGGAGGAAAATGCGGCGCTGCAGAAGTCCTCGGCGTCGGTGCGGGAACTGGTGACTGTCCTGGGAATATAGGCACCGAACAATCCGCGCGGTTTTCCCTTCAACCGTCGAACTGATCAACAGTTCGACGGTTGACCTGTTTTCAGCCGAGCCAGCGCAGACTGGGCCACATCGCGGCGAGGGGTTTCCGGGGCTGGCGGCAGAGGTAGATGGGCAGGTTGCTCTCTTCGGGGATGGCGTAGCGGGGTGAGATGCGCGCGGCAAGGTGGATATCGCCGAAGTAGGGCTGCAACTGTTCCGCGGTATAGCCGATGGCGACGACGACCTCGCCGCTGTAGGCGCGCGGGCCCCACAGGCCGTACTGGTTCTGGGCGCAGATGGACTTGGGCAGGCCGTAGCGCGGGCCGAAGTAATCGATGGCGCCAGCTTCCCCGTAGTTGTAAGCCAGCAGAGCGGCCTTGGCGCGCTCGCCGGGCGGGAGGGCGGTGTAGACGCGGGCTACGGCCTGGACCTGCTCCGGCCAGCCAAACATGTCCCCGAAAAGCTGCGGCAGGTCGCTCAAGGGCACGTTTTCCACGCGTACCGCATCGACGTCCCAGAAGCGGCAGTATTTGACGGCGGCGGTGACCGGCAGAATGGGCATAGCCAGCGGTGCGGCGATGAGGCCGCCGAGGAGCAGCGGGGCGACGATGGCCGGCTTGAGCCAGGCGCCGGTGCGCGGCAGGACCCGCAATTCCGTCCAGACGGCTCCGGCGGCGAGGAGCATGGGATAGGCCGGAGCGAGATAGTAGATCTTGCCGTGCAGGACCAGCATCTCCGCCAGGACCACGAGATAGGCCCAGGCGAGGGCCGCGTAGTTGCGGCCAGCAGAATCGCGGAAGAGAAACCACAGGCCGGCAAGCCAGAGGGGCGCGGCGAGCGGGTGCGTAAGGAGCGCCTGCTCGGCGACGAAGGTCCAGGGTGAGACGAGGGTGTACTTCGTCCCGATCACGGCATGGAGAAGCGCAATGGTCGGGAAACCGTTGTGAATTTCCCAGAGAAGATTGGGAAGGAAGAGCAAGAGCACGAGCGCGGCGCCGAGCCAAATCCATTTGGCGGCGAAGGCGCGGCGCGCGGAGGTGAGCAGGAAGCCCGCGAACAGCCCGGAGCCGAAGAAGAGCATGGAATGCTTGTTGAGCAGGCCGAGGCCGGCGACAGCGCCGAAGAGGAGCCACAACTGCGGCCGGCCGCCATTGCGGATGCGCAGGAAGAGGGCGGCGCAGGCCATCCAGAAAACCGGCTCGAAAGAGTTCATGGAAAGGAAATTGTCAAAGGTGAGATAGATGGGGGCGAGGAACACGGCGAGCGCAGCGAGAAACTGGGCGAAGCGGCCGCCGCCCATCTCGCGGGCCATCCAGCCGGCGAGGTAGACCTTGGCCGCGGCGGCCAACGCGGGAAAAAAGCGCAGGGCGAAGAGCGAATTGCCGAGAAGGCGGCGGCTGAACCAGGCCACGGCGGGGGCCAGCGGGGCATGGTCGAGGTAGCCCCAGGCGAGATGTTCGCCACAGGCGGCGTAGTAAAGCTCATCGCGGAAGTAGCCGTAGCGGCCGTTAAAAGCGAAATGCAGGAGGGTGGCAAAGACGGCCAGCGCGGGAACCCAGAGCGTCAGCGGAAACGCAGATGGCAGCGGGCCGGGAGGGAGTCCTGGCGCGCGGCCGGGAGAAGACAGAACAGGCGGCACCTGAACGCCTACAGACAAATTACCCTCTCACAACTCCGAGGATGCCAACGGAAGAGGCCAGCGTCTATCGGGAAATGGAAAGCCGCCTATTGCGGCTTCTTCGTGGCCGGCGCCGCAGCGTGACCGGCCCCTGCGTCCGGGGTCACGATGGCCGCCGTCTTGATGCTGTCTAGCTTGGGCCAGCCTTTGTCCAAATAGGGCTTGCCGAGCTTTTCGACCTTCTCCTGGTCGGGGCCGTTGCCGTCGGGAGCGCCCTCGCCGTAACCGCCGTAAAGCTTTACGACGGTGAGCATGCCCTCGGTGACCTGGCCGAAGGGAGAAAAGCCGTTACGGTCGAGACGAGAGTTGTCACCGAGATTGATGAAGACCTGCGTGGTGCGGGTGTTGGGCCCGCCGGTGGCAAAGGTGATGGTGCCGCGCTTGTTGCTCTGCTTGACGGGATCATCCTTGAAGGCTGTGTTCCTCCAGGCCGCGCTGACCTGGGGATAGGGGCTGACGCCGAACTGCGCGACGAAATCGTCAAGGACGCGGAAGAAACTGGCGCCATCATAGAAGTGATGCTTGACGAGGTTGTAGAAACGGTCGGCGCCGAGGGGAGCCCAGGCACGGGTGACGTGCAGGGTGAAGTCGCCCTTGGTGGTGGTGAACTTCACGTCATACGCGTCGGGCGCCTTGGCCTTGAGCAGCGCGGGCCTCAGCAAGGTGCGGTCGAAGGCCGGGCGCGCGGCCAGGGGGCGCTTCGCGCGCGTTCCAGGCTTCGCTGCCGTCTTTGGGGCCGCGGGCTTTTGCGCTGCGGCCGGCGTCTGCGCGGCCACCGCCGCCGACAAGAAGAGCGCCCCCGCCACGAACAACAAGCTTCTCAGTTTCATCGGATTATCCTCTGCCATGCGATCGTTGAATCGTTGAACAGCTCGCCTTCAGTGTAACCGCAAAACGGTCAATTCCAGTGTGACCGCGAAGCGGTCAACGCGATCCTCTTCCCGGCTACGGCTTTGGCGCGTTCAGCTCGCGGCTGACGCGCTCGGCCTCGGCCAGAACGCGCAGGGTATTTTCGCCGAGAATCTTGCGAATGTCAGCCTCGGAATAGCCCCTGCGCAGAAGGGCCTCGGTGATCTGCGGGAGGTGCGTGGCATCCTCCATGCCGTAGGGCATGTTGGCGCCGTCAAAATCGGAGCCCAGGCCGACATGCTCCACGCCGGCAACTTTCACGGCGTGATCGATGTGTTCGATGATCTTCTCCCAGCCGACGCGCGGGAGCTTGCCCTGCGCGACCATCTCCCGGGTGAGGCGGTCACCTTCGAGGAGCTGGCAGGCTTCGTTTTCGCCGCAACGCTTGTCGAGCTCCGCAGCGATCTGCTTGTTGATTTCCGGATGAGCGCGCTCGGCGTCGCGGAACTCCTGGCTGAGAAAGCCGACATGATAGTTGATGTGCACGACGCCGCCATTGGCGGCCAGGGCCTTCATCATCTCGTCGGTCATGTTGCGCGGATGGTCGCACAGGGCGCGGCAGGAGGAGTGGGAGGCGAAGACCGGGGCCTTGCTGGTGGCGAGAACATCATAGAAGGTCTTGTCGGAAACGTGGGAGATATCCACGACAACGCCGAGGCGGTTCATTTCGCGCACGACGTCCTTGCCGAAATCGCTGAGGCCGTTGTGGACGGGCTTGTCGGTGGAGGAATCGGCCCACTCGTTGTTGCCGCTGTGGGTGAGGGTCATGTAGCGGGCGCCGAGCGCGGCGAAGGTGCGCAGAACGCCGAGGTCGCCGGCGATCATGTGGCCGCCTTCGATGCCGAGGAGAGCGGCGATTTTGCCCTGCTGGTGCGCTTCGCGAACTTGGGCGGCGGTGGTGGCGAGGACGAGGTCCTTGGGGTGCCGGCGCACCTGCCGGCGAACGGCGTCGATCTGGTCGAGGGCGCGCTTCACGGCCTCCGGGCCGGTCACCTTGCTGGGGATCCAGATGGAAAAGAAGATACCGCCCAGGCCGCCTTCGCGCATGCGCGGAATATCGATGCTGCCGGAGGGATCGCGCTGGCCGAGATCAAAGGAGGGGTCGAGCAGGCGCTGGGTGGTGTCGTCGTGGGTGTCGACGATGAGCGAGGAGAAGTGCAGCTTCCTGGCCCGGACAGCGAAGTCGTCGGCGGTCACTGTGCCCGCCAGAGAAAAACCGGCAAGAAGACAAACGCAGGCGGTAAACAGCGGTCGTGACATGGCACCTCGGCTCTCCCTCAGGCCGTTTACGGCTGGGCCTGCAGTTCCCTGCTGACACGCTCGGCCTGCTCCATCACGCGGAGCATATTGCCGCCGAGAATTTTGCGGATGTCGGCCTCCGAGTAGCCCTTGCGCAGGAGCGCCTCGGTAATCCTGGGCAGCTTGGAAGCGTCTTCCATGCCGTCGGGCATGCTCGCGCCGTCGAAGTCGGAGCCCAGGCCGACATGGTCGGGCCCGACGAGCTTTACGACGTGGTCGATGTGCTCGACGATCTTTTCCCAGCTCACGTGAGGGAGCTTGCCCTCGTCCGTCAACTGCTTGGTAAAGCGGGCTTCTGCTCGGATCTGGCACTCCCCGTCGTCGCCGCATTCCTTCTGGAACTGCGCTTCCATGCGGCTGAGGTCGCCTGCCACGGCCTTGTAGGCGTCGTTGTACTCCTGGCTCAGGAAGCTGCGCTCGTAGTTGATCTGGATGACGCCGCCCTTGACGGCGAGGGCTTTGATCATGTCGTCGGACATGTTGCGCGGATGATTGGAGATGGCACGGACGGAGGAGTGCGAAGCCATCAGCGGGGCCTTGCTGACTTCCAGGGCGTCGTAAAAGGTCTTGTCGGAGACGTGGGAAACGTCAATGAGGATGCCCTGGCGGTTCATCTCGCGGACGACGTCCTTACCGAAAGGGGTAAGGCCGTTGTGCGCGGGCTTGTCGGTAGAAGAGTCGGCCCACTCGTCATTGTAGAAGTGGGTCAGGGTGATGTAGCGAACGCCCAGGGCGGCGTAAATGCGCAGCACGCCGAGGTCGTCGCCGAGCATGTGGCCGCCCTCCAGCCCCATGAGGACGGCGATCTTGCCCTGTGCGCGGGCGCGGCGGACGTCTCCGGCGGTGGTAGCCAGGAGCATGTCCGTGCTGTGCTGGCGGACCATGGTGCGGATGGCGTCGATCTGATCGAGCGCTTTCTGCACGGCGGCGGGGCCGAGGATCTTTCCGGAAATCCAGATGGAGAAAAACTGGGCATTGAGGCCGCCCTCGCGCATGCGGGGGATGTCGATGTGGCCTTCGGCGTCGCGTTTGCCGATGTCAAATTTGCCGGAGAGGAGGCGCTGGGTCGTGTCGGCGTGGGTGTCGAGGACAATGGAGGAAAAGTGGATCTGGCGGGCACGGGCAGCGACGTCGTCGGCAGACGCAGCGCCGGCCAAGAGAAACCCGGCAGCGAGGCAGACACCGAAAACGATAAGCAATGCGAAACGGCGCATACCTGCCTCCGGGCGGAAGATTCTGGCGCGCGGCCTGCGCTAACCCATCAGCCAGCCAAAAAGCGCCTGCTTCCAGACCTGGCGGTTCACCTCGGCGATGGATTCGGTGAGGGGGATGCCCTTTGGGCAGGTCTTCACGCAGTTCTGCGCGTTGGCGCAGTCGGCGATGCCGCCCGGGTCCATCAGGGCTTCCAGGCGTTCGCGGGCGTGCATGGCGCCCGTGGGATGCATGTTGAAGAGGCGCACCTGGCTGATGATGGCGGCACCAATGAAAGGGTTCTTGGCATTGACCTGGGGGCAGACTTCCAGGCAGTTCCCGCAGGTGATGCAGTGCGAGAGTGGATAGCCCTTCTCCTGAGTCTCGGAGGACATCCGGGGGCCCGCGCCGAGGTCGTAGGTGCCGTCGATGGGAACCCAGGCATGGACCCGCTTGAGGCTTTCGAACATGAACTGGCGGTCCACGGCGAGGTCGCGGACGACGGGAAACTTGGTGAGCGGCTCAATGCGGATGGGCTGCTCGAGACTGTCGATGAGCGCGGAGCAGGCCATGCGGGCTTTGCCGTTGATGAGCATGGCGCAGGAGCCGCAGATTTCCTCGAGGCAGTTGGAGTCGTAGCTGACCGGGGTGGTTTTCTTGCCGTCGCGGGTGACCGGATTTTCGGCGATATCGCGCAGGGCGATGATGACATTCATGGAGGGGCGCCAGTCCAGAGCGAACTCCTCCCAGCGCGTCTCTTGCTTAGGCCCGGCCTGACGCTTGATGCGAACGATGACTTTCTTTTTGTCTGCCATGGCGCCCTCTCTGGCGCAAATCATGCCCGTGAAGTGCGGCCGCGAAGCGGCCAAGCGCTACTGTGCCACGTCGTACCGCCGCGGCCGCGGCGGGAGGTGCGACGTATCCACCGCTTCGTAGGTCAGCTTGATTTCACCGTGGACCCATTTCGCGCGAGTGGTCTTGAGGAAATTGGCGTCGTCGCGGTCCGGGAAGTCCGGCTTGTAATGCGCGCCGCGCGATTCATTGCGGGCCAGCGCCCCCAGGGTGATGACGCGCGCCAGAACGAGCATATTGCCGAGCTCGCGCGTGAAATTGAGCGTCTGATTCGACCACTGCGTGCGGTCGGACAGGTTAACCTTCTTGAAACGGGCCAGGAGCGCCTGCAGCTTGCCGTCGGCGAGTTCCAGGTTCTTGTTGTAACGCGTGACGGTGACGTGTTCGGACATGACGTCGCCCATCTCTTTCCAGATGGTGATGGGGTTTTCCGAGCCGTCCTGCTTGATGAGCGCGTCGTTCATGGCCGCCTGGCGCTTTCTTTCGCGCTCGAAGATGGCGGGATCGGCGCTCTCGGCGCCCTTTTCCAGGCTCTGGGCATATTTGGCGGCAGCGGGCCCGGCGATGCCTCCGCCGAAGATGCAGGAAACGAGGGAATTCGCGCCCAAACGGTTGGCCCCGTGATACTGATACTCGCATTCGCCGGCGGCGAAGACGCCGGCAACGTTGGTGGCCTGATCTTCGTTGTTCACCCAGATGCCGCCCATGGTGTAGTGCACGGCCGGGAAGACTTTCATGGGCTCCTCGCGAGGATCCACGCCGAGGAACTTCTCGTAGATTTCGAGAATGCCCTCGAGCTTGCGGTCGAGGGTCTCGCGCGGGATGTGCGTGAGGTCCAGATAGACGGCCTGCTGTCCGGCGAGGCCGAGCTTTTCCTGGAAGACGACGCGGTGAATGGCGCGGGTGGCGATATCGCGCGGCACGAGGTTGCCGTACTTGGGATACCACTCCTCGAGAAAGTAAAAGCGCTCGGCATCGGGAATGCTCTTGGCCGGGCGGGTCTCTCCGGGGTTGCGGGGCACCCAGACGCGGCCGCCCTCGCCGCGCGCCGATTCGCTCATCAGGCGCAGCTTATCCTCGCCGGGGATGGCCGTGGGGTGCACCTGGATGAATTCGCCGTTGGCGTAGTCCACGCCCTGCTGGAAGAGCGCGGCCTGAGCGGAGCCGGTACAGACCACGGAGTTGGTAGAACGGCCGAAAATCGCGCCGACGCCGCCGGTGCAGAAGATCACCGCATCGGCGGGGAAAACTTTCACTTCCATGGACTTGAGGTCCATGCCGCAGATGCCGCGACAGACGCCGGCGTCATCGAGGACCGCGGAGAGAAAGGTCCAGCCCTCGTACTTGCGGACCTTGCCTTCGGCTTCGTGGCGGCGCACCTGCTCGTCGAGAGCGTAGAGCAGCTGCTGGCCCGTGGTGGCGCCGGCAAAAGCGGTGCGGTTATAGAGGGTGCCGCCGAAGCGGCGATAGTCGAGCAGGCCCTCGGGCGTGCGGTTAAACATGACGCCCATGCGGTCGAGCAGGTCGATGATGCCCGGCGCGGCCTCGCACATGCGCTTGACGAGCGTCTGGTTGGCGAGGAAGTCGCCGCCGTAGATGGAGTCGTCGAAGTGCTTCCAGGTAGAGTCGCCTTCGCCCTTGGTGTTCTTGGCGGCGTTGATGCCGCCCTGCGCGCAGACGGAGTGCGAGCGCTTGACGGGAACGATCGAAAACAGGTCCACGGGGACGCCGGCTTCGGCCACACGAATCGTAGCCATCAGGCCTGCCAGTCCACCGCCCACGATGATGATCTTTGGCTGTCTCATTTTATATAGAACTCGAAGGGGTGCCAGTTGAGGCGGAAGCTCACCAGAATCAGAATACCCACGAGGCTGAACGTAAGGCCGACCAGCACGCCCAACCGCCCTGCGGCGCGCTGAGCCTGCACGGTCGCTGCCAGCCCCCATTTGCAGAGAAAGTTCCAGATGCCGATGCCGAAGTGAAAGGACGAGGCCACGATCCCCACGGCCATGAAGGCCAGCGCATACGGGTTGTGCAGTGTACGCTCCATGTCCACATAGGTGGATTTCCCCTGCGTCAGAAAGCGTTCGGCGTAGACGTGCCAGCCGATATAGACGAAGGCGATGAGTCCGGTCACGCGTTGCAGGGTGTAGAGCCAGTTGCCCACCCAGGGATAATCGGAAACGTTGGACTTGCCGCGCAGCCAAATGTGGATGCCGTAGCAGCCGTGGTACAGGAGGGGCAGCCAGATCAGCAGGGCTTCGGCAAAAATACGGAAGGGAATGGTCTGCAGCTCGCGCGAGGTTTCGTTGTATTTAGTAATGCTGACGAGGACCGTGCTGTTGGACCAGAAATGCTCGGCGAGGAATGCGCCGACAGGCACGATGCCGGACAAAGAATGAAGTTTTCGCAGGAGATAACTGCGGTCAGGCCGGGATACCTTTGCGGACATGCCCTCTCCGCCGCGCAGCGCACCGAAACAGCGCAAACTTTCACGGCGCCGACAGTATAGGCACTTGTGCGATTTCTTGCAAGCCGCCGGCGTTATCATTCCTTGCACATGCCCGGGAAAATCCACGCCGAGGAAAATCTCCGGCCGAGTAAACTATTTGGGATGCGCCAGCCTTCGAGGATCTGTATCCCCGGGCAAACCGCTGGTGCAGGCGAGCGGAACCGATGAGCGCGACACTGGTCACCGAGCTGGAACGCCTCGCAGAGGCCTTAGGAGGGGAGGCGGGGGCCGAGTGCCCCATTTCCCTGGCTACGGTCGCGGAGCGCGTGGCCAACGCCATGGGCGTACGGCCGGATGAAGTAGCCATCCTGTCGATTTCGGGACGGTCGCGGCAACTGCAGTTTCTGAGTCCGGAAAAGCTGCGGAATGTGGGGTCCATTCCGGTAAGCAGCACCAGTTCGCTTGCGGCGCGCACGGCGCGCGAAAACCGCCCGGAGATCGTGAATAATTTCCCGAACACGCGGCACGCCAGCGTTTTCGAAGGCGTGCTGCTGGAAGGCCGCGATACGGCATACGCCATCCAGAAAATCATCAGCGCCCCGATTCTGGCCGAAGGCAAAGTCATCGGCGTACTGCAGATCAGCCGCAAGGGAACGAGTCTGCGGGCGGCCGGACCGGACTTCACGCCGGAAGAACTGGGCAGAGCGCTCGCGTTGTGCCGCCCGCTCGGCAAACTGCTGCCACATTTCGCCGCGGCGTAGAATTCTGCGGGGCGTTCCGCGTTTCGTGGACGGCGCAGGGCCCAGATCCAGCGCGGCCCGGCGCACTCTTCCCGCCTCCAAGCCGCGAATTGCATTGACACTCCCGGTCCTTCTTGTTATTTTTTCACGGCCGTAAATATTTTGTGCACTTCACGCAGGGAGGAACCGCAACCCGGAATTATCCATGGCGTTCGTCGCAAAAAAGATCTTCCTCACCAAAGGCGTTGGCAAACATCGCGAAAGACTTTCGAGCTTCGAGCTCGCACTTCGCAACGCGGGGATTGCGGCATGCAACATCGTGCGCGTCTCCTCCATCTTTCCTCCCAACTGCAAGCTGATCTCGCGCAGCGAGGGGCTGAAGCACATCAAGCCGGGCCAGGTCGCCTTCACGGTCATCAGCGAGAATTCGACCAAGGAGCCGCACCGGCTGATCGCCGCCAGCATCGGCCTGGCGCTGCCCGCCGACAAGTCCATGTACGGCTATCTTTCCGAGCACCATTCCTTCGGGGAGACCGAAGAAGTCGCCGGGGAGTACGCCGAGGAGCTCGCGGCGGAAATGCTGGCGACCACGCTGAACGTGGAGTTCGATCCGGATCTGTCGTGGGACGAGAAAAAAGAGGTCTACCGGATTTCCAACAAGATCGTGCGCACGCTGAACGTCACGCAGTCGGCGGTGGGCGACAAGCGCGGGCTGTGGACCACCGTGCTCGGCGCGGCCATCCTCATCGGCGAAGACGACTGAGCGCAGGCCCGTAAAAAGTCGAGGCCGCCCTCCTGCGAGGGCGGCCTTTTTGTTTGCTGCGGCTTCCCTGCTCCCGCGAACGGGTCACTTCTTCTTTTTGAAGTAGCCGATGCGCTCCAAGACCGCGCCGACGACCAGCGGGAGGGCCACTGTAGCGTCGTCAAAGACCTCGGCGAAGCGGCCTCCCTCTTCCGGCGGGACAAACTTGCCCCAGGAGACGGCTTCCGTGTAGGTGCTGCCACTGAGACCGCCCCAGAAGTCCGGCTCGGGGCAGATGCGCAGACCGTAGTTGTAGCGCTTGAGCGGCATCTTCTTGTAGCCGCGGCGGGCGAGCAGCTCCGCGTAAACGCCGAACTGTTGCGTCCAATTGCGCGGGACGCCGCCGCCGATGGTGAAAATGCCCATGCGCTTGGTGGCCAGCATGGTGTCGGCAAACATCTCAAAATCCGCGAAGGGATCGAAACGCAGCAGCGGCCGCTTCTGCTTCTGCCGGACAAACTTGTGCAGGGCGAAATCGATGCCCAGCTCGGAATCGGTGAATGCCGGAACGAAGACCGGGACGTTGTGCTGGCAGGCGGACTTGAGGATGCCGCGGCCCTTGGAATGCATCACGAGGAACTCGCCGATCTTACGGTGGAGCTTATGACTGCTCACCACCTCATTCGCATCCCAGCGGTCGAGGATGTGGTCCATGACCTCTTCCACGTGGTCGAGGTTGACTTCCGGCTCGAGGGAGTCATAGACGCGGTTGTAGCCGGCGTGGAAGAGCGCCTTGTCGTCCATGTTCTTGTTGTAGCGGAAGTGCGAGTGGCCGGTGGCCTCGACGAGGCCATGGGCCATGAGCGCGCCGGTGGAGACGATGGCGTTGACGACCCCGGATTCGATCAGGTCGCAGAAGATCAGGCCCATCTTGCCGACGGTGAGCGCGCCGGAAAGGGTCAGGACGACGAAACAGTCCTTGTCGCGAGCCATGGCCTCGAGAACGTCGGCGGCGTCGCCGACCTGGCGCCCGGTAAAGGCCGTGTCACCCATGGCGCGGACCAGCGCGTCGATGGTGCGGCACTTGGACAGGTCGAGCGGAAAGATGGGCCGCAGCTTGTCTTTCACCGGGTCATGCAGGACCCGCCCCGTCACTGTCTTTTTGGATTTCGCCATTCCGTCTCCTCAGGTATCCAGGGTGATTGCCGCTTGCGGATTCCCTGCCGGACAGGCGGAAATCCGCAGAACACCAAGAGCGTGTAACGATTGATAGTACAAACGCGCCCGCAAAGGAAGAGGGAAAGTCATTCCCAGCCAATTTCGGCGAACTTTCCGAAGAAAGCTTTTCCCGCGGAAAAGATGTTGTATGATTCCCCGCATGCCGGAAAAATTCAATATCGGGCTGATCCAAATGACCTGCGGCCACGACCCGGCCGCCAATCTCGTGAAGGCCCTCGGTAAGATCCGGGAAGCCGCGCAGAAGGGCGCGCAGATCGTGTGTCTACAGGAGCTGTTCCGCTCGCAGTATTTCTGCCAGGAGGAGAACGCGGAGATGTTTGCGCTGGCGGAGCCGATTCCCGGCCCTTCGAGCGCCGCCCTGGGAAAAATCGCGAAGGAGCTGGGCGTAGTGGTGATCGGGTCGCTGTTCGAGCGGCGCGCCGCCGGCGTCTACCACAACACCGCGGTGGTGATGAACAGCGACGGGACGCTGCTTGGCAAATACCGCAAGATGCACATCCCGGACGATCCGCTGTACCACGAGAAGTTTTATTTTACGCCGGGCGACCTGGGCTTCGTGAATTTCGACACGGCGCGCGGGCGCCTCGGCGTGCTGATCTGCTGGGACCAGTGGTATCCGGAAGCGGCGCGCCTGGCGAGCCTCGCCGGCGCAAGTGTCCTCTTCTATCCCACCGCCATCGGCTGGCACCCGGCGGAGAAGGCGCAGCACGGCGCGGCGCAAGTGGACGCCTGGCGCACCATCCAGCGCGCGCACGCCATCGCCAACGGGGTGTACGTCGCCGCGGTGAACCGCACGGGCTACGAGGGCACGCCGGAAAGCGGGCTGGAGTTCTGGGGTAATTCGTTCGTGGCCGATCCCTTCGGACAGGTGCTGGCGCAGGCTTCCAGCGACAAGGAAGAGATTCTCGTGGTGGAATGCGATCCGCAGCGCTGTGAGGAGACCCGGCGCCACTGGCCGTTTCTGCGCGACCGGCGCATCGACGCCTACCAGCCGATCCTGCAGCGGTGGCTGGGCGAATGAGCGCCCGGAGCGCGCCGGGCCCTGCGCCCGGAACTCCGTTTTTCCTGGGCTTCCGCATGCCTGCGGAATGGGAGCGGCACGAGGCCACCTGGCTGGCCTGGCCGCATGAGCTGAGCGACTGGCCGGGAAAATTTGCGCCGGTGCCGTGGGTGTATGCCGATATCGTGCGGCATCTTTCGCGAGTCGAGCGCGTCTATCTGCTGGTGGAGAACCGCGCGGCGGAAGCGCGGGTGCGTTCGATCCTGAAGAAGTCCGGGGCCAATCTCGACGCCGTGGATTTCTTCCGCGTTCCGACCGACCGCGGCTGGATGCGCGATTCCGGACCCATCTGCGTGAAAAACGCCGCGGGACAGGTGGCCGGCACGCACTGGGCCTTCAACGCCTGGGCCAAGTACGACAATTACAAGAAGGATGCCGTGTCCGCGGCGCGCGTCAACGTGCGGCTGAAGCACCGCGTCTGGCAGCCGGTGCACCAGGGCCGCCGCGTGGTGCTGGAGGGCGGGAGCATCGACGTGAACGGGCGCGGCACGCTGCTGACGACGGAAGAGTGCCTGCTGAGCCCGGTGCAGGCGAGGAATCCCGGAGTGACGCGCGGGGAACTGGAGGAGATCCTGCGCGAGTACCTGGGCGCGACGAACGTGCTGTGGCTGAAGAACGGCATCGCCGGGGACGACACGCACGGCCACGTGGACGACCTGACGCGCTTCGTCAATCCCACGATGGTAGTCACCGTCGTGGAAGAGGACCCCTCGGACGTCAACTATGCGGCACTGCAGGAGAATCTGGCTCTGCTCAAGACCATGAAGGATCAGGACGGGCGTGCGCTGCGCGTGGAGACGCTGCCCATGCCCGCGCCGGTGTTCTTCAACGGGCAGCGGCTGCCGGCGAGCTATGCGAATTTCTACATCGCAAACAAGCTGGTGATCGTGCCGACGTTCAGTGACGCCAACGACCGCGTGGCACTGAACACGCTGACGGCGCTCTTTCCCGGGCGCGAAGTAGTGGGAATTCCCTGCCGCGACCTGGTATTGGGGCTGGGCACGCTGCACTGCATGACGCAGCAGCAGCCGGCGGCGGGATAGATGCATCTACGGCACGGGAGCACGCTACAATCGGCGAAGAGCGCAGGCTGAGGCCTGCACTGCTTTTGCCGCTCAGGAGGTCCGATGTTTTCCGCACTGCTGCTTGAAGAACGCATGTTTCTCGTGGAATTTCACCACGGACTTCTCGGCTGGCTGCTGATCGGGTTGCTGGCGGGGTGGCTGGCCGGCAAACTTTCGCACGGGCGCGGCTACGGGTGCCTCACCAACGTGGCGCTGGGGCTGATCGGCGCGGTGCTGGGCGGCTGGATCTTCTGGAAGCTGGGCATCTTCGGCGGCGGATTCATCTATTCGCTGGCCTCGGCGACGGTGGGCGCGGTGCTGCTGGTGGCCATCGCGCGCTTGTTCTCGGGATCCAGCACCTAGGCGCCGACCCCTCACGTGTCCCTCTCTGTGATACGATGAACTGTCATACCATGGAGATGACTTTCCCTTGAGCAATAGTAAAGCCTCCCTCACTGCTATCCCCCTCGGCGGCCTAGGCGAATTCGGCATGAACATGATGGCGCTCCGCTACGGAGACGACATCATCGTAATCGATTCCGGAATGATGTTTCCGGAGTCCGAACTGCTGGGCGTAGACCTGGTCATACCGGACATCACCTACCTGAAGCAGAACCGCGCGCACGTCCGCGCCATCCTGCTGACGCACGGGCACGAAGACCACATCGGCGGGCTGTCCTACATCCTCCGCGACCTGAACGTGCCGGTGTATGGCACGCGGTTCACGCTGGCGCTGGCCAAAAAGCGGCTGGAAGAAGCGGGGCTGCTGCAATCCACCAAGATGCGCGAAGTGCTGCCCGGGCGCAAGGTGGAGATCGGACCCTTCGAAATCGAGTTCATCGCCGTGACGCACAGCACGATCGACTGCGTGGCGCTGGCGGTGCGCACGCCGGTCGGGGTGATCATCCACACCGGAGATTTCAAGATCGACCAGACGCCGGTGGACGGAGCGCCGTTCGACCTGCACGCGTTTGCCCGCTACGGAAACGAAGGCGTGCTGGCGCTGTTCAGCGACAGCACCAATGTGGAGCGCCCGGGGTTCACGCCGTCGGAGCGGGTGGTAGTGCCGCGGCTGGAAGAGCTGTGCCGGATGGCGCCGCGCAAGGTGGTGCTTTCCTGCTTCGCCTCGTCGATTCACCGCATCCAGCAGGTGATCGAGATCGCGCAGCGGGTGGGGCGCAAGATCGCGTTCGTCGGCCGCAGCATGGTGGACAACGTGGAAATCGCACACTCTATGGACTGCCTGCGCATCCCCGACGGGATCGTGGTGCGTCCGCAGGACATCCGCGCATTCGACCAGAAGCGGCTGCTGGTGCTCGCGAGCGGGAGCCAGGCCGAACCGATGTCTTCGCTCTCGCGCATTGCGGTGGACAATCACCGCTTCGTGACCGTGGATGAGAACGACACGGTCATCCTTTCGGCGCGCATCATTCCCGGCAACGACAAGGCCATCTTCCGCATGCTGGACCACATGTTCCGGCGGCGCGCGCTGGTCTATTACGACAACAGCGGAGGCACGATCCACGTCTCCGGCCATGGCAGCCAGGAAGAGCAGAAGCTCGTCCTGCAGCTCGTGCGGCCGCGCTACTTCATTCCCATCCACGGCGAGTACCGGCAGCTCTTCCGGCACGCGGCACTGGCGCACCAGCTGGGCGTGGTCTCCGGAGAGATTCTGCTGATTGAAGACGGGCAGCCCATCGAGTTCACCGCGGACGGGGCGCGGCGCATCGAGCCGGTAACGGCCGGGCGGGTTTGCGTGGATTCCGGGTCGCTCGAAGAGATCGAAGAGGTGGTGATCCGCGACCGCAAGCACCTTTCCGAGGACGGTGTCGTCGTACCGATCATCGCCATCGACAAGCACACCGGCAAGCTGGAATCGCAGCCGGAAATCGTGACCCGCGGCTTCCTGCCGAGCGACAACGGGCAGGAGATAGTCTCCGGAGCGCGCGAAGTGATCCTGCGCACGGTGGAACAGTCCAACGCCGAGGAAAAAAGCGATTGGGGCGTCATCAAGGAAAAGATCCGCGTGGATCTGAAGAAATACATCAGCAAGCAGACCTCCAAGCGGCCGCTGATTCTGCCGGTGATTCTGGAGATTTAGGCCCCCTTCCACAGCGAGGCCCGGCGCGTTCGCGGGCCGGCCGGCATGAAAATTCGGTACTTTGCATCCAGCCAACTAAGTTGGAAATGCCAGCCGGACGGCGGACTGCTTGCGGACACAAGAGTCTTGCCTGTCCCCCCTGCGGGGTATAGTATGGCCCCGTTTCCCACAGCATGCCGCGCCCGTCGGCCTGTTCCCCCAGCACCCGGGCGCGAACCCCACGAAGGAGGCATTTATGGCGACAGCAGCTACGTTGAAACCCGGCGTCGAAGTCCGGGCCAGAAAGCTATTAATCAATAACGAATGGACCGACAGCGTCTCCGGGAAGACCTTTCCTACGATCAACCCGGCGACCGGCGAAGAGATCTGCCGGGTGGCGGAAGCGGACGCGGCGGACGTGGACAAGGCGGTGCGCGCGGCGCGGGCCGCGTTTGAAAAAGGGGCGTGGCGGAAGATGAGCGCCTCACAGCGCGGCCTGCTGATCTACCGGCTTGCGGACCTCCTCGAAAAGCACGCCGACGAACTGGCCCGTCTGGAAGCCCTGGACAATGGAAAGCCGTACTTCATCGCTTCGGTCGCCGATCTGCCGCTGACCATCGCCTGCTACCGGTACTACGCCGGCTGGGCGGATAAGACCGAGGGCAAGACGATCCCGGTCAATGGGAATTACTTCAGTTACACCAAGCACGAGCCGGTGGGAGTTTGCGCGCAGATTATCCCGTGGAACTTTCCGCTGCTGATGCAGGCGTGGAAGCTGGCTCCGGCGCTGGCCGCCGGGTGCACGGTGATACTGAAGCCCGCGGAGCAGACGCCGCTGACGGCCCTGCGGGTGGGCGAGCTGATTCTGGAGGCGGGATTCCCGCCGGGGGTCGTCAACCTGCTGCCGGGGTACGGGCCGACGGCGGGCGGGGCCCTCGCGCGGCACATGGACGTGGATAAGGTGGCGTTCACGGGCTCGACCGAAGTGGGGCACCTGATCATGAAGGCTTCCGCGGAATCCAACCTGAAGCGGGTGACGCTGGAGCTGGGAGGAAAGAGCCCGAACATCGTCTTCGCGGATGCGGACATGGATGAAGCTATCGAAGGATCGCACCAGGCGCTGTTCTTCAACCAGGGGCAGTGCTGCTGCGCGGGATCGCGGCTCTTCGTGGAGGAGAAGTGCTACGACGAGTTCGTGGAGAAGAGCGTGGCCCGAGCCAAGAAGCGGACCGTGGGCGATCCGTTCGACCAGACCACCGAACAGGGCCCGCAGGTGGACAGCGATCAGTTCAACAAGGTCATGGGTTACATCGAGGCCGGGAAGCAGGAGAAAGCCACGCTGCGGACCGGCGGAAAACGCGTCGGCGACAAGGGGTACTTCATCGAGCCCACGATCTTCGCCGACGTGAAGGACGACATGAAGATCGCCCGGGAAGAGATCTTCGGGCCGGTCATGTCCATTCTGAAGTTCAAGGACATGGACGAAGTGGTCGAGCGCGCGAATAAGACGATGTACGGGCTAGCGGCAGCCGTGTGGACCAGGGACATCACCAAGGCTCACGCCATTGCCGACAGCGTCCGCGCGGGAACGGTGTGGGTGAATTGCTTCGACGTGTTCGACGCGGGAGCTCCCTTCGGCGGGTTCAAGCAGTCGGGGCTGGGCCGCGAACTCGGCGAATACGGCCTGGCCAACTACACGGAAGTCAAGACCGTGACCGTAAAACTCTAAACTGCGTCGCGCGGGCTTCGGCCCCGGTTGACGCAAGAACAGGCCCGGCTCCTCACGCGCCGGGCCTGTTGCGTTTCCGGGGTGCCCGCCCCGGCCGCCGCGCTTGCTTCGGACCCTTGGCTCTGCCATACAATCCTGCATGCCCTGGCATATCCGGCCCTACCAGCCCGGCGACTTCGCGGCTCTCTACCGCCTCGACCAGACCTGCTTCCCGCCGGGGATCGCTTACACGAAGACCGGACTGCGCTATTTCCTGAAGCTGGACGGGGCACAGTGCCTGGTGGCGGAAGAGGGCAAGAAAATCGCGGGCTTCCTGCTGGCGGAAGAGAACCATCCCCTGGCGCACATCATCACCCTGGACGTTGAGGAATCGCACCGGCGGCGCGGGGTGGGCTCGGCGCTCGTGAAAGAGATGGAAACAAATCTGGCGGCCCGCGACGTGCGCGCCATCCTGCTGGAGACCGCGGTGAACAACGCAGCGGCGGTGGCCTTCTGGCAGCGGCACGGTTATCGCATCGAGGCCGTCTTGAAACGCTACTATCTCGGCCGCCTGGACGCTTACGAAATGCGCAAACTCTTGCCTGCTCCACCAAAGGCGAGCCCGGCGCAAGTGCATTCGAAGCCGCCGCAGGAGGAGACGTAGATTCCCTGCGCGTGAGCTTTCCGCAAGAGTTCCCGTAACGCCGGCCCCCGACCTGCGGTGCTTGCTGGACCAAGGAGCAAGAAGAATTTACCGGCGGGACGGCCACGCTGCCAAATCCGTCTTCTTCTTTGGGATTTCACCGGAGTCTGGTAGGTTCTACAATCACCTTCCCGCCTGCAATCGGGATGCGTCCTGGAGGAAGATTGAACGATTATCTGCTGTCCCTGCTCTTGGGAATTATCGAAGGACTGACCGAATTCCTACCCGTCAGCTCGACCGCACACCTGCGCATTACCGAGGCTCTGCTGAAGATCAGCCTGCAGAGCGGTTATTGGAAGATGTACACGATTGTGATTCAACTGGGCGCCATTCTTTGCCTTCCGGTCTATTTCCGGGAGCGCATAGCGAAGTTTCTCTCTACTTTTCCGAAGGGCGAGCGTGGCGACCGCACGCTTTTGACGCATCCTCTGGGCCTCACCATCGTGGCATTTGTGGTTACCGCGATCCCGGCGTTTTTGTTGACCAAGGTGATCGGCAAGCATCTGGAAAGTTTGCACATCATGGGGAGTTCCCTGCTGCTCGGCGGGATCGTCATGTGGATCATTGACGCGATCAACGCCAGGTCCGAAGCGGCCGGGCCGCACGGTTCGGGAAGCCGCATTCACACCTGGCACATGGAAGACATGAGCTTGCGCCAGAGCATCTGGATCGGCGCATGCCAGATTTTGTCGGCGGTGTTTCCAGGGACATCGCGATCGATGTCGACCATCGGGGCCGGACAATTGGCCGGAATGTCACGCGCCTCCGCGCTGGAATTCTCGTTTTTCTTGTCGATGCCTACCATGGCTGCGGCAACCTGCTACGACCTGCTGAAATCGCTCGCCGGGAAAGCGGAGAATCCCATCGGCGTAGCGCAGATTGACGCGCATGGGTGGATTGTCCTGGCGATCGGGTTCGTGGTTTCGTTTGTCGTGGCCTACGGCAGCGTCGCCTGGTTCATGGCCTGGGTGAGAAAGCACGGATTTGCGCCCTTCGCGGTGTACCGCATCATCGTGGGCGCCGCCGTTTTGGTTTGGGCATCGAGATTGGCGGGGTAAGGCGCGGGCATTTCGTTCGTGCATCTGTGCACTATTTGCAAGCACGCACCCTGAAAGTATTTGTTGTCTGCCGCCTGCTGTTTGGTATAGTCGTGTTGGTTTGGTGGTTCCGCCAGACTGGCTTCGCGCGATAGCGCCCGCGCAGGCTGCTCGTGACTCGGCCTTCCCCAAAGCTGAGGAGAGACCAGTGCGCTTTCTGACACCCACGGAAAATAAGCGGCTCAATGAGTTGATCGGCTTTTTGTGCATAACGCTGGGCGTGTTGCTGGCCCTGGCGTTAATTTCCTATTCCCCGCGCGACGCTTCATTCAACGTGTCTGCGTCCGCGCCGGGAGAAAGCCCGGCGCGCAATTGGATCGGGTTGGCGGGCTCCTATAGCGCGGACCTACTCTTCCAGTTATTGGGGTTCGCGGCGTTTCTGCTGCCGGTGGCGCTGGGCACGCTGGGCTGGCGGTGGTTCCGCAGCCACGAGGTGAATTCGCAGACGGCCAAGCTGCTGGGCTACGGCCTGCTGCTGCTTTCCCTGCCCTCGCTGCTGGCGCTCTGGCATCTGCCGGGAGTGCGCGGTGCGGTGCCCGCAGGGGGGCTGACGGGCACGCTGGTGGCCAACGGTCTGCGCGCCGGGTTCAACGCCGTAGGCGCCCATCTGGTGGCGCTGGCGCTGTTCCTCACGGCGCTGTTCATGACTACGCGCTTTTCTTTTTCCGGAGCCCACGC
The DNA here is from genome assembly GCA_020072785.1 of Terriglobia bacterium. Classification (NCBI taxonomy): domain Bacteria; kingdom Pseudomonadati; phylum Acidobacteriota; class Terriglobia; species Terriglobia bacterium. The sequence goes on along the minus strand of JAIQGG010000002.1, from coordinate 1,263,158 downwards.
CTGGGTGAACGGCCCCACGGGCCCCGTGGGCGCCGTCGAGCGGCTCGGCGTGATTCAGAAGGCCCAGGCGAAGTGGCGGAGCTGGCGCGAGGCGCGCCAACAGGAATTCATGCGCCGGCGCGTGGAGGCGATGCGGTCCGCGGGGCGGCCGCCGGTTACGCAGCCTGGCGGGAGCGTGGCCGCACTGCTCAAGGACGCGCACAAAACGATCCATTTGGCCGACGAAGAGGAAGAGACCGAAGAAGCCGACGAGGAATCGGCGGCCGCGGAGAAAGAAGAGCGGCTCGCGCCGATCCTGTTCCTGCATGACGAGAAGCCCAAACCAGCGGCGGCGCGCAAGGGCGGCGCCGAACCCAAGATCGCCCGCGGCAGTGCCACCTACAAGCTGCCCTCGCCCACGCTGCTGCAGCCGGGCGAGCGCAACGAGTTGCTGGACGAAGCCGAGCTGAAGGAACGTGCACGGGCCATCGAACTGAAGTGCGAAGAGTTCGACATCAAGGGCCACGTGACGCAGATCAACCCCGGGCCCGTCGTCACCACGTTCGAATTCAAGCCCGAGGCGGGCATCAAGGTGAGCCGCATCACCGGCCTCGCGGATGACCTGTGCCTGGCGCTGCAGGCGGAATCGATCCTGATCGAGCGCATTCCCGGCAAGTCCACGATCGGTATCGAAGTGCCCAACGTCAACCGCCAGACGATCGCCCTGCGCGAGGTTATCGAGTCGCCGGAGTTCGTCAATTCGCCGAGCCGGCTGACGCTGGCCATGGGCCGCGACCTGCACGGGCGCATTCGCGTGAGCGACCTGGCGCAGATGCCGCATCTGCTGATCGCGGGGTCGACCGGCACGGGCAAGAGCGTGTTCATCAACTCGCTGTTGATGTCCATTCTCTACAAGTCCACCCCGGACGAGGTAAAGCTGGTCCTGGTAGATCCCAAGCGGCTGGAACTGAGTCTCTACGAGAAGATCCCGCACCTGCTGGCGCCGGTGGTGACCGACCCGAAGGTCGCTTCGAATGTGCTGCGCAACGCCACGAAAGAGATGGAAAAGCGGCTGACACTTTTGGCCGAGCGCGGCGTGCGCAACATCGACCAGTACAACCGCCAGTTCCAGAAGGGGCAGTCGCTCTCCCTCTTCGACACCAACGAGGAGAGCCAGCACAAGCCGCTGCCCTACATCCTGATCGTGATCGACGAGCTGGCCGACCTGATGATGGTGGACACCAACAACGTGGAAGAGTCCATCACGCGCCTGGCGCAGATGGCCCGCGCCGTGGGCATCCACCTGTTGCTGGCGACGCAGCGGCCATCGGTGGACGTTATCACCGGCCTGATCAAAGCCAACTTCCCTGCCCGCATCTCCTTCCGGGTGGCCAGCAAGGTGGACTCGCGGACGATCCTGGATGCCAACGGCTCGGAATCGCTGCTGGGCCGCGGCGATATGCTCTACCTGCCGGCGGGCTCCTCGCGGCTGCACCGCATCCACGGACCCTACGTCCGGGAGGAAGAGATCGCGGCGGTGTGCGATTTCTGGCGCACCCAGGCGGAAGCCAAATACAACGAACAGCTCCTCGAAGCGCCGAAGGAAGAGGGCGAGGCCTCCGGCGAAGCGGGAGAGGACGGCGATGGCGGCGAGGCCGTGGACGACGCGCTGTACCAGGATGCCGTGCGGGTGGTCTGCGAGATGGGCCGCGCCTCGACCTCCACGCTGCAGCGGCGGCTGCGCATCGGCTACGGCCGCGCGGCGCGCCTGATCGACCTGATGGAGAAGGATGGCATCGTGGGCCCGCCGGACGGCACGCGGCCGCGGGAAGTGCTCAAGAGCCGCGGCTGGATGAAAGAGTTCGACGATTCCATGCAGTAGCCGGCCGGCAAATCCTATCGCCAGGGTTCAGAGGGTTGCGCTCCTGAGCCCGGCCGTATTGTTTTCTGGCGTGCTGGCCCGATTTGACACACCCCACACTCACCCCTACAATTTATAGACCCCAGTGCCGGGGTAGCTCACCGGTAGAGCGCCGCCCTGAAAAGGCGGGCGTAGCCAGTTCGATTCTGGCCCCCGGCACCATCCCTTCGCCCCATTCTTCTTCCTTATGGTGTAAGAGTCGTTGAGTTTTTCCAAGCCGTGCAGCAAGGGACTTGCGCTTGCAACGGCTGCCCCATTCCTAGAGACAGAGTTATGCACCCGATCACCGGCAGGAACAAGCGCTTCCTGCCCTTGTCTCCCTGTGCAACTTTTCAGTGCTACGGCTGCACGGTGATGTCCAGTTTCGTGCCCGTCTCCTCCGTAAATTGCCGGCCATGCTTGTCGCGCACCGGGACGACGCTCAGGGTGTACGGGCCGGCCTGGGGCCAGACCAGGTCCAAGGAAACGTCCTTCAGCGGATCGCTCCAGCAATCCCCCTGTCCGGCTTGCAACGTGCATGCCGAGGGCGCGCTGCTCGAAGCCGGTTGCGCTTTACTCCCCGAAAGCATCGTGAGTGCGTCACTCCGAACTTTGCTATTGGTGGCGGCAGTGCTGGTGGAAGCGCTGGTGGCAGTAGCGCCACCAGTCCAGTTGACCTGGTACTCCACAGGGTCGGAGTAAGGATAACAGGCCGGCATCTTTGTCTTGTAGGACGCGGAGCGACCGGCCGAAGGCTGCAAGTTGCCATCCAGAAGCGGAAGCAGGGCGGTGGAGGCAGCGAGATCCTTGAAGTAAAGGTGTTTCTTATTGGCCGGCACAAGCTGAATCCTCGGCGCCTCGGCCACAATCTTGTTGGCCACCAAAGCCTCGGACCGCAGCTCAATGCCCCAATCCAGATCGGCGGTGAATGCATAGAACTCCTGCGCGGTGGACGGGCCGCCCTGCGTTTGCGTCCCCGAGGCAGCGCCGCACCCATAGAGTTCGCCCAGCAGGTAGGGTTGCGGTCCCGCGCGGGCGCTCAGGAGATCCACGTCGAAATCAAGCTGGAGCGCCGCATAAACCGCGGGCTTTACGTGGACTCGCCCTTGGACTTTGACGGCCTCCGATGCTGTCTTGGGCAGGGGGGCCGTATGGGAACGCAAGCCACAGCCTTTGCCGCTGCAGTTAAAATCGAAATTGGTTTTCTGACTGGCCTCGAGCGTGAAATTGCTGTCCAACCTCCCGTCTCCGTCAATGTCCAGCGTGCCGTCCACATAGACGCTGACGTCCAGTTCCGCCACGGGCACGCCCGCAATCACGATGGGGATGACCTCGATCGGAAAATGCGGGCCGCCGCTGGGGGGAATCATGAAATGCTGTTTGAAGTTACCGGTTGCGGTGAGGGTTGCGCCGAGCCTGCTGCCTGAAACCAGGGACCCATTCGCACCCAGGCTTCTCGGGCGGACGGCGAAGGGCAGGCAGGGAATATAGAAAAGATCCAGCTGCGCCTGGAAATCGGCGTCGAGGGGAATACCGAAGCTCACGGTTCCTTTCACGTTCCCGGAAGCCGAGCCGTATTTGTTGCTGGTCGAGCCGCTCTTCTCCGCGTCCAGGCTGATTTGCGGAGTAATGGAAAACTGCACGGGGATGTTCGGCACCGTAAGGGTGTGGTCGGCAAAGCATCCTTCCGTCATATGCCAGTCGTGCGTGGCTTCATCGGTCACGTGCTTCCATTCCTCGCGAGCCTGTTTCAGGTACTTTTCGCTTTGCCGGGAGGCTTCGTCCACCGCGTGCTGGCCGGCCTCCTCCGCGCAATGGATGGAGATGGCCTTGCATCCGGTGTGTTTATCGCCGCTGGTCGCGGCTTTTGCCGAAGCCGGAGCGGGATGCGTCTTCATCCACTCTTCGGCGAGTTGCGTGTTCACGATGTAATCATCCAACTCACCCGCTCCCAGGGTTCGCGCATGCATCAGCAGAAGTTCGCGCGCTCCTTCCGGCAGACTGGTAGCCTGCTGGATACCGGCCAGCCCGCGAACCCGCAGAACATGGCTGTTCACCCCGCTACTCCGCGCCAGGAGGTTGCCGGGCGTGCCCTTCTGCGGCCCCATGCTATCCACGCGCTGGGGCGCCCCGGCGGTGACCACGGGCAAGGTAAATCCTTGCAGCGCTTGCGTGCCATGAATTCCTCCGGCGAGAGGCTTGGAGGGTTGAGCGCCTGTCGCACCGTTCGGCGGCGCCAATCCGGTGCCCTCCTGTCGCGCGGCGCCTGCTGTTGGCGCAGCGGGCGCTGCTCCTGTCGCTCCCTTCAGCGCTTCCAAGGGCGTCCCGTTTGGCCGCATCCCTTGCTGAACTGCCGCAGGATTTGTCGCCGCTCCCGCCGCGTCAATGACCCCCCGGCCGGCCCCTGGCGAGGATTCCACCAAGATTTTGCAGCACGCCGTCTTTCCGTCGAGCGAGGCCTGGTTTGTCTTGAAATTCGCATAGACGCCCTGGCCGGGGTGGATCTGGGCCATCAGGCCCTGATCGTCGGGCTTCACTTCGAATGTTCTCCCTCTCGATTCTTCTCGAGCGGTCACGATTCCTGCCCGCACATCCACGGAGATTACTGTGCAGCAAGGTGCCGGCCCGCCGGCCGGCGGCGCAGCGGTAGCCCCGCGGATCGCCATGGCCGTGTCATTAGGCTCCGATGCGGTGATTTGCGAGGCGTCGGTAATGGGCTTGTCCGTGTTGCTGCCCGAGGAGGACTGTTGGGTCGTGGGCTTCTGCTGGCCCGCCTTGGCGCCCTGCGCCGAGCCGCTCGATGGATTTGCGGATGCTGGCGGGGGCGCAGCCGTGCCCGGAGCAGGCGCTGGTCCTGCAGTGGGAGCCGCCGGTGCGGCCGGCGAAGCCGGCCCGGCGCCCACGCCGCCCCGCGGAGGAGCTGCGTTGATCTTCGTGATCGCACAGCAGGCGGTCTTGCCGTCCAGAGAAACCTGCTTGGCGCTGAAATTAGCGTAAACAGGCATGCCCGGCCGAAGTTTGGCCAGCAGCGCTGCATTTGTGACGCGGAACTCAAACGTGCGGCCGGTCGCGTTCTCCTGAGCGGTAACCATTCCCGTGCGCACATTCACCGCAGTCACTTTGCAGCACGGAGCCCCCGCGCGCAGCGGCTGGCTAAGTCCGATCAACACGACAATGAGAAAGAGCAAGCGTTTCATGTTTGTTTTCTCCTGCTTCAACGGATAGTTTCGCGAGCCGCACCGGGCTCGAATTTTTCAAGCGTCACCGTGATGTAGGTCACCAGGCGCGTTCCGATCCGCGTGCGGGTCTCCTGCTTCACCCAGCCGATGCCGGGAACGAACCAGCGAGTCTGTTCGGCGCGGGCCATGCCCCCCGGAGTGGGCATGGTCAGCACATAGGCGATCTCCGTGGTCGTGTACGTTCCCGCGGGAACCGTGACTGCGGATGTGCCCTTGACATTCACGCGGATTTTGACGGGCGCATCGCTCGCTTGCCAGGTCCAGGCTTCCCCCGCCCGGAGCGTCCTGGTCAGAACTTTTTGCGGCGGAATCATCCGCGTTACGTTGCCAGTTTCCGATTCAATTGTTTTGCCGAGGAAGAGACTTTCCTCTGCCGCGCGATACCACTCGGTGAGCCAGAGCCCCCGGGAACGGCGGTTCTCGACACGTACATAAGACAGGTTCCCGATGCGATCTTTCCCGGCGACTTCGGAAACTACCGTGTCTTCAAGCACATTGCCCTTCGCAAGCCCTGCGTATTCGTCATCAAAGTGCACGCCCGGGCCGACCTCATGCCGCAAGTGATAGGTCCAGCGCGTGTGCAGCGCCAGCGGATAGTTCACCACAGCAGCCGGGCGCGGGCTTGCCGCGCGCGGAGCGCCTGCGGGATACGCGGCAATACCGGATGCAGCGGACAGTGCAAGGAGAACCATCGCCAGGAATTCGGCCCATTTCGCCCTCTGGGTGCTTCGCATCCGCCGGCTTGCAGCGGCACGACTTCCTGCGTTTGTGTTCATCGCATATCTCCCGGTTTTCCTGCATGGATTGGTTGCAACGCGCCGGACAGAATCCGCGCCACCTTTTCCTGCAGCGGGCGATCCCAAAGCACTTCTGCGTGGTTGAGCTGGTCGGTTTCGTGGATGGAGTACGGCAACCGCGCACTGGCATCCGTGACTAAGGTGTCTCCCTGCCCCGCTTTGATTTCCGGCACGACCGCATTGACACCGTCGAGCAGCGGCGACACCAGTCCCACCTCCGCCGGCTTGGCCTTCCAGTGAAAATATTGCTCCAGACCCTTGTACTGCGGCACCGCACTCTCCGGCGTGAACAGCCAGGTATAGAGGCGCACAATCATGGGGTTCGTCCCGCCGAAGGTGTAGTACTGCACGCCCGGCACCGGGGCGTCTCCGTTGAGCAGGCCGGTAATCACGGGGCTGTCCGGGGCCAATTCCTTCGATCCGTCGTCGATCAGTTGGTGCATCGGGCTGACGATCTTAATGGCGGCTTCGCGCAGCGGGCCTTTTACCGCCGAAGGTAGATTGGCTCCGTCGAAAACTTTTTCGGCATCGTTGACGAGCACCTCGGGAGTCTTGGCCACGAGGCTGCCGTGATGTGGCGAGTGGATGGTAATCATCCAGCGGATGCGCCCGCCAAGGCTGCCCTGTTCGCGCAGGAGTTTGTGGATCAGCAGGCCGCCGCGGCTGTGGCCAACCAGCGCAATCGGCGGCGGCGCTGCGGGGTACATAACCCCGACGTCGCCGGCAAATTGCGCCAGAGCACGCTTGGCGGAATCGTAGGCCTTCTCGAAGTTGCAGCAGGGCTGGCTCCAGGTGGCCACGGTGAAACCTTGCGCCACCAGGTAGCCCAGCCAGTTCAGCGGGTCCACATTGAGAAGCTCGGAAGGACCTGCCTTGTAGAGACCGGCGTTCGGCGCGGAATGCTCTCCCAAGTCCTTTTCCGGCGGCGGATGGCGAAAATCGTACGTATAGCCCGTGCTGGAGGGCTTCGTCCAGGTCTCGGCGCTCTGGTGCAGTCCGTGGACCAGCAGAATGGCCGGGCGCGAGGCATCCTTGCCCCGGCAGAGAACCCCGCCGTCCGCCGGCAACCACGCGTGCGTGCACTTGCCGGGCTGGAGGCTTTGCACGCTCGTGCCAGCGACGGTTCCCTTGCCTGCCAGGAGACCCGGGGAAGAAATCTGCTCCTCCGGCGAAAGATTGATGATCTCGCAGCACGCGGTTCGCCCGTCGAGCGACACCTGTTTCGCTTTGAAATTTGCGTAAATGCCCTGGCCGGGGTGCAGCCCGGCCAAGAGTTTTGCGTTGGGCACGCGAAACTCGAACGATTGCCCGGTGGAGTTGACCTTTGCGGAAACCGTCGCGGCGCGGGAGTTGATGGCCGTGATCGTGCAGCACGGCGCCGGCTGGGCGTGCGCCGCAGGTCCGCTGAAGAACATCGCCAGCAACAACATAAGGAGCGCTTTCTTCACGCTATTTCTCCCGAAACAGTGTTCCCCTGTGGTCAATGCGGACCGAGCGTCTTGTGCGCGATGTTGTTCTCTTCGTTCGCTTCCATGAGCTGCTTGAAAAAGTCCACGAAAATGTCGATCTCCGTGGTGCTTGTCGCCAGATGCTTTCCTTGAGGGTGGAAGATGAACGATTGCCCCGGAGCCAGCGGGGGAATTTCCTGATTTTCCTGCTGCGGGATGGAGACACCGCTCGCAAAAACCACCACCCGCGCGTAGACCGGAACCTGCGACGGCCCGTTCCCCGTGTTTCCGACCTTGATCTGCACGAGATAGCGGGTATTTGCGTCTTCCCAGTCCTGCTTGATCTCCTGCACCACCAGGTCGGGACACGGCGGCACGATGTCGAGGGTGCGCTCGTTGTTGTTCTCATTCGCTTCCGAGACAATGTGCTGAGGGTCGGCCACGGCCCGCAGTTGGACCCGGTCGCAGCCCCGGTATTGCGCCAGTTGCGAGGTCACCGTTTGCTGTGACCTTGCCGGCAAGGGCTGGTGCTCTACCGTATCGCCACGGTCCGCCTTGAGATACAAATCCACGATGAATGGCTGCTGCGTAGTCGCCTGTCCGCAGTTGGCCACCGTGTACGTCACATGTCTCGCCGGATCGAAGCCCAGCGCGGTAATCATCAGGTCAGGAGCCGCTGGCCCCGCCGGGCATCCCAGCGCGGGAACGATGGGTCCCATTTGGGCGGGCGCAGACGGCAGTTTTCCCGGCCGCCCCCCGGCAAGTGAATTGGGACCTCCCCAGCCGGCTACGGGTGCGGTGCCGGCTACCGGCCCAGCCGTTGGTCCCGCGGTAATAGCGCAGCAGGCCGTCTTGCCGTCGAGCGACACCTGCTTCGCTTTGAAGTTGGCGTAGACACTCTGGCCGGGACGCAGCCCGCGAAGAAGGAGCGGATTGGTCACCCGGAATTCGAAGGTCGCCCCGCTGGGGTTGATCTTTGCGGTCACCGTCGCGGTACGGGCGTCTATGGCCGTGATCATGCAGCACGGCCCCAGCTGGGCGTGTGCCGCCGGAGCCAGAGCCGTGAACAAAATCGCCAGCGCCGCAAACGTGAAAGCCTTGTTCCGCAGTGCCATTCTCCGCCTCCGATGGAATGCAAGGTCCCGTCCCGAATGCACGAACTATGTTCGGCGTCGCTAAAAGGGAAATTTTCGCTTCAGCTTCTTTAACTTCTCCATCGTGTCGCTCTTCTTCTTCTCCTCCTTCTTTTGCTGCTCTGCGTCCTGGCTTGCGGTTTGTGCCCCCGGCCCGGCATTTGGATCTCCCGCGGGCTCACCGGAGACCGCGTTGCCGATCATGTTGCTCACTGCGCCGCCGGCCCCCTGCGAGAAACCGCCTGCATTGAGATCCTGGAAACCCGTCGAGATTGATTGGGAGGTGTTGTCCAGCTTGCCGGCCAAATCCTGAAGAGCGGCGGCGGCCACCGGGAGGTTGGGGGCTTTCTTTAGCGCGAGAAAAGCGTCGCGCATGCCACGGGCCTTCCCGATCAGATCGTTAATCATGTTCAGGCCCACGAACAGAAGGTTCAGGTTGCGGTACTTTCCGGTGAAGGCTGGCACCTGTTGCGAAAACGAGTTCAAGTCCGTCTGCAGACCCTGTATCTGCTCTCCGCAACAGTCCTGGAGGGGTTGGCTCGGTGGAGCGCTCAAGGCATCTTGCGAAAAGCCGCTATCCTGCGAAAATGCAGCGTCCCCCCCGGCACTCTGGCTATCGGCTCCCGCCGGGGCGTTTGCAGCGTCTTGGGAGAATCCGGTCTCCGCCGCGCCGGGGTCCTGCCCGGCGGATGCAGCATCGGCTGCGGGAGCGGTTTGATCTTGCGAGGTATTGGTCTGATTTTGTGGCTGACCAGCCGGCCCCCTCGCAGACTGTGACGTAATTCCTGTTCGTGAAGCCGGGCTTGCGGACCCGCCGGCAGCGCCGATTTTGGTCTGGAGTTGCTGAACCTCGGCTCTTAAGCGGCCGAGTTGCGCAGGGACGGCACCTCCGTAAGGGGACAGCAGCGGGGCATCGAGAATTCCCTGCGCCAGGTAGTCGGCCGGAACGATGCGATACCGGTACACCATGCCGTGTTCCCCGACGACGTAGATCCGGTCGCGCCGCGGGATGCTGAAGGATTCGACGGATGCTGGGAACCGGAGATCCCGGGAAATCCAGTGCTGGCCGCCATCCGTGGTGAAGCTGCAGCTCCGTTCGCGGCATGAGCCGCCCGCTTCCGGATCCCCGAATTTAATCAAGCCGTTTGCAGAAGCCGGTACCCCGCGCCACGATTGGCCGCCATCCGCGGTGAGGAAAATCTTCCGGTCTTTAAGCCGAATGACGCCGTTCTTCTCGTCGGTGAAGAAGACCGCCTCGGCCGTCTCCATGTCGGTGCTGGCGAAAATCACTTTCCAGGATGCCCCGCCGTCCTCCGTTTTCGCGATCACGGCATACCCGCCATTGAAGCCTCCACCCACGCCGTAGCCCACGCGCAGAGACGGAAAATGCAAATCCTCCACGTAACAACCTACGTGCTTCGTCAGACCTTCCACTCGCAGGGTAGTGGCGCATTGAAATACCGGCTTCCAACTGCGTCCGCCATCTGCGGTGACATTGATTCGGGAATCGTTGAAAAATCCGCCCGTCTCGACGCCATTCCGCGGAGTAAGGAACTGATAATCCTTCATTTGGCCGGGAAGCGAGCCCGCTTCCTCCCAGTTCTTGCCGTCCGCGGTGCGCACCAGCTTGCCGCCTCTTTGCACCGCCCAGCCGTGCGTCTGGTCCAGGAAACGGAGATCATCGAAACTTTCTTCGTTGGAATTCGGATCACCGAGTTGGATGTCCCAGTGCTCGCCGCCGTCCGCAGTGTGCAGGATGATTCCTCCCTGACCTTTCCCGGCGACCCATCCCACCTTGTCGTTGACGAAGTAAACATCCTTCAACTGGACGTCGTCCGGATAGTTCACGGGCTCCCAGATGCCCTTGTACTTCGGCTCCGGCGCGGAAGAAGCGGCCGTGGCGGCCGCACGCGGAGGTAATTTCTTCACAGTTCTCTGCTGTGCCTGGCCCGTGGCCACCGCAAGCAGCATCCACGCGGTCGCAATTACGGCGCTGATCCACATAGCGCTGAATGTTTTTTTCGGATTCATGTGCTTCACCCTTTCCATTGCCTAAGTCCTCTGCGACTGCAGAAACCTTTGCGTGCGCCTCCGGAACCTCACGATTTCACTGGCACGCATATGTAGCGGCAGACTCCCCTGGGTCCGGCGAAGAGATAGCACCTGTAACCGGGAACATCGTCCCGCACCGCACAAGCGGGAGGGGCTGAAGGATTGCCTGGAACTGCGGCCTTGGCCCGCCGCATGTGCTCCTCGAGGTGCTGGTCATATTTCTTTGCGAAGCCGCGCAGATCGTTCTCGAGGGCCGTCCATCTCGCTTTATCGTCGCTCTGGCGATTTGAGAGGAGGGCATTCCAGCGCTTCTCGAACAGCCTGAGATCCTGCTGCCAGCCCTCTGAGTAGGTGGCTGCCGACACTGCCTTTTTTTGCGGATAAGGCTGGGCAGGAACCCGCTGGCCAGCCGAAAATAAGAGAAGCAGTGCCGTACCGGCAATCAACCCCGGCATCCCCGCGCCTGTCTTGCGCTCGATGGGATAAATTTTCCCGGTTTGCATGGACAATTTGACTCCCGCAGAAGTCTTCGTTTGCCCGGACGCCCAGCAAAACTTAGAAAGGCGATCCCGGCGCTCTTTATCCGGCGGCGAGTTTTAGCGTGTGGCTTCCGAGAAGTCTTGAAAGGGGGCTCAAATTCTGTTCAAATCGGCGTGAAATTTACAGGATTTGGCCGGTAGAAAGGCCTGTGACCTCAGAAACTCCAACGCGCGTCGCCTACACTTTCGGCCCTTATCATCTGGATGCAAAAGACCGCGTATTAAAGAAAGCCGGAGACAGAATTCCGTTAACGCCCAAAGCTGCGGAAACTCTCCTCGTCCTCGTGGAGAACGCCGGCCATGTCGTGGTTAAAGAAACTCTGCTCCAGCGCGTGTGGCCGGATACTTTTGTCGAGGAGTCCACGCTGGCGCAGAATATCCTGACGCTGCGCAAAGCGCTGGGCAAACAGGCCACGGGGCAGGACTACATCGGAACGGTTCCAAAGCGCGGCTACCGGTTTGATGCCCCGGTCGTGCACGAGCCACTGGCTCCCTCTCCCCACATTCCGGTGCAGGCCACGCCGGCCATGCCACGCTCCGTCCCGAGACGATTCTCCTGGGTGGCTGCTGCCGCCGTCGTGGTGCTTCTTGCGGGATCGCTGGCCGTAAGCCTGCGCCGCAGGAGCCCACCCCCTGCGCCAGTGACAGCCATGCCCTCCGCAGAGAAGCGCGCCCGGCTGGCCGTACTTCCCTTCGTGAACCTCAGCGGAGATCCCGCGCAGGACTATCTCAGCGACGGTTTCAGCGAGGAGATGATCACGCAGATCGGACAGCTCAACCCGGAGCGGCTCACAGTTATTGCCCGCACCTCCGCAATGCTCTATCGCGGCACGAAGAAGGACAGTCACCAGATCGGGGAAGAGCTCGGCGTGGATTACCTGCTGGACGGAAGTGTGCGCCGCGAGGGCAAGCGCATCCGCGTATCGGCGCAGCTGATCCGTGTGAGCGATCAGAGCACTCTTTGGGCCGCGAATTACGACCGGGATTTGCGCAACATCTTGGAGTTGCAGAGTCAGGTGGCGCGGTCCATTGCCGGAGAAATCGCGGTGAAGATTGCGCCGGAAAAAGCAGTTCGGCTGGAAAGCGTTGGCTCCGTGGATCCGGAGGCCTATGAACTCTATCTCGAAGGGCGACACTTCTGGAGCCGGAGGACGCCCGAAGGGATAGAGAAGGCAATCCATCTCCTGCGGCAGGCCATTGCGCGCGACCCTGGCTGGGCGCGGGCCCATGCGGCCTTGGCGGACTGCTTCGCCGTGCAATTCATTTATAGTTCCGTTTCCGCGCGGGAGCTGCTCGGCCAGGCGCGCGCGGAGGCGCAGCACGCGCTGGACCTGGACCCGACGCTGGCCGAAGCCCATGCCACGCTGGCTTATACGTATTTCTATGGTTGGGACTTCCCCGCCGCGGAAAAGGAGTTCCAGAAGAGTTTCGAGGACAATCCCAGATATGCGACGGCGCATCAATGGTACGGGGAATTCCTCCGGCAAATGGGACGCCAGGACGAAGCAATTCAGGAGTCGAAGCGTGCACTCGAGCTGGACCCGCTCTCCCCAATTATCAATGTAGAGGCGGCACTCCCCTATTATTACCGCGGAGAGTACGAAAAAGCCGCCGAACAGCTCCGGCACACTGTGGAGCTGGATCCCTACTTTGCGTCAGCGCATGGCCATCTGGCCATGGTCTACGAACAGCAGGGCCGCTTCGCGGAGGCCCTTCAGGAAGTGCAAGCCGCCCAAACTCTGGGAGACGCGCCGTGGATTGACGTCGAGCAGGGCATCATCCTTGCCCGCATGGGCCGGAAGGCGGAAGCGCAGAACATTCTGAAAAAGATGCTCCAATCGCCGCGGCAATTCGCTTTTGACAGCGCCAGCATCGCCGTGCTCCAAATTGCGCTCGGCCAGCGCGAGAAGGCTGTGGTGACCCTGGAGCGCGCCTACCGGGAACACATGTGGCAACTGACCGGACTGAAGGTGGACCCGCGACTCCGGGCAGTGCTAGGCGACCCCCGGATTCAGCAGATTCTGCGCGGGATCGGCTTTCCTTCCTGAAGCCAGGTCTGCCCCATGATTCATTGGCGAACTACCCGTACCGCCCGTGCGATGCAGAACTGCCTCCCAGGCGCCGTGCGCTCCACCCCCGGCATCATCCATTGACTTCCGTCTGCTTCTTTTCGCTTAGGAAAGTTACTTATTACCAGACAAAAGACTCTTCTTTCCGTGTTTTGGCGCGATTCTCGGTACCATAAGTACTGATTTCCAATTCTAATGGTTCTGTGCTTGACTGCATTCTTCATTCCACATAGGCTCTTCCGGCTATCAGGGAAAGCAAGCTCTGTCACACGCACGCCTTCGTCGCTTTCCCCGCAGAATGGCGCGTGTGCCTGGAATTCAGTTCCGCGCCATTCGTCTGCGGTAAACTGACTCACTTGCCCCCTTCGCAAGACTTCTGAAGTGTCCTCTTGGAGGATTCGCCATGCGCACTACCCAACGAGCCTCGAAAATGGGCATCCTTCCCCTCTTGCTGCTCGCCGCAGCATCCACGCTGTGGAGCCAAACGCCCGGGCAGAACGTGAACATGGTTTCCGGAACGAAGTGGCCCGGGGGTGATCCTTTCCTGCAGCGGCAGAATGAGCCCTCACTGGCAGTTTCCACGCGCAATCCGATCCATCTCCTGGCCGGCGCAAATGATTATCGCTCGGTGGACATTCCCAACCCCAACTCATCGGATGAGCGGGGCGATGCCTGGCTGGGTGTATTTAAATCATTGGATGGCGGAGCGACATGGGGGAGCACCCTTCTTCCCGGCTATCCGCAAGACCAGTCGGCCATTGGGCTCGCTTCGCCTCTGCATGGCTATTCGACCGCCGCGGATCCCGTTGTCCGCGCCGGAACCAACGGGCTCTTCTATTACAGCGGAATCGCTTTCAATCGCGGCACCAACCTGGGACAAATCTTTGTCGCTCGCTTCATGGACCTCAACAACCTGGAAGGTGGAGACGCAAGCCAGAGCTTGGATCCTATCCGCTATATCGGTGTGGTGCCCATTGATACAGGCACGTCGGGACAGTTCCTGGATAAGCCGTGGATCGCCGTGGACGTCCCGCGCGGAACTGCCACTTGCACCGTTCAGGTCCCACAGGGCGGCACGACCGTAACGCAGAAGATTCCGGCTGGAAATATCTACGTCGTCTGGAGCCGTTTCACCGGCAGCACCAGCACAAAGATCATGTTTTCGAAGTCCGTGGATTGCGGAGCGACATGGAGCACGCCATCTAAATTGAGCGAGAGCAATTCTGTTAATCAGGGAACCACGATGGCCATTGACCCTGGCACAGGGAACATCTATGTCGCCTGGCGCCGGTTCTTAACCAGCAGCCAGCCCGACGCCATCGTCGGGGTCGTCTCCACGAATTTCGGAAAGTCCTTCTCCAAATCTCTGGATATCGCCAGCCTTCCTGCCTTTGACCCCAACAATCTCACCGCTCCCTCCTTTTTCGATCAGGAATCTTCGGGCGCCTCCTTTCGCACCCATTCCTTTCCCACCATCGGGGTGGATGGTTTCGGCACGGTTTATCTGGCCTGGTCGCAACGCGGATTCGGTCTTTCCGCGAATCTGACCCCCACCGCAGACGCGCGCATCGTCATGACCACCTCTCCGAACGGCTCGAATTGGTCCAAGCCATTCCCCATAGATAATGGCCCGTTAATGGAAGGCGGCCTGCCCCTCCTCAGCGACTCCGGACAAACGCTCAACCGCGGGCACCAGGTGATGCCCCAAATCACGCTCGCAGGCGGAAAACTGTTCGTTCTTTACTACGACCTTCGCGAGGATCACACCATCAGCCGCTATTCCCCTAATTCTCCCTTCTCTCCCGCCCCCGGCACAGGCAATTTCTATCAGGAGGACCGGGTCGCCAAGGGTGAACTGCCCTCCAGCCCGGATCAGGTCTTCACTCCATTCCTCTCCGACCAGGGATTGACCGCCCGAAGGCATACCATCGATCTGGTGATCGCCCAGGCCGTGACTGGCGCATCTCCCCTCGTTTTCTCCACCGCCCGGGTCTCCCGCTACGATTTCGGGCTGCGCAATGATTCCAACGATATCCCCGGGTATTTGCAGCAATTGCAGGTGGATCCTCCCAACTTCAAATTGTTCGCGCAGGGCACGCTCGCCTTCCTGGGTGACTATATTGACCTCGCGGGACTGCCTTTCCTCCCTTCCAGCACGGCGCCGGGCGGCTGGAGGTTCAACACCCTGCCCTCGGATCCGAATGTCGTCTATGCAAGTTGGACCAGCAACCAGGATGTCCGTCCCCCGGCCGATGGGGACTGGACACACTACACTCCCGTGGGCGGAGGAGGTCCCAGTGTCACTGGCTCCGGGACGACACCTTCCTGCATCTCCGGTCAGGAGGGCATGCGCAATCAGAATATCTATAGCAGCCGCATCACCCAGGGCCTGCTCGTGAGCGTTCCGCAAAACTCCAAGCCTCTCAGCACTACGCTGCAACGCTCCTTCATCCTTCTCGCGCAAAACTCCACGAATCTCGACAAGACGTTCCGCCTCACAATCACCAATCAGCCCCCGGGAGGACGCGCCTCGTTCAACCCTGTCCCCAATCAGCCGATTCCTTCTCCGCTGCCTGCGCTGACCTCGAGCGATACTGGCTTCGACGTCAAAATCGCTGCGCATGCGGGAATCGCCCGTCCCATTTTTGCGCTCTCAAGCAGCCCCACCGCCTCCATCACCGTCACTGTGGCGGAAATCACCGGCCTCGGTGGCACCCTGGTGAGCAATGGACTCACCGGCTATGCGGTCCTGAATGCGGACCCTCTTGCGCCCGCGCTCATCAATCCCGACGGAAACACGGCGGGCGATATCTCAAAGATTGAAATCTATAATCCCAACATCTCCAATCCCAATATCTCGAACCCGAATATCTCGAACCCGAACATTTCCAATCCCAACATTTCTAATCCCAACATTTCCAATCCGAACATCTCCAATCCCAATATCTCCAATCCGGACATCGCGAACCTCAACGTCTCCGATCCCAACATCTCCAATCCCAACATCTCCAATCCCAACATTTCCAACCCCAATATCTCCAATCCCAACATCTCCAACAGTCCGATTTCCGACGCCACCTATACCGTGAGCAATTCCGGAAATACGACCGCCTCCTACGGCGTGAAACTGGTCGGCAATAGCCCGGCTGGCACCAATTTGCAGTTGGTGGTCACGAAGGGCTACCAGACCCCCGTCGGTCTCGGCTGCCAGTTGATGCAGCAGACTCAAATCATTCCGGTGGCCAATGTGGACACTGCCGTCACCAACGATCTCGCCACAACCAATCTGGCTGACCCAACGCTCACTAATCCGGAAATTGGCAATGCAACCCTCACCCTGGCCCCCGGCGAATCCGCCTTGGTCACGGTGCGCAGCCCGGTGGACACCACCACCATGCAGACCATCCCCACGATTCTCGCCCCCGTGGTTACCGCCCAAGCGGCCAACACCGATTCCAACACGCCGAAATTTGCCATGCCGCCCCTCATCACACTGGGAACGCTTCCCAACGGTATCGTAGGGGTTCCCTACCAGGCGACCCTGCAGGCTACAGGAGGAACCGCACCCTATACTTGGTCGATTCAATTGGGCTCCCTGCCGCTGGGACTGGCGCTCGACTCCACGACCGGAGCCGTCAGCGGCACGCCTACCTCCGCCGGCGTAGCGACGTTCACTGTGCAAGCGGTTGACGCCAGCTCTCCACCCCGCTCTGCCACCCGCGCGGTGACCCTGACTGTAAACAAGGGCGGCACAGTGACGACGATCACCTCCGTCACGCCCAACCCATCCCTGATCGGCCAGGCTGTTACTGTCTCCTTCAGCGTCACTGTGCTGCCGCCCGGCAGCGGCACGCCAACCCCGGGCGGTACCGTAACCATCAGCGATGGCGCAGGCGCCTCCTGCACCGCTACCCTGCCTCTGACGAGCTGCTCGCTGAACCCCACCGTCATCGGCGCGGGAAACATGACGGCAACCTACTCCGGTGACGGAAACTATACCGGCAGTTCGGGACTCGCTGCCTTTAAAGTGAAGGCCAACACGACAACCATGATTGTCTCGATTTCGCCCAATCCCGTAGTGGTCGGCCAGCCCACCACGGTCACGTTCAGCGTCACCGTGGTCGCACCTGGCACGGGCACCCCCACCGGGACCGTTACGGCCAGCGATGGCGCGGGTGCCTCCTGTACCGCCACTCTGCCGGCAACCAGCTGCTCCCTGACCTCAACAGCGATCGGCTCGCATACGCTCACGGCCACCTATTCCGGCGATTCCAATTTCGCCGGGAGTTCTGGAACTTCGACGGTCCAGCTGACCGTGACCTATGCTTTCACCGGATTCCTCAGTCCGCTCTCCGTGGCTGGGACTTTCTCTTCACCAACCTATTCCGGCACGGCCAACCTCGGCAGTGCCGTCCCCATCAAATGGCAACTGCGCGACGGCAACGGAAACTATGTCAGCAGCCTCAGCTCGCTGAATTCCATGCAGGCGATCTTCAACACCGCGTGCGCGGGCGTGCCCACTGGGCAGATCTATGTGCTCTATGCGCCCACATTGGGCGCCACCGGCAACAGCACGTTCCGCTACGATACGACCAACAACCAGTTTATTTTTAACTGGGATACGTCGAACGTCACACCGGCTGGCTGTTACACCATCGTGGTGCAACTCAGCGATCAGAGTCCGCTGAAGGCCACCACCATCCAGCTTCACTGAGGACCGCAAGAGGAGGCCGCTGCACGGGCGCGGCCTCCAAAAACCTCGCCGCCAGGGCGCGCAACCGCCGGACAACCCGCTCTTCTTTCAGTTGTGGATTTCCCGGTGGCCGCCGTTTTTCCGGCGCCCTCAGCTCACTGGCCAGCCAGGCGCCGCCGGGCATCGGTCAGCAGCGAATCTGCGGCGCCGTTCCCGCGAATCGCCACAAACGTCCTGTACGATTCACTGGCGGCGGGACTCTTCAATCCTTCCTGCGCCCGCCCAAAGTAGTACAACAGCGGCGGATAGATTCGATAGGTGGGCTCCTCATCCAGGAAAGCCGCGGCCGCCTCGCCCTTTCTCTTCTTGCACAATTCAAACTCCGAATACGCCTCGGTGAACGCTCCCGCCGCAAGGTAGGCCAAGCCCAGGTCATAATGTCCCACCCAGGTGTCGGCAAGTTTTCCGGCCTGCTGGAAAAGGTCCAGCGCTTCGCGTGACTTTTGGCGCTTCAGCAACGCCTCGCCCTCGATCAACTTTGCATAAGCCTGCGGATCCGCCTGAAGCTGCGCTCCCAGCTGCTTGGCCAGCGCGAGCGCCCGGGCCTCCTGCCCCAGAGCCAGGTCGACGCGCGCCGCCCAGAACATCACCGCCATATCCTGAGGACTTGTCGTCACCGCTTTCTCCGCTGCGGCCCCGGCGGCAGGCGCCTGTCCGGCCAGGAGATGCGCTTCCGCCAGCATGGCCAGCTTCTTGCCTGCGGCCTCCTGGTTTTTCTCCTTCCGGTCCGCCTCAATCCCTTGCTCTAGAATTTTTATCGCATCCGCCGCGCGCCCCTCGTAGAGGGCCAGATCAGCCAGGCCGCTCGCCGCCATCGAAGCGCCCTGTGCGTCCAGCTTGGCCATCTTTTCGTAGGTCGCCTTCGCTTCGGTCACTTGTCCGTTTCCCAGCTGCGACATGGCCATCCCCACATGCGCAAGAACAAATCTGGGATTCGTCTGCAGCACGGCCTGCTGCTCGCGGAGGCCCGCCGCAAAATTGCCGTTGTAGGTTTCCAGAAGCCCCAGATTGTTTCTCTGCGGCACATTCTGCGGAGAGATTTCCACCGCCCGGCGCGCCTGCTCGACTGCATGCGGCATGTCGTGGCTCAAGACGTATGCATAGGCCAGGTTCGCCACCCCCGCCGAATCCGCCGGAAACTGCTTCACCAGCGCGCTGAACTCCTCGGTCGCCTTGCGCGCATCCCGCATCAGCAGATAGTATCCGCCGCGAGTTCGGTATTTTTCGCGCTCACTCATCCTGTCGAGATGCGCCATCGCCAGCGTGTAGTATTTCACTGCTTCCCGCACCTGTCCCATGTTGCTGTCGACCGCCGCAATCCCCGAATAGGCCCGGCCGAAATTGGGATCGAGCTGCACCGCCTGCAGGTAATGCCGGATGGCCTCTTCCCATTTTCCCTGCCATTGCAGATTTTGCGCCTCGGCGTATTCGTGCGCGGCCTCCAGCGAATCGGCGGTAAAGGTTTCCGCGGCCGCGATCTGCACCGATTCGGGGATTGTGTCGCCGAGCGCCTTGCGGATTTGCGCTGCCAGTTTATTCACCGCATTGAGCACTCCTTGTTTGTCGCTGGCCTTCACCCTCGCGTCCACCAGAACTTTGCCCGTCGAGGGATCCAGGGTCGTCGCGGTAATCAGATACTCCGCGCCTTGCTTGGCAATCGTGCCGGAAACCAGCGCCCCGATGCCTTCGCGAACCGCCACCATGCGCGCCACCGAAGCGTCCAGCGAACTCACTCCGGGCTGCACCTGCTCGGCGATCTTGCGCGCCTGCGCTCGGTTGAAGGAGCTGATGAAGGAGGCGCCCTCGATCGCCACGTTCAGTGTGGGCTCGATAGTTCCGTCAAAAACGCTGTCGCCCGTGGCATTTGTGAAGTCGGCAACGAGTACACTGACCGGAGCATGTGCCGCGGGCGGTTTCGAAGGACCCTTCAGGCGAAACGTGACAAGCGCCGCTACCAGCAGGACGGAGAGCCCCATGGCCGCCCATTTCCAGTAGCCGGGCGCCGCCCCCGCAGCCGCCGCAATCTTCCCCGTGGATTGCCAGGCTTCCAGATCCCGCGCTATCTCCTGGGCGCTCGCGTACCGGTTCTGCGGGTCGATCTGCAAACACTTCTGAACCACGTCGTTGAGCGCCTTGGGGATCGCCGGCTCGAGTTCCATGGGCGGGCGCGCCGGCTCCTGCGTGCGCTTCAAGAGCGTGGCCATCGCCGTGTCCGCTTGGTAGGGAGAGATGCCGGTCAGCAGCTCGTAGAAAATGATGCCCACGGAAAACAGGTCCGAGCGCGCATCCACCTTCATGCCCTTGGCTTGTTCCGGCGACATGTACTCCGGCGTGCCCAGGAGCACACCGGTTTGCGTCATCCCGGGGGTTTCCAGCGAATGGGCGATGCCGAAGTCCATCACGTAGACGCGGTCCTTCGGGTCCAGCAGGATGTTTTGCGGCTTCAAATCGCGGTGCACGACGCCCGCTTCATGCGCGGCTTCGAGCGCGCGGCAGATCTGGGTCATGACTGGCACCGCTTCGGCGGGCGCGAACTTCCCCTTTTCCTTCAGAAGAACGCGCAGATCGCGCCCTTCGACATACTCCATGGTGATGAACTTGATGCCCTCGGTCTGGCCTAGATCGAAGATCCGCACCACGTTGCGGTGGGTCACATCGCGGGCCAGGATCAATTCCTGCTTGAAGCGCCGCAGAATTTCCGGGTGACTGGCGAGGTCCGGGCGAATCAGTTTGACGGCCACCAGGCGCTCCAACTCCAGATCGCGCGCCTTGTACACGGCCCCCATTCCACCCTCGCCGAGCAGTTGCAGAATTTCGTAGCGCCCCGCCAGGAGGGTGCCCGGCGGGATGGGCCCGCGCTCGATGATACGATTGACGGTTGTCGCGCCAACGGGCGCCGTCCACGCTTCCGTCACGCCGGCGTTGGTGCCCGCCAGGGTGGCTTCTGAAACGGGAAATGGCGTGTTGCAGCTCCCGCAGCGAACGGCGCTCGGTGGATTATCCGTCTGGCAAAGCGGGCATTGCATCTGCTGGAGGGCCCCCTCTGTAATGCGGCCCAATTATGTGTCTTCTCCCCGCGGAATCCAAGAACCACTTCGCCGGATAACACTGGCCACCGCCAGCAATTACAAGGTCTTTTCCTCTGCTATACGGTGCGGCCCCGATGCCCTTTGGCATCCTGCACTTCCGTCCGATGCCTTTTTGGCGCTATCCCACCCCAGCGCCTACTTTCCGGCTCTCTCGCCAGCGGCGCGGCGCACCAGGTCTTTCAGCGTCTCGCAGACCTCCTCGATCTGCTCCTCCTCAATCCGGTTGAAGAACGGCAACGCCAAGGTGCGCTCTGCATGCCACTCCGTGACCGGAAGGCCGGCCCTCGCGCAGGGCGCAGACCGGTAGGCGGGCTGCAGATGAATCGGGGCAAAATACCTGCCGCAGCCGATTCCCCTCGCATTCATCTCGCGCGCAATCCAATCCCGCTGCATCCGCCCGAACTCCGCACTCAGCCGCACCACATATACAAACCAGCTGATCCTCCGCCGCGGCACGCGCAATCCCGGCAGTTTCAGGTCCCCCTGACTGCCCAGACTCTGCTCATACGCTCGCGCAATCGCCTCTCGCCGCTCCAGGATGCTCTCGATCCGTTTCAGCTGTTCCACCCCCAGCGCGCAATGCATCTCCGAAAGCCGGTAGTTGTATCCCAGCTCCGTGTGCATATACCCATCCTCGGAATCGCTTCGCCCCTGATTGCGCAGTTTTCGCGCCAGCTCCGCAATCTCCGGGTTTTGCGTGACGATCACTCCCCCCTCGCCGGTGGTGATCTGCTTGTTCGGGTAAAACGCGAAAACTCCCGCGTCTCCCAGCGGCCCCACCTTCCGTCCGTCGTACTCCGCCCCAATGGCCTCGCAGGCGTCTTCGATCACAAACAGACCGCGGCGCCGCGCGATTTCCAGAATCTCGGAAAGCTCCACCGGACATCCAAAGGTGTGCACGGCAACAATTCCCCGCGTCCGGTCCGTGATGGCGGCCTCGATTCGTCCGGGATCCAGATTCAGCGTTTCCGGTTCCACGTCCACGAAAACCGGAATGCCTTTCTCGTAGCGGATCGCGTTGGCCGCGGCGATGAACGCAAACGACGGAACGATCACTTCATCGCCCGCGCCGATCCCCAGCCCCCGCATGCACAAATGCAGCCCGCTGGTCCCGGAGTTCACCGCCACGGCATGGGTAGCCCCCGCGTACTGCGCCATCGCGCTTTCAAACTCTTCCAGCTTCGGTCCCAGGCTCAGCCGCGATGTGCGCAGCACCCCGCTTACCGCCAGGATGTCCGCTTCGCAAATGTCGGGCGCCGCGAGAGGGATTCTCATTCCCGCCGCGCACCTGCATAGCCTTCGGCGAACCGGGAAGCCGGCGATTGCCGCTTGCGCAACAGCTCTTCCGAAAGCGGCACCGTCGTCAGGACCTGCACGATGCGTTCCGCCGCATCTCCCTCCCCATACGGATTGCTCATGCCCTGCAGCGACGCGCGAAACTCCGCACTCTGCGCCTTTTCCACGGCTTCGATGATCGAACCCGCATCTGCGGCGGCCTCGATTACGTTCCGCGCGCGCTCCCGGCCTTGCTGCCGCATCCCCACGTTGACCGTCGGCAGTCCAAACGAAGCGGTTTCCATGATCCCGCTGCTCGAATTGCCCAGCAACAGGCTCACTTGCCGCAACAGGCTCCAGTACATCAGCGCATCCAGATTAACGAACACCTGCCCGCTTTTCCGCGCCGCCAGAAACGCCTTCGTGCGCCCCATCAGGTCCCGGCTTCCCGCGTCTGCATTCGGATAGCAGAATAAGATCTGCTCTGGAAGTTTTTCCAGCGCCGCAAACAGCGCATCGGCTTCCCCGACCGTGTCCCGCGCAATCGTCACCGGATGGTACGCCACCAGGATCGTCCCCTGCTGCAGGCTGATTCCCAGCCGCGACTCCACTTCTTCCCGGCTGTACAGCTTTTGCCGCCGCAGATGGTCCAAGGAGGGCGCCCCTGCCCGGTGCACCCGCCACTCTTCTTCCCCCATGGCGATCACCCGCCGCCGCGCTTCATGCGTGGACGTAAAATGAATATGGCTCATCTTCGTTAGGGCGTTCCGCACGGCATCGTCAATCGCCCCTTCGCTGATCTCCCCTCCTTCGATGTGCGCGATCGGAATCCGCAACGCCAGCGCCACCGCGGCGGGCGCCAGCATCTCGTAGCGGTCCGCAATCAATAGCAGCAGGTCCGGCCGCATCTCTCCAAACAGGTCCGCCAGGCTCAGCATGGCCACCCCGATCGTCTTGGCCATTCCCACGTCGCTGTCGGAACTCAGCAAACACTCGATCCGCGCGGCGATCCGGAAGCCATCCTTCTCTATCTCCTGCACGGTGCTTCCAAACTCGGGGGATAGATGCGCCCCCAGCACCACAATGCTCAGGTCCACTTGCGCTTGCTGCGAGAGATCGCGCAGCGGCCAATAGAGATGTCCGTAGTCGGCGCGCGAAGTCGTGATCACGGCAATTTTGCGATTCATGGCTCTTTCACACCGCCGAACGATGCACGGCTCCCAGCAGCGTTTCACTGGGCCGGTATTCTGGCACGATCCGGCAAAGCGCTTCCAGAAGCAGGACCGTGTCGCGCCGCTCCACGCTCTCGCCAAGTTCCGCAATCGCGCCGTCGAACCGCTCGGCCGAAATCCCCGCGCTGCTCACCCGCCGGAGTCGGCGATCCGTGCTCGGCTCGGAGCTCTCTCCGGCCGAAACGAGCTCTTCCGTCATCTTGTCCCCCGGACGCAGCCCCGTAAACACGATGGGCAGCTCCGTTTCCGGCTCGAAGCCCGCCGTCCGGATCATGTGCCTTGCCAGGTCCAGAATCTTGACGGGCGCCCCCAATTCCGGAACAAAGATGCTCCCCTCCGCTTCCAGCGACGCCGCTGCCAGAATCAACTCCACTGCCTCCCGCAGCGTCAGTAGATAGCGCTCCACGTCAGGGTGCGTTACCGTCACCGGTCCGCCCCGCGCGATCTGTCGCCGGAATAGCGGCACCACGCTCCCCTGCGAGCCCAGAACATTCCCCAGCCGCACAATTTTCATCTGCGTTCGCGCTCCGCTCCACCGCAGCAATCCCAGCTCGGCAACCCGTTTGGATGCTCCCATCACGCTTTGCGGATTCACCGCTTTGTCCGTGGAAATCAACACCAGCCGGGCGGCCTGGTGTTCCACGCAAGCCTCGGCCAGCCGGCACGTCCCCAGGGCGTTGTTGCGCACCGCCGCCAGTGGACTCGCTTCCAGCAGCGGCACCTGCTTGAAGGCCGCCGCATGGTACACGATCTCCGGACGATGCCTTTCGAAGATTTCCCTCACCAGCGCGCCATCGCTGATGCTTCCAAGAACGGCGATCTGCGGCGACACAACCTCCCGGACAGCCAATTCCATCTGCAGCTGGTGCAGGTTTTGTTCGGAGTGATCCACAAGGATCAGGAGCCGCGGGGCGCAGGTGACCAGGGCTTTTGCCAGGGCCGAGCCGATCCAGCCCCCCGCCCCGGTCAGCAGAATGGTTCTGCCGGAATTCGCTTCCGCTCGCGCGAACTCGCTGGTCGCCAAGGGCGGTCGGCGAAGCAGGCTCTCCCACTGGTCCCCACGCAATTCCCGGTGCATCGCTTTCCTCCCGCAGATGAGGGCTGTCATTCCAGCATCCCCTGTTCCGGGGGAGGGCCGGTCGCAGCAAGCCGGACAGCCATGAAAAGTTTCTCTGCCAGCCGCCGTCAGAATTCGGGCGGGCGGCGCGGGCCGCCCACGGCACGTTCGATGCACTCGGCGACGCCCAGAATCCGCTCTTCTTCGAACGGGCGGCCGATCACCTGCACGCCGATGGGCAAACCTTCCGCAGATGCCCCGGCGGGCACGGCCACTCCCGGCAGCCCCGCCAGATTCAGCCATTGCGAATGGCGCATGGTCTCGCGATAAGGGGCGCCCGCCCCGGTGCGCCAGGTGCCTTCGCCGTGGCGAAACGCCGGCCCCGAGGAGACCGGCGCGAGCAGCACCGGAAAGTCCTCCATCTGCCGAAGGATCTCCGCGCGCACGTTGTCGCGCTCGGTGCATGCCGCGAGGAAGGCGTCGATCGTAACGGCTGGCTCCCCGGCAGCGACTTCCAGGTATTCGCGCAACATCGGACTCAACTCCGCTTCCTGCCCCGCAACGCTCCCGCGCACCAGATGCCCAATCACCGACCCAAAAAAATACCACCACAGGGCAATCGCCCGGTCGAGCCCGGCGAGCCGCACCGGTTCCACGGCCATGCCCTGGTCTTCCAGCGCCCGCGCCGCGTGCTCCACGGCGGCGCTGGTCTCCGCACTCACCGCGCCGAGGGCGTCACTCTCCAGGATTCCGACGCGCCCACCGCGCCGCGTGGCATCTTCGGCGCGTTGCAGGGGCGCGGCCACGGAGCAGGAATCCCCCGCATCCGGTCCGGCGATCGCTTCCAGCAGCAGGCGCAGATCGCCGACCGTGCGCGCCATCGGCCCCACCACCCCCAGCCATGGAAACGCTCCGGCTCCATCGGGAAAATGGCCTGTCGCGGCGATCCGCCCCGGAGTCGGCTTCAGCCCGCAGATGCCGCAAAAATGCGCCGGCACGCGCACCGAACCGCCGCCGTCGCTGCCTATGCCGCCTGCCGAACACCCGGAAGCGATGGCCGCCGCTTCCCCGCCGCTCGAGCCGCCAGCGCTGCGGGAGAGATCCCACGGGTTGCTGGTTTTGCCCTGCACGGAGTTATTCGTCTCATAGGCCAGGAGAAATTCCGGCGTGTTCGTGTTGCCGATGAGGATTGCTCCACCCGCTTTGAGACGCGCGACGCCCACGGCGTCCTGAACGGGAACGTAGTCCTTCCGCAGCGCCGACCCCGCGGGACACCGCCAGCCCCCCACGTCGATGCAGCTCTTCACCGTTATCGGAACCCCGTGCAGCGGCCCCAGCGGCTCTCCACAAAGCACTGCGGCTTCCGCCCGGCGCGCCTGCGCCCGCGCCTCCTCTTGCGCGAGATGCACAAAAGCGTTCAGCTTCGGCTGCAGCGCTGTCGCGCGCTGCAGATGCGCGTCCACGAGTTCGACGGGGGAAATTTCCCGCCGCCGAATCCTCTCTGCCATCTCCCTCGCGGATAGAAAGTGCAAGATGCCCCACCTCAAAGATTTCTGCTGCTGCTGGACCGCTCACAAACGGCTGAGTTTACCACGCGGTTCCCTCCCGCAGAGACGCGCGTATTTACCCCTCCAAATCCGATTGCGGAACCCCTGGCTGTATCGTAGACTCCCGATGCGTTTGCCGGAAATCATCGCTCAGACCAGGCCAATCTTTCCCTAGGAACTTTTCTTGCACATACCCATGGCCCTAAGCGTGCCCCGAAAAGAGACCATCTGGCGGGGGATCCTGCTTCCCATTGCGCTCCTCATCTCCCTGACGCTCCTGCCTCCGTCCGCGCGGGCTAACGATGAAATCGTTTTGCGGGGCGCCTGGGCAATTCAATCTTCGGCCAAGGTCGAGGCCAGCGCCGAACAGATCTCCCGCGCCGGATTCGATGCCTCCGGCTGGTACAAGACTTCCCTGCCGAAGACGGTGTTCGCCGCGCTGGTCGAGAATGGCGTCTATCCCGATCCCTACTTCGCCAGGAATCTGCGCTCCCTGCCCGGCGTTACGTATGAGACCGGGTCGCAATTCTCCAAGCAGGAGATGCCTGAGGACAGCCCTTACGCCAGGCCGTGGTGGTATCGGACGGAATTCGACCTGCCCGCGAGCTACGCTGGCAAGATCGTGCGGATCGCTTTCCGCGGAATCAACTACCGCGCGGAAATCTGGATCAACGGGCAGAAGGTGGCGGGCGCGGACCAGATCGTCGGCGCATTCCGCCGCTATGACCTGAACGTGACGCCTTACGTGCGCGCGGGCCAAAAGAACGCGCTCGCCGTGAAAGTCTCCGCGCCACAAGCCGCCGAGCTTGGCATCACCTGGGTGGACTGGAACCCCGCCCCTCCGGACAAGGACATGGGGCTGTGGCAGGAGGTGGTGCTTTCGGCGAGCGGGCCGGTTTCCGTGCGCCATCCGTTTGTGGAGACTACGCTCGATCTGCCCGCCGCGGACACCGCGCGGCTCACCGTGCGCGCCGAAGTGCGCAACGACAGCGCGGCCGCGGTCCGCGGCACGCTGCGCGGAAAAATCCTCGGCGAAAAGAAACCCATCGAGTTCAGCCAGGCCGTGTCCCTCGCAGCGGGGGAAACCCGCACGATCACCCTTTCGCCGGAGACGCTTGCGGCGCTCGTCGTGGCCCACCCCATGCTGTGGTGGCCCTACACCATGGGCCAGCCGTATCTGCATACCCTGGCGCTGGATTTTGTCGCCGCGGACGGCGCCCTCTCCGACACCCAGCGCATCGCGTTCGGCATCGTGCAGCACGATTCGCAGCTGACTCCCGAGGGCCACCGCCTTTTCCGCGTGAATGGCAAGCCCGTGCTGATCCGCGGCGCAGGCTGGGCCCCGGACATGATGCTGCGCGTGAACGCCAGGCGCCGCGAGGCGCAATTTCGTTATGTCAAGGAGATGCGCCTTAACACCATCCGCCTGGAAGGCAAGCTCGAGGACGAAGATTTCTTCGCCCTCGCCGACCGCGAAGGCATCCTGATCATGGCCGGATGGTGTTGCTGCGACGCCTGGGAAAAATGGGGCCAGTGGAACGAGGAGACCCGCCGCGTCTCCCTCGAGTCGCTGCGCGACCAGGCGCTCCGCCTGCGCCGCCATTCCAGCGTCTTCGTCTGGCTGAACGGCAGCGACAACCCGCCGCCGCCGGACCGCGAGCGCGCCTATCTCGACGTGCTGCAGCAGACGAACTGGCCCTACTCGGTGGTCTCCTCCGCTACGGCCAAACCTTCTGACGTCACCGGCCCGTCCGGAATGAACATGCCCGGGCCGTACGACTACGTTCCGCCCAACTACTGGCTGCTGGACACCAAGAGCGGCGGTGCGCACGGTTTCAACACGGAGACCAGTCCCGGGCCGGCCGTGCCCCCGCTCGAATCGCTGCAGCAGATGATGCCCGCGGACCAACTGTGGCCCATCAACGACACCTGGAACTTCCATGCCGGCGGCGGCGCCTTCAAGAACATCCTGAAATACACGAACGCGCTGGAACAGCGCTACGGCAAGACCCGCGACGCCTCCGACTTCGCCTGGAAGTCGCAGGCCGCGGCCTACGAGGGCCAGCGCGCCATGTTCGAGGCCTTTGCCCGCAACAAGTACCGCTCCACCGGCGTCATTCAGTGGATGCTCAACAACGCCTGGCCCGGCCTCATCTGGCATCTCTATGACTATTACCTGCGTCCGGGCGGCGGCTACTTTGGCGCGAAGAAGGCGCTGGAGCCCGTGCACGTGCAGTTCTCCTACGACGACCGCTCAGTAACCATCGTCAGCGATCGCCAGGCGCCGCTTACCGGCCTGCGCGTGGAAGCCAAGCTCTACGACCTGGAGATGAAGGAGCGCTTTGCCTCCCAAGCCGTGGTGGACGTTCCGGCGGATGGCGTGATCCGCGCCTTTGCCCTCCCCGAGCCGGCGGGAATCTCCACCACGTATTTCCTCTCTCTGCGGCTGCTCACCCCGGCTGGCAAGCTCCTCAGCCGCAACTTCTATTGGCTCTCGACCAAACCGGACATTCTCGATTGGCCCAAGCGTGAATGGTATTACACGCCGCAGACCGCCTACGCGGATTTCACGGCTCTGCAAAACCTGCCCAAGGTGCCCGTGAAGGCTTCGCTCGCGATGCACGCATCCGCAACGGAGAGCCTGGCGGAGGTCACCCTGCAAAACACCGGCAAGTCGCTGGCTTATCTGGTGCGCTTGCGGCTGCTGCAGGGGCCTGCCGGAGAAGAAGTGCTCCCCGTATTCTGGGAGGACAACTACTTTTCACTGTTGCCTGGCGAGAAGCGCATCATTGCGGTGCGCTACCGCGCCAGCGATGCGCGTGGCGTACGGCCCGTTCTGGCTATGGACGGCTGGAACGTTATCGCTGCGCACTGACCCGCGCTCCGCACTTCTTTCTCGGAGGGGGGTTCAAAGGGGAAAATTGTGAAGCTCGCACTAATCGACTGGGCGGTCATCGCCGGTTATCTGCTGATCACGCTCCTGCTGGGCCTCTATTTCCGCCGGCGCTCCGGGCGCAGCACGACAGACTACTTCGTCTCCGGCCGCGACGTCTCCTGGTGGCTGGCGGGAACCTCCATGGTAGCCACGACCTTTGCCGCGGACACCCCGCTGGCCGTTTCCGGCCTGGTCTACACGCAGGGCATCGCCGGCAACTGGCTGTGGTGGAGCTTTCTGCCCTCCGGCATGATGACTGTCTTCCTCTTCGCGCGGCTGTGGCGCCGCTCGGGACTCCTCACCGACGTGCAGTTCGCCGAAATGCGCTACGCGGGAAAGCCCGCGGCGTTTCTGCGCGGCTTCCGCGCCGTCTATCTCGGCCTGCTGATGAACTGCCTGATCCTCGGCTGGGTGACCAAGGCCATGGTCAGCATCGTCAGCACCGTCCTCGGCCTCCCCGATTCCACCAGCCTGGCCATCTGCATCTTCTTCCTGATGCCCTTCACCGGATTTTACGTTTCGCTCGGCGGCCTGTGGGGCGTGCTGTGGACCGACCTGTTCCAGTTCATCCTGAAGATGGGCATCGTCATCGGCGTGGCCTGGTACGGCGTTCGCGCCGCGGGCGGCATGTCGGCGCTGCTCGCCAAGCTCGCCGCCATGCGCACCGCAGCCGGCCCGGGCGCCAGCGACGTCACTTCCCTGCTCCCGGATTTCTCGCGCGGCTGGACCTCGGAAGCGCTCTGGACGCTGCCCGTGCTCACCTTCCTCGTGCACCTGTGCGTGCAGTGGTGGGCCTTCTGGTATCCCGGCGCAGAGCCGGGCGGCGGCGGATACATCGCGCAGCGTATTTTCAGCGCCCGCGACGAGCGCCACGGCCTGCTCTCCGTGCTGTGGTTCAACGTCGCTCACTACGCCCTGCGTCCCTGGCCGTGGATCCTCACCGCGCTCGCCGCCGTGGTCCTCTATCCCGGACTGAAGCAGCCCGAACGCGGCTACATGCTGGTGGCCACCAACCATGTGCCCCACGCCCTGCTGGGAATCCTCCTCGCGGGCTTCATGGCCGCCTTCATGTCCACCATCGCGACGCAGCTCAACTGGGGCAGCTCCTATCTGGTGGAAGATTTCTACCGCCGTTTCCTGCGGCGCAAAAAGAGCGAAGCGCACTACGTCATGACCTCGCGCGTCGTGACGCTGCTGCTGGTCGTCGCCACGGCCTGGGTTTCCGCGCAACTGGTCACCATCACCGAAGGCTGGAAGATCGTTCTCGAAGTGGGCGCCGGAACCGGCGGCGTCTATCTGCTCCGCTGGTACTGGTGGCGCATCAACGCCTGGAGCGAGATCTCCGCCATGTCCGCGGCGCTGGCCACCACCCTGCTCCTGCACATGCAGACCATCTGGCTGGCGTTGCTCGGCCGGACCCAGGTCTTCACCGGCTCGGATCCGGTAGTCTTCGCCAAGATGACTCTTACCACCACGGGGGTTACCACGCTGGTGTGGGTGCTCGTAACGCTGCTCACGCGACCCGAGCCGGACGACGTTCTGCTGGCCTTCTATCGCAAAGTGCGTCCTCACGCCGCGGGATGGCAGCGCGTGGCGGCCCTGGCGCCGGACGTGCCCGCGACGCGCGATCTCGGGCGCAACCTCCTGTCCTGGGTGCTCGGCTGCACGATGGTCTATGCCGCGCTATTCGGAATCGGCGAGTTGTGCTTCAAACGCTGGGCTCTCGGAATCGCGCTTCTTGCTGCTTCAGCAGCCGCCGCCTTCCTGGTCCACGCCGCCATTCAGCGCACCGCGCGGGAACTGGGTCCACAGCCCAGCGCGGGCCCCGCGCGGTAACCTGCTTCCCGCGGCCTGCGGGCGCTTGGCCGGGTTTCCCGCTTGGTCCGCATTGCACCTTTCGCGGCAACGTGCATGCCGGGTTCCAGCGCCACCCGGCCTGTCACCTGCTTGCGGTCATCCCCGTAGTTTCAGTAACGTATAAGCGGAGGACACCTTGAAACTCAAATTCGCGATTCTCCTCTCTCTCGCCCTGCTTCCGGTTGCGTCCTTTTGCCAGAGTGCGCAACCCGCTCCCTCCAGCACCCTGGTCGCCCGTGTTGGCGACACTGGCTTCGTGCAGCTCGATGCCGACAGCTTCCACGCGCTCTCCCCCCGCCAGCAGACATTGGCTTACTGGCTCACGCAGGCCTCCATCGCCATCGATCCCATCATCTACGACCAGCTATCGCGCTACGGCCTGCGCCAGAAGCGCCTTCTCGAGGAAATCGTTGCGCATCCCGCGGGAATCGATCCCCAGCTCATGGTGCGCATCGTCGATTTCACCGAACTGTTCTGGGCCAACCGTGGCAACCACAACGAGATGACCGCGCAAAAGTTCCTGCCGGCGTTCCGCTTCGAGGAACTGCAGCAGGCGGCTCTCACCGCCCAGCGCCACGGCGCTATGAAGACGCCGTGCGCCGGCCTGCCCCCGCTCACCACCCCGGCGCAGCTCAAAAAGGAATTGCAGGGCCTGAGGGCCTCACTCTTCGACCCGGACTTCGAGCCTATGATCACCGCCAAGAGCCCCAAAGGCGGCAAAGATATCCTGCAGGCCAGCTCCAACACCTTCTATGAAGGCGTTTCCTTGGCCGACCTCAAGGATTTTCACGAGCAGCACCCGCTGAACTCCCGCCTCGTCAAAGGCCGCGACGGCAAGCTGCGGGAAGAGGTCTACCGCGCCGGCACCCCCGACGGCACAATTCCCCCGGGCCTCTACGCCGCTTTCCTGCACAAGGCCATCACCTGCCTGGAAAAAGCGCGCGGCTTCGCCGGCCCGCAGCAGGCGCAGGTAATCGGCGATCTGATCCGCTACTACCAGACCGGCGATTTTGCGGATTGGCTGAAGTTCGGCGCCGCTTGGGTGCAGGACAACGCCACCGTGGACTTCGCCAACGGATTCATCGAGGTCTACCGCGACGCCCGCGGCGCCAAGGGCAGTTCGCAGAGCTTCGTCTCCATCACCGACAAGCCCGTTTCCGATTTGATGGCCAAGCTGGCGGACAACGCCGAGTATTTCGAGCAGAAGGCCCCCTGGGAACCCCAATACAAGAAGCAGTCATTCACCCCGCCGGTGGTCAAGGCCGTGGAGACCCTGATTGAGGCCGGCGACTTCTCGGTCAGCACGATCGGCGACAACCTGCCCAATGAAAACGAGATCCACGAGAAATACGGCACCAAGAACTTCCTCTTCACCGGCAGCAGCCGCGCGTTCGATCAGGCCGTGGGCACCTCGGCGCTCGAGGAATTCGCTGCTTCGCCGGAAGAGCTCGCCCGCGGCAAAAAGTACGGCGTCGAAGCGGAGAACCTCCTGACCGCCCTGCACGAAGTCATCGGTCACGGCTCCGGCAAGCTCAGCGAGCGGCTCTCCGGCGGCTCCGCGTCCTACCTGAAAGAGTATTTTTCCACGCTGGAAGAAGCCCGGGCGGACCTGATGGCCCTGTGGAATGTCTGGGACCCCAAGCTGAAGGAGCTCGGACTCCTGACGGATCAGGACGATGTCGCAAAAACCATGTACGACGCTTCGGCCCGTGTGGCCCTCACGCAATTGCGCCGCATTCCCAGGGGCGACACGATCGAGGAAGACCATCAGCGCAATCGCCAGCTGATCGTCTTTTTCATCATGGACAAGGAGCCCGGCGCCATCGAACAGTTCGAACGCGGCGGCAAAACCTACATCCGCGTGCAGGATTACCAGAAGATGCGCGAGGGCGTGGGCCTGCTGCTGGCCGAACTGATGCGCATCAAGGCCGAGGGTGACTACCCCGCCATCAAGGCCCTCGTGGACCGCTACGCCGTTCATTTCGACACCGCCTTGCGCGACCAGATCGTAGCCCGCTACCGCAAGCTCAACCTCCCTACCTATTGGGCCGGCCTTAACGCCGAGCTGACCGCCCGGTGGGGCAAGAATGCGCGGATCGAAAAGGTGGAGATCCGCTACCCGCGCGACCCCGTCCGCCAATACTTGCATTACGCCGCAATGTACAACCCGGGCCTGCGCTCCACCACGCCGGCGCACTAGCGCCCTCCGTTTTCCCCGGAACGCGGTCCCCCCGGCCGATTCCGGGAAACGGGATATTCGCGGACTCCGGAGCCGCCTGGCCTCTGCCCGCGCCTGGCAAACCGCTCCATCTTTCGGTATTCTTTGCTCCCGTGAACATTCTCCTGACTGACGTGGAAACCAGGGTGCTCGGCTCGCTCGTCGAAAAAGAGATCACCACCCCGGAGTACTACCCCCTCTCCCTGAACGCCCTCCTCCATGCCTGCAACCAGAAATCCAACCGCGATCCCCTCCTGAATCTGGATGAACCGGCCGTGCGCCAGGCATTGAGCAGCCTGAAGGAGAAAGGCCTGGCCGGACTCGGCACCACCGCCGACAGCCGCGTGGCCAAATACGAGCACCGCCTTCAGGAAGTCTTCAACTTCAACCGCCAGGAGACCGCCATTTTCTGCGAACTCCTCTTGCGCGGCCCGCAGACGCCCGGCGAATTGCGCAGCCGCGCCGAGCGCATGCAGCACTTCGACGACCTGAGCGTCGTGCACACCACCCTGCAGCGCCTGATGCAGCGCGAGCCTCCCTTGGTCAAGGTTCTGCCCAAGCAGCCCGGCACCAAGGAGGCGCGCTACGCTCATCTTCTCGCGGGCGATGTCGCGGCCTGGGAGCCACCCGCGGAATCGGGAGCGGCCGTCGCCGGAGCCTCGACCGATGCCGATCGGATTGCCCAGTTGGAAGAGAGTGTCACAGGTCTGCAGCGCGACGTCGCCGGCCTGCAACAGCAGTTCGCCGACTTTCGAAAGCAGTTTGAGTAGCGGCATTCCCGCAGATGCAGGCCACTACCTCCATGCCCTTTGCCCAATGGATTTGCGGCGCTCCCATCCTGGCCGACGGTGCCTGGGGCACCGAACTGCAGAAGCGCGGCCTGCCTCCGGGCGCCGATCCCGACGAGTGGAACCTCACGCAGCCGGCGCTGGTGCGCGAAGTCGCCGAAGCCTACGTGCAGGCCGGCAGCCGCGTGATCCTCACCAACACCTTCCGCGCCAATCCCGTCAGCCTCGCTCTGCATGGTCTGGAAGCACAGGTGGAAGCCATCAATCGCGCCGGGGTACGCATCTCCCGGGAGGCCGCGCAGGACGCGGCGCTGGTCTTCGCCTCGCTCGGCCCCACTGGAAAAATGCTGGTCACCAAGGAGATCACCGCGCCGCAGATGAAGGACGCCTTCACGGCGCAGGCCCGCGCCCTGGCCGCGGAAGGTCCGGATGCCCTGCTGCTCGAGACCCTAAGCGACCTCACCGAGGCGCGCATCGCGGCAGAAGCCGCTCTGGAGACGGGTTTCCCGGTGATCGTCTCCTTCGTCTTCGATTCCGGCAAGAATCGCGACCGCACCATCATGGGCGTTACGCCGGAGCAGGCGGCTACCGCGCTGGCCGCGGCCGGCGTTCAGGCCATCGGCGCGAACTGTGGAAACGGCATCCGCGAATACATCCCCATCTGCCGCCGCCTCGTGGCGGCTTCCCCGCTGCCCGTGTGGATGAAACCGAATGCGGGCCTTCCCGAAGTCGTGAACGGCAAACTGGCCTATCGCACGACGCCTGCGGAGTTCGCCGCGGCGGCGCGAGAGCTCGTCTCGGCCGGAGCGGCCTTCGTCGGCGGCTGCTGCGGCACCAGCCCCGACTTCATCCGCGCCATGGCTGCGGCGCGCTCCTGGGGCCATCCCCTTGCCCCGCGCGGCGAATCCTAGAACAGCAAGGCGAATCGGTCATGCGCGGGAAGGCATCCGCGCTTCAACTTGACGAACTATTTTCCGGCGCGGCCTGGGCCAGCGCTTCGAACTGCTTCCTGTGACGGCAGGTCTCGCGCAGATTGCAGAAGTCGCAGACCTGCCCGCCCAGGCGGACCTCTTTGCCGAGCCCCACAACCATGGACAGCGATTTTCGCGGCGTCATCAAGCAGTACGGGCTGAGCTGCACGCCGGCGGCGCCGGCACCGAGCAGGCCGAAGATCTCTTTTTGCCCCGCCTCGATCTTCCAGCCGCTCATGCCCGGACTGAGAGGAGTCGTACTGCGCAGTTCCTCGTGCAAGGCTACCTCATCGATATGCCCGCAGACGGCGGCCGCCAGCGCTTCCACCGCCGCCGTCCCGAAGCCATCCAGCGCCAGGCCCAGCGCCACGCCCAGCGGTCGATCGTCCCTCATCGCTTCGGAGATCCGCGCCTCTAGCCTTTCTCCGATGGTGGCCACTGCGACCAGCACCTGCTGCGCACCGGCCAGGTGCTGCGCCACCAACGGTCCGCTCAGCGCCCCGCCGCCTTCCAGAAGCACGCGCTCATGCCGCAGCGCATGCACCGCCAGCCGGCGATAAGCCACGCGCGGATCGAGATAAGCCATCCCTTCGCGCAAAGCCTTTTCCGCAACGGCCACCGCCCGCGCATTTCGCGCGCGCAACTTTCCGGCGTCGGCGCCCTGCCCGCGCAACACCATGTCCACGTCGATTTGCAGCCGCCAGTCCTGCAAGAGCTGCACCGAACCCGCCGCGATCTTTTCCCGCTGCATTCCGCTCACACTCCCAGCCCGGGCAGTTGCTCCATCCCCGCCCGCCTGCCCTGCTCCCCAACAATGGCTTTCAATTCCCTCTCGACCTCCGCCGCAAGCGCCGGCCGCCGGTACGCCGCCAGCAGTTCCGTCACCCGTTCCCGCGCCCGCGCGAACATATCTTTCGCTCCGTTCTGCTCCCACGCGTGCAGCGACCCGCGGTCGATCACGCTGGAAGGCAAATGCTGCTCGCTGCGAAAAAGCCTGCGCGTCTCCGGAAGCTTCAGAAATTCCCCGCGCAAGCCGGCCTGCGCGAACATGGCCAGCGCCAGCGACTCCCCGCGCGGCTGGATCCCGGCGCGCACACGCTGCGCCATGGCGATGGTTTCCGCGTCCAGCACCAGTTTTTCCGGGCTGTGGCACGCCAGCGAGTCCAGCATCCCCGCCCCCGATATCATGTTGATCCCGCCCAGCGCGCCCATCAGCGCCGCCACTCCGCTTTCCAGGCCCGCCTGCGCATCCATCACCTTGGCGTCACTGCCGGTGAGATACCCGTGCGTCGGCAGCCCCAGATGTTTGCCCACCTGTGCGCAGGCCACATTCAGCATCGCCGTTTCCACCGCCCCCATCGCCGTAATCCCGCTGCGCATGTCAAAAATAGCCGGCGCCCCGCCCCACACCACCGGCGCTCCGGGCTGCGCCAGTTGGTGGATCACGATTCCGCTAATGCACTCCGCCGCGTGCTGCACCACCGTGCCCGCCAGCGTCACCGGAGCCGCCGCGCCCGCCAGCGGCACGGACACCACCTCCGCCGGCACACCCGCGCGCGCCAGGTCCGCTAGATTCTGCCCCGCGAAATCCGACCAGTTCAGCGGCGGCGAGGGGCATACGTCGAACACCGCGCGTGGCCTGCCCCGCAGCGCTTCGCGCCCCCCGCTGTCCGCCGCCAGCAGGTCGATCATCAGCGGCACCGTGTGCGCCGCAAATGCCCCGGTGACGATCGGCTTGTTCGAATGCAGCAGCACCAGGAAAAGCCGGTACAGATCGCCGATCTCCTTGGGCACGTCATTGCATACGACCGCGGTGGACTGCGCCGCATACTGCGGCAGCATCTCCGCCACTTGCACCAGCCGCACCAAGTCGGCCGCCTGCGTCATGCGGTGCTGGAGCGTCGCGGGATCCAGGATGTGCACGCACGACGACCCCGGATCGAACTGCACCGCGTCGCCCCCGTAGCGCACCACCGGCTCCCCGCCGCGGTTGTGCAGGAAGAACTCGCGCGGCGCTGAAGCCAGCGCCTGCCGCGCCAGCGCTTCCGGAATGTGTGCAATGCCCTCCTCGACGCGCGCCCCCGCCCCGGCCAGTAACTCCACCGCGGCCTGCGCCTGCACTTTGACGCCGGGCTCGGCAATGAGCGCTAAAGCTTCGCCCAGTATTCGTTCGATCAGCTCGCGTTCCAGAATTTCCAGTTTTGGCTGCATCGCTCGTCCACCGTTACACCTTCACACACGCCCGCCGGATCACTTCCCGGCCAGCGCCTTCGCCAGCGCCACCGCCGCCAGCGCATCTTCCCCGTAGCCGTCCGCGCCGATCTCCTCCGCCCAGCCCCGCGTGACCGGCGCGCCGCCCACGATGATCTTCACCCGCGGGCGCAGCCCGTTCCGCTCCAGCGCCTCCGCCACGTTCTTCTGCCCGGTCATCGTGGTGGTGAGCAGTGCGGAAACTCCCACGATGTCGGCGTTCAGTTCCCTTGCCTTCACGGCGAACGTATCGAAGGGCACGTCCACGCCGAGGTCGTGCACCTCGAAACCGCTGGCGGAGAGCATCGTGCCTACCAGCGTCTTCCCGATTTCATGGATGTCGCCCTGGACCGTGCCCAGCACGACTTTCCCCAGCGTTTCGCGGCGCGCGCCCGCCTTCTGCATGGCCGGTTCCAGAATCGCCGTCGCCGCCTTCATCGCTTCCCCGGCCATCACCAGGTCCGGCAGAAACATCTCCCCCTGCGCGAACTGCTCGCCCACGTGGTTCAGTCCCGGCACCAGCCCTTCGTTGATGGCGTCCAGCGGGGCCATGCCCGCGGCCAGCGCACGCTGGCAGATCTCTTTTGCCTGCTCGGGATCTCCGTCGATGATGCACTGCCGCAGCGCGGGGTAGAGGTCGTCGTGCATGGGGCCTCCGGTGGTCGGAGCCAAAAGAAACAGATGCTTCGATCAAAGAGTGTATATCAGAGCGCAAGGCAAGGAGAGAGATACCGCGCGGCGGAAAAGCGCTCGGGCGCCGTTCTTCCCGTCAGCTGAACGACCGGTCGGCGGCCACGGCCAGCGACTTTTCCACGATTTCAATCCCCGTTTTCTTGAGAAACTCCTCGGGGGAAACTCCGCCGATCAGGATGAAGACGTAGTCGTTGGCAATCTCCACGGTCTTCCCGGCCACTTCGAGCACCACGGACTTTTCGCGGATTTCG
This sequence comes from Terriglobia bacterium, assembly GCA_020072785.1. Lineage (NCBI taxonomy): Bacteria > Pseudomonadati > Acidobacteriota > Terriglobia > Terriglobia bacterium. Next base: position 1,225,086 of record JAIQGG010000002.1, on the reverse strand, counting down.
CGCAACTGGGAACTGCGCTGCACGTTCAGCTGCCCCTGCGCCTCGGCTTCGGCGATGAATTTCTGATTGCGCTCGCGGGCGCGCTGAAAGTTTTCGCCGCGATAGGAGAGCGTCACGCGATTCCGCTTGTGCTTGCTGAGACCCACCGCCGACTCCACCGCCGAATCGCCGCCCCCCACGATCAGGATGTCCTTGTTCTCGTAGCTCTCGGCCTCGATCAGCGCATAGGCCACCTTGGCCAGATCCTCCCCCGGCACACCCAGGCTGCGCGGCGTCCCGCGGCGGCCCAGGGCCAGGATCACGTTCTTCGCATGATACTGGCCCTTAGAGGTCTCCACGACGAAGCCGCCCGTGTTGCGCGCCACGCGCTCCACGCGCTCGTTGGTCTGCACGCGCACCCCGGTATTCGCCACAATCGTCTCCCATACCGAGAGCAGCGCCTCCTTCGTGCCGTCGCTTACATACAGCGGCCCGTAGAGCGGAATCTCCAGCGGCTCCGCCATCAGGAATTTCTGCCGGGGATAGTGGCGAATCGTGGAAGCGATCTCCCCCTGCTCGATGGCCAGGTAATTCAATCCGTACTGGTGCGCGGTCAGGGCCGCGCTCAGACCCGCGGGGCCCGCGCCGACGATCAAAACGTCGCGGACTTCGTCCGGCCTCGCGGCTTCGGCGGGCGCCTCTTCGTGCCCATGCGCAGCCGGCTTGGCGGTTTTTCCCACGCGCTTATGCACGTGATCCATCACCAGCTTGCCTTCGTTCACCGCCGTCTTGATGAGCCCCATGCCTCCCAGCTCGCCCACGATGAAGACTCCCGGCACGTTGGTCTCGAAGTTTTCCTTCACCAGCGGCACGCGCACGGTCTGCAGCGCGCCGTCGTAGGAGTAGAGGATGCCCTGCGTGGGGCAGACTTCCGCGCACTTGGCGTGGCCGGTGCAGCGGTCCGGGTGAGCAAGGATGGCTTTGCCACCGACGAGTTCCAGGGCCCCCGTCTCCGGGCAGGCTTCAATACACGAACCGCAGCCGATGCACAGCGAAGCGTTGATCACCGGCTTCGGCTTGCCCTTGGCTCCTCCGCTGGGGGCGTTCACCGCGGCGCGGTGCACGCTCCACATGGCCAGCGCCGCCCCGCAGTGCGAGCAAAACGCGGAAGATTCCCCGATGGCCTTGCCGCAGCGCGGGCAGGCAATCGTTTTCGCGGCAACCGCGCCTGGCGCGCCCGCCGCCGCATGGGCCGTGCCCGCCGGACGCGCCGGTTTCTTCGCCGTCAGCTTCTTCAGATAGCCGCGGACGAAAAACAGCGTCACCAGCGAGGCGACCAGCACCGTGAGGAACGTATCCATTGTATGCGTGACCGCAGAGCGGTCAACACTAACGCCCGCTCAAAAATAACCCAGGAGCAGGACCACGGCAATGTGAATAGACGCGAGGACGACGAAGGAATAACTAAACGGCCGGTGCACGACGTGCCACAGCTGGAACAGCTCCTGGGCCTTGGACAGGAACAGCGCTTTCTTGTTCAAATAGGCCTCTTCGTTCAGGCAGTCGATTACGCTCTCCACCTGGGGATGGTGCGAACGGATCATGCCCCACAGGACCGCGTTCCCGCCGAACGAACGCAGCGCTTTTCGGCGCAGTTCGGCGATGCCCCAGCGCCGCGCCACGTCGAAGCGCAGCATCAGCCACAGCACCTCCTGCGAGGACATGGACTGCACCTCGGCCGGCGACGGCAGCCGCAGCAGCGCAGCGAAATCCTCGGGTGCCAGCACTTCCTGCGCCTTGAGCCTCTCCGCCAGGCGCGCACTCTCCTCGCGCAGCTCCTTCATGGACACCTCGGCCGCACCCAGGCTGCGCGGGATCTGCGCATAAATGTAGCGTCCGATAAATCCGCTGATCGCTACCGCGATCATGATCCAGTAGGCGATCCCCGCCAGTCCCCGGAACTTGAACGAGGAATGAAACGTGATGACCACCGGCGCCAGAACGCCCAGAACCACGTGGAAGTTCAGCCAGTGCCGCGAATTCCCCACCTTCGAAAGCCATTTCCAGCTTTTGCGGATGGCGTAGAGGAAAAGACACAAGAAGAGACCCACCCCCAGAAGCCCCAGACGGATACCGATCATTCCGCTCGGCTTCAGATACGCATGCTTGGGAGACAACGCGCGATGCGCCTGGTCCAGCGTGTAGTAGTTCGCTCCGTAGATCATCAGCCCCAGCGTCAGCGCGGCGCCGGCGATCACCAACACGTACAGTAGAAAATTGTGCAGCGCCACACCTGGGCGCCGCATCTGGGCGGCGCTGGCGGCTGGGCTTGTGGCAATCGAGCTCATGGCGTTCCTCCTGGTCCCACGTGCACGTCCACGGAATATCGCCGGTAGCCGGAAAAAACGTGCACATTGCGCCAGTGTTGGCGCGGTGTTTCCAGGTCCACCGTGGCCGAAACCGGCAGCCACAGTTTCTCCGGCGTTTTCTGCAGCTCGACGGAGGCATACCGCACGTCGCAGCTCAGGCTGTGCAGCCCGATATCGTCCAGCGGCTCCGCCAGCTCCCCGGTGATGCGCGCCACCGCCCCGCTCTGGGCGTCGAGCCACACCGTCCCGGAAAGCCCGATGGGATAATCGCGATTGCGCAGGCGCAGAACCGTGGGGGAGTCCGCGCCCTTCACGTGCTCGAAATGCAGGCGCAGGAAGCGCTGCCCTTCCACCACTTCCTCCGCCAGCGGAGTAAAGCGGAAGCTCGGCTCGTAGTAGGGATGCAGGATCAGAGCCAGTGTTGAAAAGCCGCTGGTGGTAAGCAGCGGGCGCTGCTCAAAACGCACCGCTGGCTTCTCTGCCTGCAGCGATTCCTCGGCGCTCATGCGCCCGTCTTTCACGTGTACCAGCATCAGCGAATCGAAGAAAGCCTCCTGCTGATACTCCGGCTTCCCGTTGCTGCGCAGCTTGTACTGCGATACGTGCTCGATGTACCGGACCATACTCAGGTTCGTGATGAGCTCTTCCGCGGCGGACCCGGCGCGCCGCAGAAGAGCGCCGTCGGCCGCGCTTGCCGGCGGCTCCTGCGCGCTCAGACGCAGCGGAAGCGACCAGAGCCCGGCCAAAAGAGCCGCGACAGCCAGCGCCTGCCATCCCCGCGCTTCGCGCTTCCACGCTCCGCCCATCTAAAACCTCTCTCCCACCACGAATAAGAGCTGGTCGTAGTTCACCAGCCCGCCGCGCTGCCAGGTGAATCCTCCCTGCAGGAAGAGATGCCGCCCGGGCGACCAGTCCATCTGCGTAGTGGCGAAATGCGAAGTGGCGCTCGTGGCATTCAGCGAATTCAGCCGCTGAAAGCCGGCCTGCGCTTCCCAGCGCAGATCTTCCCGCAATTGCCGGGAGAGCGAGAGCGACTCGTAACTTCCCTGCCCGATCACGCTGTCGAAGCGCGAATAGCGCAGATCGGCGCGCCACGCCGTGTTCAGGACCCTGCCGAGGGTGATCCCGTACATCTGATTCCAGGAAGGCTTGGTATCCCCCGTCCGGTTGCTGCGCCCGATGCTGGTGTACAGCGTGACGTGCCGCACCACTTCCGCGCGCACCCCCCCGCTCAAACCCTGGAACAGATATTTGTCCAGCAGCCCGGTGCCGATCAGCACCGGGTCGAACGTCGGCATGCCCCGGAAATAGCTGTGATTCAAATCGAAGGCCAGGCGCGGGTGCGGCTGAAAGCGCAGCGTCAGGTAGCTGCGGTTGATTCCCCCATACGTGGTGGCGATCGGGGTCGCCGGGTTGGCGGGATTGGCGGCCGTGTAGGTATGCGGCAGATCCACCTGCATCGAGTGGTACAGCGTTACCCAGCGTTTATAGCTCAGCGTGTTTTCCGCAAACCCGAACTGCCTTTCCGCGCGCCAGCCGATCGTCGAAATGGCCACGCCCCCCGTGCTGATCAGGTGCAGGCCCTCAAACCGCCCGCGCTCGAGGTTCACGAAAAGTCCCCCGATCCGCCGGTCCGGCTGGTAGTCCCAGGAGGCGGGGTCGGGCGTGGAGCCCGCGAACACTCCCGCGATCATCCCATTGAAGGTGCGCAGTCCGGCGTAGCCCCCGTCTATCGCGTCCAGGCTGCTGGCCCACGGCAAGTACAGGCGGCCCGCTCCCGCCACCAGCGAGGAATACGGGTTGTTGTAAACAAAGTTGAGCTGGTACGTGCGATTGATGAGATCGTTGATCGTCTGCGGCTGCGAGCCGGAATGGTGATTCAGCCGCCCGCGCCAGTAGCCGCTGAAATTCCAGTAACTGCCCCCGAGCCGCGTCATGTCCGCGCGCAGCACCAGCCCCAGTTCGGAGTTGCTCGAAGCGGTGCTTCCGCGCCCGTACACCGAGCTGTATTCCACCCCAATTCGTCCGCGCGCGCGGTTGATCTCCGGCAGCGGCCGTTGCCGCGGCAACGCTTCGCGCACCTCTTCGTCCAGAGGATCCCCGGTTGTGAAGGAAAGCACCTGCAGGTACGGTCGCGCTACTCCCGCCGAAGCCGGTGCCGCCGCGGCCTCCGTCCCCGGGGGAAGGATGGCCACGTCGCCGGCGCGCAGCGGGCGCGTGGACGTCACAATCTCGCAAACCGCCGAGGCATCCGCCAGCGCGCTGACCTCGATCGTCGCGATTTCCTCGGCTTGCAGTTGCTCGCCGCGGCTGGCCCCTGCGCCCGCCGCCGGCGGCACAATCTTTAGCACCTGATGCTCGGCCAGCCCCGCGTTGCGCCCGGCGTCGAGATAAACGATGCCCTCGGCCACGTATTTCACATGGAACACCGGAGAGGTCTCGCTCTTTTGCTGCGCGGCGCCCGCCCCCGCCAGGAAAAGCAGCGCCACCATAACCGCGCCGGATCTCATGCGCTGCTCATCAATTCCCCGCGACTCCCTGCGGGTGGCAGGAGTAACAGCTTGTCGCGCTGTACGCGTACCCGCTCACGCCGGAATGCTGCGGATCCACATTCGACTGGGCATGGGTGTGGCAGGTGATGCAGGAAAACGCCGCGTAGTTCGCGGAATTGACGTGGCAGTCGGCGCACGTCGTCCACTTCCCCTGGTGCGTCCCCGAATAGATCGGGAACCAGGTGTGATTGAACGTCGCCCCCAGCCAGCTCGACGTCGTGTGGCAGGTCTGGCAGGTCGTCGGAAACGCCGCGGCCACGTGGTTGGGGTCGGTGGTGCTCTGATATTCCTTCTTGTGGCAGGAATAGCAGTCCGTCGGCGTCCCGGCATAGACCCCGGCGATGTGACAGCTCGCGCACGGCACGCTCACGTGCGCCCCGGTCAGCGGAAACGCCGTCTTGCTGTGATCGAACGTCGCCGGTTGCCACGCCGTGGTGTTGTGGCAAATGTTGCACTGCTGCGGGTAACCTGCCGCCACGTGGTTGGGATTCGTGGTGCTGTTGTAGTTCTGCAGGTGGCACGAGACGCAGTCCGTGCTCAGCCCCTTGTACACTCCGCTGCTGTGGCACTGCGAACAGGCCGCGTTGACGTGCGCCCCCGTCAGCGGAAACTGCGTCTGGTTGTGATTGAACGTCGCCCCCGCCCACGACGCCGTGGAATGGCACAGCGAACAATCTGTCGGGAACCCGGCCGCCGCGTGATTCGGGTTGGTCGTCTTCTGGTAGTCGGTCAGATGGCATGCGGCGCAGTTCGTCGGCGTGCCCGCGTACTTCCCATTGATATGGCACTGCGTGCAGGCCACATTGACGTGCGCCCCCGTCAGCGGAAACACCGTCTTGCTGTGGTCGAAGATCGCCGGCTGCCACGCCGCGGTGTTGTGGCAGACGGCGCACGTCTGCGGGAATCCCGCCGCCGCGTGATTGGGGTTCGTCGTCTTCTGGTAATCAGGCAAGTGGCACGCCGCGCAGTCCGTCGGTGTTCCCGCATACTTGCCGTTGATATGGCACTGCGCGCACGGCACGTTGACGTGCGCCCCCGTCAGCGGAAACGCGGTCTTGTTGTGATCGTAACTCGCCGGCTGCCACGCCGTCGTGTTATGGCAGACGTCGCACGTCTGCGGAAATCCGCCCTGCACGTGATTCGGGTTCGTCGTTTTCTGGTAATCCGGCAGGTGGCACGCCGCGCAGTCCGTTGGCGTCCCCGCGTATTTCCCGTTGACGTGGCATTGCGAGCATGGCACGTTGACGTGCGCACCCGTCAGCGGAAATTTCGTGAACGTGTTGTGGTCAAATTTGGCCCCGGCCCAGCTCGCCGTGGTGTGGCAGGTGCCGCAATCCGTCGGAAACCCGGCCTGCGCGTGATTGGGGTCTTGCGTCGCGTTATAGTCCTTGGCGTGGCACGCGTAACAATTCGCCGGCGTGCCCTTGAACTGGCCCCCGACGTGGCAGGCCAGGCAATCCAGCCTGGCATGGGCCCCCGTGAGCGCGTATCCCGTGAAGCCCAAATGGTCAAACGACGCCCCGAACCAGCTGCTCATGGAATGGCAAACCTGACAGGTGGTGGGAAAACCCAGCACCTGATGGTCCGGCCCCTTGGCGCCCTGGTAGTCCTTGCTGTGGCAGGACACGCAGTCGGTGGGCAGTCCGCTAAACTGCCCGGTCGCTCCTCCGCGGTGGCAGCTTTCGCAATCGACCACCGCATGGGCCCCGACCAGCGGGAAGCGGTTCTGATGGTTCTGCACCGCTTTGACCGCCACGCTCCAGCCCTTCACCGTGTGGCACTGCTCGCAGCGCGCCCCGAACTGCCCGCGATGCAGGTCCGCATGGCAATCCGAGCAGCGCGACCCGATATTGCTGAATACTTCGAGGACGTGGCACTGCCGGCAGCGCACCCCTTCGTGCATGCCGCGCAGCGGAAAGCGCGTGTGGCTATGATCGAACTCTGGAACGCTGCGGATGGGCTTCCAGCTCGTGAACGTGTGGCAGTTCTCGCAAGGAATCGTCAGCGGCCCGTGCGGATTGCGCGCGGAGACTTGCGGCACTTCCGGGCGCGCCTGTGCCATACCGGGCTGACCCAGCAGAAACAACAACAGCTGCAGCAGGAGTGGCAGACCTGTCGCCAAAGAGACGCACCTCGCACACAGACCGGAAGTGGCTTCCACCGAACTTCAAATTATGTTACGAGGCTTGGGCGCGCCGCGTAACTGACCGCAGGGACAGTATCCGTCCAACGTCCTCAAGCTATTCCGGAGCCGGCCTGTCCGAGCCCTTACCGACCTGTTATCTAGAGACTTCTGTTGCATTCCATCGGCCATTGGTTGTTCTCGGTTTATGAATTTGCTGTAACAGGCAAAATTGCCCCCAGACAGGCTCTCAGCAAGCTCGGAAATTCCGGACAAGCGAGGCGCTTTTCCCTGCAAACCTGTTGTACGGAAACAAGTTGCGGGAAGGTTTTCCACACTCTGTGTAGATTTTTCGCGAAGGCTCTTTAGGGATCCGCGGGTACTCGCCCTCGTCTAATTGGGGAACTCTCGGTCCCCGTGGCATTCCACGCAAGCCTTCGGGGTCGGCTTGTACAGGAGCACGTTTTTCCCGTCTCTCTCTTCCACAAGTTTGTGACAGGAACCGCAGGAAACGCGCTCGTGCGCCCCCTTCAGCGGGAATACCGTATTCCGCTCGTGATCGAAACGCGAGGGAACCCATTTCGCCGTGCTGTGGCAGCCGGTGCAATCCGTAGCCTTGCCACCGCGCGCAAATTGCCCGCCGTGCGGATCCGCGTGACACTCGCTGCACACCGTCGGCGCCGTGCGGAAGGCCAGTTCGCGCGCCGCGGCTTCCGCCCCGCTGGGCTTGTGGCACCCGGAGCAGGCCACTCCGCGGTGCGCTCCGGTCAGCGCAAACTTCGTCGTCGAGTGGTCAAATCCCGCGGCGTCCCTCCAGGACTGCAGCGAATGGCAGGCCCGGCATCCCGCGCGCGTGCCGTCGCTGCGCACGCGCTCCATCCAGGAGCGGAATTTCCCTTCGTGCGGATCTTTGTGGCAGGCCGTGCAGGTGCGGTCCTCGAAGCGATAGCGCGCCGTGCGTTCCCCGTTGATCGACTCTTCGCGATGGCAATCCTTGCAGACCACCGCCGGGTGCGCGCCTTCCAGCGGAAAGCGCGTCTTCGCATGCTGCGCCAGGGTGAACTTCGCCGGGTGGAATCCCTCGACGGTATGGCAGCTTTCGCACTTCCCCAGATACGGCGCCGCCGCGAACTGCCCGCGATGCACATCACTGTGGCAATCCAGGCAGCGCTCGAACTTGATCTTGTAGAGCGTCGCCGCGCCCGCCGGCAGATGGCATTTCGCGCAGGCCACCTCGGCGTGCTTGCCCGCCAGCGGATACTGCGAGGTGCCGTGTTCCTTCACGCCGAACGTGGAAGGCTTGAAGCCATTGACCGTGTGGCACCCCGCGCAGTCGCCGCCTCCCGCGCGCTCCCGGAACTGCCCCTGGTGTGGATCGGGCTTGTGGCAATCGGCGCACAGGGTATGCGCGAGCGGCTTGTGAAAATCCGCTCCCCCGTGGCACTTTACGCAGCCCACTTCCTGATGCTTGCCGAGCAGCGGATACGCCGTCTTGGCGTGATCGAAGGTCTGTCCCAGGCGCACCTGCCGCCAGCCCTCCGTGCTGTGGCATGCCTCGCAGGCCTGCCGAAAGGCCCCGCGATGCGGATCTTTGTGGCAGTCCGCGCAAGCCGCAAACGCCAGCCCGCTGTACTGCGCCTTTCCCTCCGGCCCCCCGGAAACGTGGCATTTGGCGCAGGCCACCCGCACGTGCAGCCCGGTCAGCGGAAAACGCGTCTTGGAATGATCGAATTGCGCTCCCGCTTTCCAGTCCGTGAAGTTGTGGCACTGCGTGCAGTTGTTGCCCAGATGCCCGCTGTGCGGGTCCTTGTGGCAGCTTACGCAATCGCGCGTCAGCCCCAGCCAGCTGCGCCCCAGGTCCTTCATGCGGATCTGGCTGCGCTCTTCCGCCGTGATGTGTTCCGCGGTGTGGCAGCGCTTGCAATCCAGCGCGGCGTGCTTCCCTTCCAGCGCGTACCCGGTCTTGCGATGGTCAAACGACGCCAGCGGGGTCTCCCAGTGAATGAGCTGGAAATCCTCTCCGTTATGCTCGGAATGGCAACGCGCGCACTCCTTGCCCGGCGCCGCATCCTGGACCACCGCGGCGTGCAGCCCGCGATGCTCGCGCAGCCGCCGCGCAATCTCCGTATGGCAGTCCAGGCACTTTAGCTCCGCCGAGCCCATGCGCAGCACATGGCAACTGGTGCACTGCGTCGCCCCGCTCAGTGACTGGTGCGCTTTCGAAAGCGGCCCGGGAGAGATCTGCGCCGGCGCCGCCGGAGCGCCCAGCAGCTGCCCCGCCGCAATCACCGGCAGGCACGCGAGCAGGAAACGCATTCGCGGAAGTTTTGATCGGCGCAAAAGCTCACCTGGCATTTGTCGTACAAGAGGGTGGGTACGCTGAGGCTAGCATGGGAGTCCGCCGGTTGGATGACAATCCCCGCGGAATTGTTGCCAAGAATGCACGCCCGGAAAAATTACGCGCGGGCGCGCAGCTCCTCTACTGCGCGGTACGCCTGGTCTATCGCGCAGTCGGTGTAGGCGTAGGCATCGGCGTCGGCATTGGCGATGGTGATGCGCCCGTAGGGTTTCCGGGCCGCTTCGCAGGGCAGCTCCCCGCCCTCCAGCCAGAAGCGGTCGTAGATCGAGTTGTACTGGTAGGCGTAGCCGTGCGGCCAGCGATTGACGGTAATGGCCGCGATGTCCCGCGCCGGGTCGAAGCCCCCGCCGCTCAGCGTGCGCCCAAGCTGTTCGCGGATGTTGCGCTCAAACGTTTCAAACGTCGTGCGGAACAGCTCCGCGCGCCCCGCCAGGTGCTGTTCCCGCCCCGAGCGCCCCGGCCGGCACGGCGTGCGCATCATGTGCACCACGATGGGCTCCTCCGGTGACTTCGCGCACTCGTAACCTCCCATGCTCACCGGCATGTCCAGCTGGAAGCTGCTGAAGTAACTCCCCGGCGCGTTCACCGCGGAGAGGCCGAGTTTCTCGAACGCTTTCCAGTCCCGCAGCAGCACGTTGGTGTAGACGATGGGCACCTTGGCCGAATCGGCCAGCGCTGCTTTTTGCGCCGCCGGCAGCTCCTCGCAGATGTACGGGATCACCACGTGCCAGCAGGCCAGTACGCAGTTGGCCCCGCGCACGGTGTGCGCCTTGCCTTCGCGCGCGTAAACCACCTCCACTTCCTTCGCCGATTTCGCCTCTCCCACATGCTTCACCCGCACCGCCGTGCTGTTCAGCCGGATGCGCGCCGCCGAGGAAGCTTCGTCCAGCCGCGCGTAATTCGCGCGCGCCAGAATTACGTCGTCCACCGTCTTTCCCGGAATCGCCGCGGGGATCAGGCCGCGCACCAGCAGCCGCGCGATCGTCGCGTTGCCGTCCGGAAAGTGAAAGAAATACTTCTCCGCCTCTTCATTGGGAATGGAATCGCGGTTCATGCCTTTGCCCGGCGCCGGGTCCAGATTCATCCCCGCAAACCCGGGGAAGCTGAAGCCCCAGGCGTCTTGCGCCGGCACCGCGTCCATGCCGTAGCCGTACAGCCCGTGCAGCATGGTCTGAAACACTTTCACCACGCTCGGGTCCACGCCCGCGATCTTCGTCAGGAAATCCGCGTAGCTGATCCGCGCCAGCTTGGCCTTCTTCTCCGCGGAACTAAGCCCGGGCAGATAGTCCTTATTTTCGCTGATCAGCCGCGCCAGGTCCTTTTTCGCCGCAGCGGAAAGCGGCGCCTGCGCCAGAAACTCTTCCGACGCCATCGCCCCGAACTTCGCCTGGGAATCCATCCCTCCGGCCGTGGGCAGAGACGCCAGACGGTCCGCGCCAAAGGTTTCCTTGTCGAAGAACATCCCCTGGCTCATCCCCCGGGTGGAATAGATCTTCGGATCATAAACTTTTGAAAAGCCCGGAACATCGATGCCCAACTCGGCGATCAACCCCTTGGCCACCGCGCTGTACGGCGCCGGGCTTTCAATCGAAAAGGTGCCGCCAAAACCGAGGCGGAATGCTTTTCCCGCCTGGAATTCGTTGCGCTTGGCATGCCCGCCAAAATCGTCGTGATTCTCGATGATCAGGATCTTGGCATCGGCGCCGGCGGCTTTGCGATAGTAATGCGCCGCGGCCAGCCCGCTCAGGCCCCCGCCAACGATCACCAGGTCGTAGTGCTCGCCCGTATCCTCGGGCTTTCCGGCCTTCTCCCAAAACGTGCCGTCGCGCATGCTGTGCGCGACCTCGAACGAACCGGGATGGCTGCCGCGCATTCCGGTCAGCGCCGGCGGGTAATACGATGCACCGCCCTCCGCCGCGCCCACGGGATCGAACGCCCCGAAAATGGCCCCCGGCACAAGCGCCGCGCCCGCGGCCAGCGCAAATCCATTCAGAAGATCACGCCGCGTGATATTGCGGTCCATCCCCAGCATGCGGTCTTTGTCCGTGGTCATGGCAGCCCTCGGCGCGGATTTTAACACACGGCCACCTTCATCCTCCGCCCGCCGGGGATTCCGCATGTCCTTCCTTCACTACCTTCCGAGTCCGGCTTAACCGTCTGTTTGCTTCCTTTCAACGCAGTCGCCGCTGCCCGCCGCGGCGGTCTCCTGCTCCACGCTATCGGCGGCAGTGCCGCCGGTGATCAGGCGCGCCCCGCGGTTGAACGTCAAATATTCGAAGCCCCACTGAATAAAGACCAGCACGCGATTCTGGAATTCGACGATGTACATCAGATGGATAAAGAGCCAGACCAGCCAGGCCGGCCATCCGGAGAGATGAATCCCCAAAATATTCGCCACCGCCGCGGCCCGCCCGATGACCGCCAGATGTCCCTTGTCGGCATAGCGGAAGGCGGGCAGAGGCGGGGCGGCGGCCAGCCGCCTCTGAATGGCGCGCGCGACGTAACTGCCCTCCTGCATGGCCACCGGCGCCACGCCGGGCAGCGCCTGGCCGTCCTCGCGGTGCACCAGAGCTAGATCACCGATGACGAAGATCTGGGGAAAATTGCGCAGCGACAAGTCGGGAAGCACTTTCATGCGGCCGCTGCGGTCGGTTTCCGCGCCGGTGCGCGCGGCGAGCCTCTTGCCGAACTCCGTCGCCTGAATTCCCCCGGCCCACAGGACGGTCCTCGCCTGGATGCGCCCCGTTTCCTGCCCGCTCCGGTAAACCACGCCATCACGCTCGATCGCCGTGACCTGCACGTTCTTCAGTACCCGCACGCCCAACCGCGTGAGCAGACTCTCCGCCTTCGCGGCAAGATCTTCAGGGAAAGCGGCCAGCACGCGCGGCCCGCCTTCCAGCAGAATAATCTGCGCTTCCTGCGGGCGGATGCGCCGGAAATCATTCTTAAGCGTCTGCCGGGCAATTTCCGCCAGCGCCCCGGCCAGCTCCAGACCCGTCGCCCCGGCTCCGACAATCACGAACGTAAGACACGCGCGAACCTCTTCCTCGCTCGCGGCGCGTTCGGCCCGCTCGAAGGCGTACAGGATCTTGTGCCGGATCGCCGTGGCGTCTTCGACCGTCTTGAGGCTGGGCGCCCATTCGCTCCAGGCCTCGTTGCCATAGAAAGAGGCTTCCGAGCCGGTCGCGACAATCAGCGTGTCGTATTCGAGGGCCGCTCCGTCGCGCAGCAGGACGCGGCGCGCCTGCGGATCCACATCCTGCGCCTCGCCCAGCAGCACGCGCGCGTTCTTCTGCCGGCTCAAGACGCTGCGCAACGGCGCGGCGATCTCCCCCGGCGAGAGCGAGCCGGTGGCCACCTGATAGAGCAGCGGCTGGAAAAGATGAAAATTGCGGCGGTCCAGCAGGGTCACGTCCACCGGCGCGCGCTTCAGCGCCTGCGCCGCATGGAGCCCGCCGAACCCGCCTCCCAGAATCACCACGCGATGCCGGTCGGCCATCCCGCGCCCCCCTGCCGTGCACTGGAAGCATACCTGCCGGCGAACTACGGATTCCGCCCTTACAGGTTCAAGTGGCCGTACTTCTCCGCGATCTCTGCGTCTCTGGGCCGGCCTTTTCTTTCCGTCTTCCCGTGCGGATTTTCCCAGCGGCCGGCGATGGCCAACCCGCACTTCCCGCACGCGCCGTCGCGCAGATTGTTTTCCAGGACGTCGTGCCAGGAGCGCCGGATCAGCAGCGCCGCGCATTTCGGGCAGTAGGTGTGCGCGCCCTCGCTGTAGATGTTTCCTTCGTAAACGTAGTGCACCCCCGCCTCGCGCGCGATCTTCCGCGCGCGGTGCAGCGTCTCCGGCGGCGTCGGCGGCTTATCCTGCAGCTTGAAAGCAGGGTGGAAGGCGGTGAAATGCAGCGGCACGTCCGGCCCCAGATGCTCCACCACCCACTCCGCCAGCTGGCGCGTCTCCGCCGGATCGTCGTTGAGCGTGGGAATGATCAGGTTGGTGATCTCGAACCAGAGGTTGGTCTCGTTCTTCAGAAACTGCAGCGTCTCCAGCACCGGCTTGAGGTGCGTGAGCGTGACCTTGCCGTAGAACTTCTCGGTGAAAGCTTTCAGGTCCACGTTGGCGGCGTCCACGTGATCGAAAATATCGTGGAAGGCTTCGTAGGTTACATACCCGTTGGTAACCATCACCGTGTTCACCCCGTGCTCCTTCGCCGCAGCGCAGATGTCCACCACGTACTCGCCCCAGATGGTCGGCTCGTTGTAGGTGAAGGCGATCGAGGGGCAGCCATGGCGCAGCGCCAGCAGTACCACGTCCTCCGGCGGCAGCAGTTGCGCGCGCGACTGGTCGCTGCGCGACTTCGAGATGCTCCAGTTCTGGCAGAAGAAGCAGCCCATGTTGCAGCCCGCCGTGCCCATCGAGAAGATCCGCGTCCCGGGCAGAAAATGATTCAACGGCTTCTTTTCGATGGGATCGATTTGCAGCGCCGCGGGCGCGCCGTAGCCCAGGCTGTAGAGCTTGCCGCCTTCGTTGACGCGGATGAAGCAGAAGCCCGCCTGCCCGGGATGAATGTGGCAGTGCCGCGGGCAGAGGTAGCAGTGGACGCGCCCTTCGGGCTCGGGTTCCCACCAGCGCGCTTCGTGGAGTGCGGGGGACTTCTGGAGGACCTTGAGTTCTTCCATAGACCCTCCTCTTTTTGAAGTATACATCCGCTGGAGGACGGGGGTATGGGGGCGTTGCGGAATGACTGGCGGTTGCGTTGGTCATGACGGGATGCTCGGGGTGGAAAAGTACTTGGGATGGTCCAAGAGGAGCATCCGGCAGCTCCATGTAAGGGCCGGGCGGAATTTATCCCGACCTTGTCGGGAGTCCGGCGTTTTCGCGTTTCAGGTTCCTGGCAATTGATTCAAATTCCTACTGCGATTCAATCGAGAGAAAGTCAAAGTCAAAATCCCCACATGCAAAATCGAGGGGGCACCCGACCTATTACGCCATGACTCTTCCCTCTTCAAACTTTCCCAGGCCACTTCCGGGCCGCGTGAAAGACCCGCAGGATTTCCACCGCGTCCCCGCGAACCCGGTACGGAATAATGTACGGCGTATCGGCGACCACCAACTCTCGCGTCCCCGCAACTCGCCCCGCCCGGCCCATCGCTGGATTCTCCTTGAGAAGATCCACGGCGCGCAAAATCCTCTGCACCACACGCCCCGCTGCGGCAGGATTATCTTCCGCAATGTATTCCGCTTCCAGATTGGCCAGTGCTGTCCGCAGCCATCTAACGCGCACGCCGAGCCCACTTCTTCGCTACGCGCTTTACTTCGCTCTCGCTTGCAAACTCCCCGCGCTCCGCTTCCGCCAACCCCTTGTGAATCTCCTCAATCTGCCAGCTGTTGAGGGCCACATAGTCGCGGATCGCTTCCGCCGCCAGAAACGACCGCGATCGCCGCATCGCCACCGCGAGCTTGTCCAGCTTGCCCCGCAACCCCCCGTCCAGCCGCAGCGTAAGGATTTTCTCTCCCGCCATCGAACCCTCCTGACTACATCTGCATACATTGTATTCATTTTGGCGGCGCTTGGGAATCCCTCCCCTATCTTTTTCCGGGAGGTCCCTCCTTCGACGAAGTACGCCCCCGCGCCTCGGTCGCTCATTTTCCACAGGCCATTCGAATTCTAACTCATTATGCAATTGACATCCAAGTTATGCATCTGTTAACATGCGTCGTGAGTCTCACCCCCTGCTCCCGCCCTGCCCCTACAGGCGTCGCGCGACATCTCGCTCTGCTATCCTCGCCACAGCCTCTCCGCCCCCTTTCCCTTCAAGCTTCTAACTCGAAGCAGATCTATCTCCTTTCTTTTCATGCTATTCCGCACTCTTTGCAACAACGGCGCACACCTATACCTTTTCTTTTCAATACTTTCCGCACTCTTTTCATCACAACGGGGGGTGTAGGGGTAGGAGGGGATCAAAATTCCTCTTCCGTACTAAAACCATTAGCGCCCCAAGTCTGTCCCGGCGCACTAGGCGTATGCCATCGGCCACACACTTGTTTACCGCCTACTGCCTGCTGTTTACTGTCCCCTGCTTACTGCCTAGCGCGTCCAGGCGCCGCCCCAATGGGCGTAGGCGGCCACGATCGCGCCGATCACCGCGGCCAGGAAGATGCTGTGGCGCAGGACGAAGCGGAAGAGGCGCGCTTCGTCCTCATGCCGCAAGCGCGTCGCGGCCGCGGCCACCGCGATGCTCTGCAGGCTGATCATCTTGCCCATCACCCCGCCGCTGGAATTCGAGGCGGCCATCAGCACCGGCCCGAGCCCCAGTTGATGCGCGGTCACCACCTGCAGGTTCCCGAAGAGCGCGTTTGCGGAAGTGTCCGAACCGGTGAGAAACACGCCCAGCCAGCCGAGCAGCGCGCTGAAAAACGGAAAGAGCCGCCCGGTGGCCACGAACGCCAGCCCCAGCGTAGCCGTGGCGCCCGCATAATTCATCACGAAGGCCAGCGCCAGCACCGCCGCGATGGTCAGCTCCGCGAAGAACAGGCTCCTGGCCGTCCCGGTGAAGACTTCCGCAATCTGCCCGGGCCGCAGCCGCAGAAAGAGCAGCGCGGCCAGCACCGCCGCCAGAAGACACGCGGTCCCCGGCGCCGCGAGCCACTGCCAGGCATAGATGGCCGCGTACGGCGAAGGATGGGCCGCGACCGGGGGCATGCGCAGCACGCGATTGTGCAGCCCCGGCCAGGCGAAGACGATGCTCCAGGCGTTGAGCTTCGTTTTCACCGCATCCAGCCCCCACAGCAGGACGAAGACGACCAGCAGCGCATAGGGCGCCCAGGCCCGCGCGACCTCCCGCGCCGCGCGGCGCGGCGGAGCGGCCTCCGCCGCCGCATCGCCCTCCAGGCGGAACGTGTCCGCCGGATGCCAGACGCGCAGCAGCACCACCAGCGCCGCCATCGCCGCCAGCGAGCTGAGAATGTCGGTCAGTTGCGCGCCCACGTAATTGGAAACCGCAAACTGCGTCGCGGCAAAGGTCACCCCGCAGACCGCCGCCGCCGGCCACACCCCGCGCAGCGCCTTCCGCCCGCCCATCACCAGAATCAGGTAGGCCGGGAGAATCAGCGAAACCGGCGCGCATATGCGGCCCACGGCCGCGCTCAGGCGGTCCAGCGGCAAACCCGTGGTGGCCGCCAGCGTCAGCACCGGCGTGCCGATCGAGCCGAAAGCCACCGGCGCGGTATTGGCCAACAGGCACAGCGCCGCCGCGTAAAACGGCGAGAAACCCAGGCCCACCAGCATGGCCCCCGCCACCGCCACCGGGGTCCCGAACCCCGCCGCGCCCTCGATAAAGGCCCCGAAGGCAAAGGCGATCAGCAGCGCCTGCAAGCGGCGGTCGCGCGCCAGCCCGCCCACGGAATCTTTCAGGAATTCGAACTGTCCCGCGGCATCCGTCAGGCGGAAAAGCAGAATCGCGGTGAACACCACCCAGCCAATCGGGAAAAGGCCGAAGGCCGCGCCATACGCCGTGGCGCTGAGCATCGCGCCCGGCGGCATGTGATAGACGCCCACCGCAAGCGCCGCGGCGCTCGCCAGGCCCGCCAGCGCGGCGATCCACGCCGGCTTGCGCCGCAGCCCGAGGAGATAGAGCACAACGAAGATGGGAATGGCCGCAACCAGCGCGGAAAGCCAAAGACTGTGCGCAACGGGGGTGTAGTTCTGCTCCCACATAGGCGACGCGACCTCCCCACTCCGGTCTTCCGGCCCAACTGCCACGCCGGCGCGCTGTTCGATCGCGCGGCCTTTGTATGCGCGACCGCGAAGCGGTCAACTATTATGCCGGGCGCTGGCGCCGCTGCGCGCGCTGCCGCTCCGCCGCCCAGTCCAGGAAACTCCCCAGCTGCACCCGGTAGCGCCACAGGATGCGGAAGAATTTCCGCGCATCCAGGTCCGCTGCTTCCGGCCCCAGAAACGTTTCCAGCCGCCAGCGCAGGTACGGGCTCCGCCACGGCCGCAGCCGGTAGCCGCGCGCCGCCGTCCAGTAGAATCGCAGCCCTTTCAGCATGCTCCGCTCAGCTCCACCGCCGCTTCAGGAGGCCGCCGCCGAGATGTGCTCATGTACAATCAGCCATTTCCCGCCGTGCAGTTCCCAGATCAGCGTGTCGCGGAAATCCGATTCCGTTTTCTTGCCGTCTTTCGCGATTTCGGTGTAGTGCATCGAGACGGTGGTCCAGGCCACGCCGCCGCGCCGCGTCACCCGCAAGTCCCTCCCGGCCGTCAGGGTGCCGCTCGCGAGCTTGTCGAAGAATTCCTTCTTCACGCCGTCGTGATATTCCTGCCAGCCGCGATACTGGAACGGGGTGACGTCGTAAAAGACCAGTTTCGGATCCTTGGCGTAGAAGACGCCCGGCTTGTCGGCGTCGCCCGTGCTCCACGCCGCGCACAGATCGTCCACCAGCTTGCGGAAGGTGGCTTGGTTCGTGGCCTTCTGCTGTGCCTGCGCCAGAGCAATCGTCAGCGAGCCCGCGAGAACGGCGCCGAGAATGATCAGAATCCAGTGATAGCGCGGCGGACGTGCGGTCAAAGTCGTGTTTGCCTGCATGGGTCTTCTCCCGGCGATTTGCAACCGCCGCTTGTGGCTGCCGCGCGGCAAAACGCGACTTCCGGTGCCGCTACCCTAGTGGCATTCGCACCGATTTGCAAGGCGCCGGGCGGCGCAGGCCTTCTCACGCCGCGGAGCGCCGCACCCAGATGCGCGTGGTGGCGGGTTTGCCCAGGTGGATGGTGTGGCCGGCGGCGCGCAGGGTCATGGTTTCGTCATATTCGCGCTTGCGCACCACGACGCGCGTCGCGGGCCGCAACTGCAGCCCTTCGAGAAACTCCAGAAACCTGGCGTCCTTCTCATACACGCAGAGAATCTCCGCCTGCTCCCCGGCCTGCAGATCGGCCAGCAGCACGGCGCCCTGTTTCCGCAGTTTGGCCACGCCGCCCCGCAGCGGGACCCCGTGCGGGCAGGCGCTGCGCTTGCCGTAGCGCTTCAGCAGCAGCGCTTCCACTTCCGGCGAGATGGCGTGCTCGAGGCGCTCGGCTTCGTCATGCGCGCGCGCCCAGGAAAGTCCGATCACGTCGGTCAGCAGCATCTCCGCAAGCTGGTGACGCAGCGCCAGCCGCCCGGCCACTTGCCGCCCCTTGCGCGTCAGATCGATGCGCCCGCTGCGCTCGACGCGCAGGTAACCGTCGCGGGTCATGCGCTTGAGCGCCGCGGTCACCGCCGGCGGCGTCACGCGCAGCTCTTCCGCCAGCCGCGCGCTGATCGGCGTCTGGTCTTCCTCGAGCATCTCCCAGATCGCCTTCAGATAATCTTCCTGCGATACGCTGGTTTTTTCGCGGCGCAATCCGTGCCTCTGCCGTGCAGGGTGTCAGCCCTGCGGCGTTTCCCGCTCGCGTCTCAATTTTTCCGCGAGCTCCGCAATTCGGCGCTCGATCTCGCCGAAGATTCTCTGATACTGGGCAGCATCCGCGCCATAGGGATCTTCCACCCGCCAGTCCTCAACCTTTTCCCAGGAAAGAAACGCCTTCTCCCGCGCTCGCCCGCTCATGTTGATCACCAGGTCGGCGGCGTCCCACAGCGCCGGAGCGATCACCTTGGAGTCCAGCCCCTGCGTGGAGTAGCCATTCGCCTCCAGCGTGCTCTTGGTCATCCAGCCCACGGCCCCGAACGGCGAGAGCCCCGCGCTCGTGGCCTCGATAATGTCGGCGGCGTCCTGCCGGGCGATGGCCTCAGCCATCGGACTGCGGCAGGAGTTGCCGATGCAGATGAACAGCACTTTCACCCGGGAGTTTGCGCCAGCGGCCATGGAAAGTCCCTGCGCATCCGACTATAGCGAATTTGACGTTTCTTGGGTATGCGCGGCAAGAGGACTGTTGAGCGCTGCGCATGCCGCGGGTACGGCAAGCGGGCCCTTGCTTACTGGTTTGCGGCGGTGGTTTCGGCCGGTTCGCGCGACGCGGCCAGCTGCAGGAAAAGTTCGTGCACGGCGGTGTCGGCGGTGAGTTCGGGATGGAAGGTAGCGGCCAGGATGCGCCCCTGCCGCACGAGCACGGGTTTCCCCGCATATTCGGCGAGTACCTCGACCCGCGGGCCGGCGCGCTCGATGACCGGGCCGCGGATGAAGACCATTTCCAGCGGCCCGCTCTTGCCCTTGCACGTGCCGCGGACTACGGCGCTGGCGATCTGCCGCCCGTAAGCATTGCGCAACACCGTGGCGTCCAGCAGGCCCAGCGAACCCTGCGCAGGATTCTTCACCTCGCGCGCCAGCAGGATGGTCCCCGCGCAAGTGCCGAACAGCGCGCCGCCCTCCGCCGCAAAGCGCCGAATGCGTTCCGCGAGCCCCTCTTCTTCCAGGAACTGCAGCTGCGTGGTGCTCTCCCCGCCCGGCAGGATCAGGCCGTCGCAGCCAGAGAGATCCGTCGGCGTGCGCACCAGCACGGTGGCCACGCCCAGGCGCCGGAGCACCGCTGCGTGCGCCTCGAAGTCTCCCTGCACCGCCAGAATCCCAATCTTCATGGTCGGAAAACTCTCCCGGTTCTCTCTTTCGTACGGAAGGTGTAAAAGTCCAAGAGTGCAAAAGTCAGAAAAAGGCCAGCAACTCTGGACGACCCTGCCCACACTTGCACTCTTGCACTTTTTAACTTCTTTACTACCAACCCCGCGTCTGCAGCAGGTCTTTCTCGTCGATCTGCCGGATGTCCAGCCCCGGCATGGCCTCGCCCAGCTCCTCGTGCGCTTCCAGGATGGCCTTCGCATCCTCGAAGTGCGTCGTGGCCTTGACTACAGCCTTGGCGCGCACTTCCGGATCGCTGGACTTGAAAATGCCCGAGCCGACGAAGACGGCCTCCGCGCCGAGCCGCCGCACCAGCGCCGCATCCGCGGGCGTGGCAATGCCGCCGGCCGAGAAATTGGGCACCGGCAGCTTGCCGGTTTTGGCCACCTGGCGGATCAGATCGAGCGGCGCGCCGAGTTCCTTCGCTTCCTTCATCAGTTCGTCGTCGCGCAGCGTCGTGAGCTTGCGCATCTGGCTGACGATGGTGCGCATGTGCCGCACCGCCTCGACCACGTTGCCCGAGCCCGCTTCGCCCTTGGTGCGGATCATGGCCGCGCCTTCCGCGATGCGCCGCAGCGCCTCGCCCAGGTTGCGCGCCCCGCACACGAACGGAATCCGGAAATCGTGCTTCCAGATGTGGTTCTCTTCGTCCGCGGGCGTCAGCACTTCGCTCTCGTCGATGAAATCCACTTCCAGCGCCTGCAGCACTTCCGCTTCGGCCAGATGCCCGATGCGCACCTTGGCCATCACCGGAATCGTCACCGTGGCCATGATCTCACGGATCACCTTCACCGAGGCCATGCGCGCCACGCCGCCTTCCTTGCGGATATCCGAAGGCACGCGTTCCAGCGCCATCACCGCGCAGGCCCCGGCCTTTTCCGCGATCTCCGCCTGTTTGGCGTTGGTGACGTCCATGATCACCCCGCCCTTGAGCATCTCGGCCAGGCCCACCTTCACCCGCCAGTCGTTTCCATTTCCGCTTGCACCCTGTGCCGTCATGACTGCGCTCCTCTCTTCTTGTCAAATCCAAATTCGCCCATCTTCACTTCGCTGCTGCATCCCAGCTCCGCCAGCGCGGCATCCCGCGGCGCGATGGCCACGAAGCGCCCCCGCCCCCGCGCCAGCACCCCGCCGGCGGCGTTGCGGATCTCCCCGCGGTGATGCAGGTTTCTTCCCTTGGTTTCGTCCTGCCAGCCTTCCACCACAATCTCCTCGTTCACCGGCACCGGCTTCAGAAACTCGATCTGCAGCTCCGCCGTCACCGCCCGCGCGTTGCTGAACTTGCAGACCTTGCCCATGACCTCGTCCAGCAGCAGCGCGATAATTCCGCCGTGGGCCATCCCTCCCCCGCCCTGGTAGCGCGGGCCCAGCGTGAACCGCCCCTGAATTCTGCGCCGCTCGCCATCCTCTTCGAACGTCAGCTGCATGCCGGCTTCGTTTCCCCCGCCGCAGCCAAAGCAGTGATTCGTCGCTTTCGGTTCCAGCCGCACCAAATCGCCCACGTGTTCCTCGCTTCCCGTTGCTTCTCTTGCCGGCGCCCGCGCGCGCCTCAACGCCTCACACCAGCGCTACGCGGCTGCGCTCCGCCCGGCGCACCCCGCGCTGCCGCTTGCGCATTTCGATGCGCAGCATCTCCGCCAGCGTCTGCACGCCGCGCACGATGCGCTTTTCGTCCAGCCCGGCAAAGCCCAGGCGCAGCGTATTCGGCTGCGGCGCCTGCACATAGAAATAGCGCCCCGGCGCGAAGAGCACTCCGCGCTCCTTCACGTGGATGAGCAGTTCGCTGGCGTCGAACCCCGGCGGCAGCTCCAGCCAGAAGCACATCCCGCCTTCCGGACGCGCCCAGCGCACCCCCTCCGGCATCTGCTTGCGCAGCGCCTCATCCAGCGCCGCCAGCCGCGAGGCGTACACTTTGCGCATGCGCGAAAGGTGTTTGGCAAACAGCCCGCGCCGCAGAAACTCCGCCAGGGTGGCCTGCGCCAGCTGGTCGGTGTGCAGGTCGGTAGTCTGCTTCACCAGCCGCAGCCGCTCGATGGCCGCCGCCGGCGCCACCATCCACCCCACCCGCAACCCCGGAAAAGCCACCTTGGCAAAGCTGTCAATGTGCAGCACCAGGTTGCCGCGGTCCAGCTGCTTCAGCGAGGGAATGCGCTCTTCGTGGGCATGCAGCCGGGCATAGACGTGATCTTCGACGATGGGCACCTGATGCCGCGCCGCCAGCTCCAGCACCTTGCGCCGCGAAGCCAGCGGCATGGACGTCCCCGTGGGGTTCTGGAAGTCCGGCGTCAGCACCATGAGCTTCACGCGGTTGGCCGCCAGCGTGGCCTCCAGCGCTTCCACGTCCAGGCCCAGCGCGCTGCCCGGCTCCGCCTGCGTGCGCACCGGCACGCTCAGGCAGCGCGTCCGCGCCCCATTGAAAATTGCCAGCGCCCCAGGATACGTCGGATTTTCGAGAATCACCGTATCGCCCGGGCGCACGAAGGCTTTGCAGATCAGATCCAGCGACTGCTGGCAGCCGTCGGTGATCAGCAGGTTTTCATCCTTGGCCGCCAGTCCTTCTTCCCGCAGCAGCTCCAACAGCTGCTCTTTGAGCGGCGGGTAGCCGTCCGACGGGCCCAGGTTCAAAATGTCGGTGGCCTCGCGGCGCAGCACCGTGTTGACGCAGGTCTGCAGCTCCTCGACCGGGAAATACTCCTCCGCAGGACGCGCCATCACAAACGAAATTGAATTTTCCGGAGCGGCCGCCGTCAGCCGCGCCAGGGCCTCTTCCCCGCGCTCGTCCGCGAAGAGCAGTTCCCAGCGAATGCCCCCCGCGCCATTGAGCACCGGAGGCGCCGGGGGAGTGATCTTCAGCCCCGTTCCCTTGCCGCGGATGAACGTGCCGCGGCCGACGTGCCCCTGGATCAGCCCTTCGGCCTCCAGTTCGGCATAGGCGTTGGCGACCGTGGTGCGGTGCACGCCGAGTTGGATAGCCAGTTCGCGGCTGGCCGGGATGCGATCGCCGGGGCGCAGGTCCCCGGCATGCACCAGCGCGCGCAGCTGGTCGCGCAGTTGCACATAGAGGGGGACGTGACTTTCGGGTTGCAGTTGTAGCGGCAGCATTGTCTCTCCCTTGCTGCCAATTCTACACGATATTGGCGGGCGGCAAGAGCCAATTTGTCTCTGCCCCGGCAGCCCTCAGCGCCCGCCGTTATTTCGCAGTTTGAAGCGCTGGATCTTGCCCGTGGGCGTTTTCGGAAGCTCGCGGACGAAGCGCACCTCGCGCGGCACCTTGTACGGCACCAGGCGGGCCTTCACGTGCTCGCGGATCTCCGCGGCCAGATCGCCCCGCTCCGGCGCTCCCCCGCGCAACACCACGTAAGCCAGCGCATAGGTCAGCCCCTGCGCGCTCGCCGCGGCCACCACCGCGGCCTCGGCGACCTGCGGGTGCCCCAGCAGCGCGTTCTCCACCTCCATCGGCGAAACCCACATCCCCGCGACCTTCAGCATGTCGTCGGCGCGCCCGCAGTAGTGGTAGTACCCATCGCTGTCGCGCAGGAACTTGTCTCCCGTAACCACCCACTTCTCTTGCGCCGCTCCGCTCTGGAGCCGCGCATGCCCCGCGGGAACAAACGCCGCGTCGCGCTTGGTCCGCGCCGTCAGCTCGGGAATCCGCCAGTACTCCGCGAACGCGCTGTCTCCGCGGACCCACAGGTTCCCAAGCTCCCCGTCGGGCACCGCCTCGCCCGCATCGTCCACGATGCGCGCTTCGCAGCCCGGCACCGGAACCCCGCAGCTCCCGGCCCTGGCCTGCCCCGGCCGGCTGGAGAGGAACACGTGCAGCATCTCCGTCGAGCCGATGCCGTCGAGGATTTCCAGCTGGAAGCGCCGCCGAAAACGCTCGAAGATTTCCGCCGGGAGGGTCTCCCCCGCGGAAACCGCCAGGCGCACGGAAGAAAAATCAATCTTGCTGCGCCCACCCTCGGCCTCCCGCAGGATGGCCGCGTACAACGTGGGCACGGCAAAAAACACCGTGGGGCGGCGCCGCCGCACCAGTTCCAGCACCGTCCCCACCTGCGTGCGTTCCGGATTCAGCAGCGTTTGCGCCCCCGCGGATAGGGGGAAATACATGCCATTGCCCAGGCCGTAAGCGAAAAACAGCTTGGAGACCGAGAACAGGATGTCCTCCTCGCGCAGCCCGAGCACGCCCTGACCGTAGTTGCGGCTGGTGGCCAGCATGTCCTTATGTTGATGGACGGCAGCCTTGGGGGTACCGCCGCTCCCCGAGGTGTACAGGAAAAACGCGGTATCGAATGGCGTGGTCTCCGCCGGCGCCAGGCGCTCGCTCGCTCCGTGCAGCCACTCCCGCCACTGCAGGCAGCGTACCCCGCCCGTCTCTGCGCGCTCGGCCCCCACAAGTACGATGGGCATCTGCGGGCGCTCGGCGGAAGCCGGCAGGAACTCCGCCACCGCGCATCCGTGCACCAGGGCCACGCGCGGCTCGGCATCACAGACGTAATGTGCATAATCGGCCGGCCGCGCGAAAGAATTCACCGGCACCGGCACCGCCCCGATCTTGGCCGCGCCGAAAAAGGCGGCGATGAATTCCGCGGAATCGGGAAGAACCAGCAGGACGCGGTCCCCGCGCTGCACCCCCAGCTCCAGCAGCGCATTGCCCACGCGGTTGGCCAGCGCCGCCAGCTCGCCGTAGGTCACCTGGCGCGGCTCGCCCACAATCGCGACGCGATGCGCATGCCGCGCCGCCGGCACATCCAGAAAATGCTCGGCCACATTAAACCGCTCGGGAAAGTCCATGAACTGCGCGCCTCTGACGAGCCCCTCGCGGGGGGCCTCACCAGGGGGCATTGTACTCTTCTCCCCGAAAGTCGCGCGCGGAGCAAAACTTCGACTTTTGCCGGCGCGAAGCGGGCAAACTCTTCGCGTGTCCCGAGAACTTGCGGAGCGTTATCTGGAAGGGTGCGATTCGCCGAGGCGCTTCAGACGGTCGCGCAACCGCCGCTGCAATTGCAGCGGCGTATTGGGATTGAAGGCCACCAGGTACCACAGCGGCTGGCTGGGATCCTTGCTCAGCCGGGTCAGCGTCTGGCCGTCGGCGTTGGGGTGCCGCGCCACGT